>JBEKLS010000064.1:0-20911 GCA_050010075.1 Binatus sp. (SeqCode) | reverse complement strand
ATTTCGATCACGTCGTCGACGCCGCGCCGCCGAATCTCCGACACTATCGGCGCCGGTACCGCGAGCGGATCGTTTCCCGCCGAAACTATCGCGCGCACCCCGCTCATGTATTTTACGTCGAAGTACTGCCGCTGAAGATCGAAGCGGGCGAACACGTAGCATGGAAAGAGCGGCGCTATCGAGACCGCCATCCGTCCCCATCGCGGCGCCCTGGCCTTGAGCATCGGCAGAAATACTTCCGGCAACGCGTTGGCCAGCTGATCGCGGACCCAGCGCTCCTTGCCGGTTTTGGTGCGAACCAGGTACCAGTTTGTCTTTGGGTCGTCGTCCATCGCGGCTTGGCAGCAGGCGCCGAAAAACCTGAAGGCGAAAAAAGGAAAGCGGCTGTAGCATACGCTACAGCCGCCCGTTCAGTCTATTCTGAATCTAGATCTCGTAGGTGAACGTGAACTCGAGCTCGTTGAAGCGCTGCTCACGGCTCAGCAGGTAGGGGTCGGTGTAACGACCGCTGCGTCCGATGAACCACTGCGAGTTCAGGCCGAAGAGAATGTTTCGCGAATACCGGTAGACGTTGGTGGTCGACAGCTCGCCGACGTTGTTGTCAACGTCCCAAGTGAACACGTTCTGCGCCGTCAACTGTCCGTTCATCAGCCAGTTGGTCGCCGCGAAGAAGAACAGGTTGCTGATTTCGCGGTCCTTGCCGACGCCGGGCAGCCCAGGAACTGCGATCGACTGCGCATCCGCGGGACGATCCGGCAGCCACGTGGTGGTCCATTGCGCCGTCAGGAACGTGTGCTGCTTCGACAACCACGGTATGTAGGTCGGTCGATC
The DNA here is from genome assembly GCA_050010075.1 of Binatus sp. (SeqCode). Classification (GTDB taxonomy): domain Bacteria; phylum Desulfobacterota; class Binatia; order Binatales; family Binataceae; genus Binatus. The sequence continues at coordinate 20,080 of JBEKLS010000064.1, read as the reverse complement.
AGCCGCGATGATCCAGCGGGTCATCTCGGTCCACTCCGCTCCGAGAGGATTGACGGCGGCCGGAACGCCAACCGCGTGATCGGGCTGGTACAGGATGTCATAGCGGTAGACGATATCGGTCAGGTCCTTGTCGTAGTAGGTCCCGGTCAAGCCAAAGAACTTGTTACGAATGATGTCGGTCTTCGAAGGAATCCAGATGGTTCCGGCCTTCGGTACGCCCGCTCGCGGCTTGCCGTGGAGATAGTGGTCTGGGGTGAGGAAAAGGCCGGGCGCAAGTGTCACCGTACCCGGAACGCCAACCAGCCCGAGGCAATCCGCCTGGATACAGGAGACCGGCAGGTCATCGCGGTACTCGTACTCAAAAATGGCGCTCGCCTGAAGGCCGTTTCCGACCGGCAGCAGGCTCGAATATCGAATTCCAAATTCGCTGTTTTCGAGCGAGTTTGACGGTGCCCTGGTGTCGTTGGTCAGCCCGACGTCGAAAAACTGTCCCGATCCTTTTATCGGACCGTCGGGGATAAAGATCATCGCCTTGTCGTCCGCGTTCGGCAGCTCGTTGACGTTGAGCCGCTGTCCGTTCTGGTTGATGCTCAGGGGAAATGCGGTTGCTGGAGTACCGCCGCCGAGCGCCGCTGGAACAACCCACGGGTTGCGCGGGTCGGTCTGGGCTTGAAGTCCCGCGGACTGGTAGTCGCCGGGGATGATGAAGCCTTCAATCTCGTTGTTGGCGGTCTTCAGGAAGTCGGGCAGGATGTAGTTCAACTTGATCATGCGGACGTTGGTGCGTACGTCCTCGGCCGACTCTGCGCCGTAGACTCCGTGCCATCGGGCGTTAACCGGGTTGGTTACTTCGGTTCCTGACAATGCGTCAGCTTCCGACCAGATGACCTGCTGCTTACCGATTCGTGCGGAGAAGTTATCCGTAAAGTTCAACTGCGAATAATACTCACGCAGATCGTTCTTGAAGTATTCGTCCTGCAACGCGCGGCTGCCCTGTGACGAGTACGGGATTACGTCGGTGTTCGGGCGCTGGCGGCCGTTGTTCTTGATCGATCCGAATGAATCGTACCAGGGCCGGTAGAACGCGAAGAAGTCGCCATCCTTGATAAACAAGGTGTCGAAGCGGCCGAGCATCTTGTAGTTCTTGATCGTGTGGTAATCGGGCCGGATGTCCGCCAAGTTGCGCTGCTCGACCAGATCCCAATGATTGAAATCGAAACTGCCACCAGTCATCCCGAACGATTGGCCGGGAATCGCGAAGGTGGAAGTAGGAGTCGGATGAACGAGCTTGGTAGGCGTCGAGTTCTGGCTGGAACTGCCTTCACCCCAGTGGCCCGCCTCGCGAGTCTCGAAAAATCCGAAGACTGAAAAATCACCCTGGGTGATCGTAGCCATCGCGACCGATGTCCACAGAGTCCCGGCCATCGCTACCGCGGCCACCATCAGACTCCGCCACCGCGTTCCTCCGAATCCCTTGTTCCCGTTCTGCATAGTCACCCCCAAGCTGGAGCCCTCGTGCGTTACGTCGAACTCCTCGCCCAGCTGTCCACCAGGCAAGCGTCAGACAGTCATTCCCCGTTCGCGCGTAAGGAACCTACGAACGCGGCTTAGCTACCATTCCAATGCGTGCCTTGTCAAGAAGGGTGCATGAGCCGGTCACACGATCGCAACAGTCCGTTAAGCGGCGAGTGATATTGGCAATTCCGATCCCGGATGTTCGATCGCTCACTTTCTCAAGTGCGCGAGGATAGCAGCCGGCACACTCACAACCTGAGCCCGCGGTCTGCGTGGGTTGTGCCGCCGGACGTTCATTCGCCTCAGGGAATGCACCTGCCTAAAAAGTCGACGCCCGCCGTCGGCAGACAACTCGCTGTCGAGTGAGCTCCATCGATCAAACCTGCTTGCGATCTTCCCTCGCATACGAATAATGTCCCGTTTCGATCGGATGCAATTCGCACGGTTGGTCGATGGGTTACCCGTGAAGTGCGTTGATGAACAAAGAATTACGCCGCACTTGAATTTGTCATCTGATCAGTGTAGGTACGACCACCGAATGCGCGTCCGGAGGCTTTCCGGACCTTAGCGGGGCTTCAATTGGCTTTGCGGGGACTTGGGAGGAACCGAAGGCCGCGGGGATTTCTAGGCTGATTGGTCAGGGACGGGACACCGATTCGACTCGGCGGGGGTTAGACACAATGACGCATGGAAGGATGCAGACGATGACTCAGGGCAGGGATAGGATCTCGTTGGCGCACAGAGCCGCGCTGGCAGTTAAGGAGGTCGCTCGTCAGCTTTCGCTCGTAGCCGTGGTGTTTTCGGTGGCGGCACTCGTGATGGGGACGGCCGGCACCAGCTACGCGAAAAAAGCGAAAGGTGGGGATCCCGCGATTCTTCTCGATACTATTGTCGTGAGTAACTTCGGCTCGCTGTTCAACGGCAGCGTTGTTGTGTTCCCGGTAGGTTCCACTATGGGATCGGGCGCAGCCACGCATATCATCGGCGGCAATACGTTTCTTGGCGATGAGAACGGAGCAGCCGGCGACTCCCGCGCCACGTTCAGCCTCGACGTTGCGGTGGCGGTACCACTCGGTATAGCCGGGCTGCTGCCGAACGGTTACGTCGTTATCTTTGGCCCGACCGCAAATCAAAACTCATTTCCGGGCGTCCTCATTGGTTCGTTCCCCGGCTTCGAGTTCACCGGCCTTAGCCTCTCCCAGGGTGTTGCTTACGCAGATCCATACGCAAGCTTCACCGGGGAGCTTTTTGACGAAGGGTTTGGCGAACTGCTCGCGGTTTCGAACTTTGCACACGACGGAGGCCTTGGCGTCGTGGTTGGACCTGACGGCGCTGTTCCCGGTCCCGCTGAGGGAATCTGTGCGGTCAATCCTGAGGGTGCGTTCGGGGTAGGTTCGGTTACCGAATACCTCAGTACCTTCCTGCTGCCGCTCAATCCTCAGAACCTTGAAGGCAGCGTCAGCGACGAGCCTCCATTTCCGTTTCCCTTCGCTACTCCGCCAACGGTTACTGTAGAAGATACTTCAACCGGTACTTTTACAACCCCAAACGTCACCATCGGCGGTTGCGCTTCGTGGATCTTCGGTCCGATCGGCCTGACGTTTGATTCCGAAGGTTTTCTCTACGTCGTCAATGAGCTCGGGAAATATGTAACCGTGTACGAGCCGGACGCCGAAGGCGACGCAATTCCTGTGGCGATTATCGGGTTAACCGGGGATACGGCGGGAGCCTTTATCGATCCGCAGTACATCGCCATCGTCAATGACGATGGAGACCCGGACGACGACGTGATCGCCGTTACGGACATCGGGACGAGCAAGAACATCAGCGCGCAGGGATCGGTCAAGTTCTTCGAACCATTCGAAGACTGCCCGGAGGTCCCGCCCGTAGGCATCCCGGTACCGGCGTTCACCTGCTTTGGCGAACAGACCGCGACCCTCCAGGGTAAATCGACCAAGCTGAAGCGGCCACTGGGCATCGCAGCTGACACCGCGCTTGACGATTTCGACGACGTGTTCTACGTGGCCAACAACAACAAGAACACCCTTCAGGAATACGTCGACTTCGACTTCTTTGGTGGAACTCAGAATGTGCCGCCAACGTTGACCCTCAACAAGAAGAAGACCTTCCTGAACTTCCCGGTGGGAGTTGCACTGTCGCAGTTCACACCGTCGCCGGAGGAAACGGGTACGGAGACATTTAGCCCGACTCCTGTGCCGACTGCGACTGCCACGGCAACTGCGACCGCTACGGTCACTGCTACTCCCACGGCAACTGCCACGGCGACCGCTGTTCCGACAGAAACGATCGGGATACAGTAGGCTAGTTGAACGAATTAAACGGCGAACGCCGAATCCGGAAATCCCGGATTCGGCGTTCATGTTTCTGGAATCTGCAGTTACAGGCGCGGCGGGATTGGTGCGCGGCGATTATCCGGCTTGGTCAACAGCATCTGCACGTCGCCGATGTAGCGCTCGCGGAAGCCGCCCTCGCAGTAGCACAGGTAGAACTCCCACATCCGGATGAATTCTTCCGGGTAGCCGAGCGCGCGCACGCGTTCGATGTTCGCAAACATCCTGAGGCGCCAGTTCTTCAGGGTCTCAGCGTAATTGGGCGTGATGTCCTCGAGATGGAACAGGCGTAGGTCGCTCGCGCGCGTGATCGAATCGCACAGCGCCGTGACCGACGGAATGAAGCTGCCCGGGAAAATGTACTTCTTGATGAAATCGACGCGCTTGATCGCGCCCTCGTACTCGCGATCGGTGATCGTAATCGCCTGCAACAGCATCATGCCGTCCGGCTTCAGCAGCTCGCCGCATTTGCGGAAATACGAATCGACGAAATGATGCCCGACCGCTTCGATCATCTCGATCGAAACGGCCTTGTCGAAACTGCCAGTCAAGTCGCGGTAATCCTGGAACAGCACCGTAATGCGCTCGGACAGACCCTCGGCCGCAATTCGCTTGACGGCATAGTCGTGCTGGGCGCGGGAGATCGTGGTCGTCGTGACGCGGCATCCGTAATTCCTGGCGGCGTGAATCGCAAATCCGCCCCATCCCGTGCCGATTTCAACGAGATGGTCATGCGCGCGCAGGTCGAGCTTGCGGCAGATGCGATCGACCTTGGCCGTCGCCGCCTCCTCGAGCGTCGCGTCGGGGCGCTCGAAGATCGCGCACGAGTACATCAGCGATCGATCGAGAATCAGCTCGAAGAAATCGTTGCCGAGATCGTAATGCGCCGCGATGTTGCGCTGGCTGCCGGTTTTGGTGTTGCGATTGAGATAGTGGATGAAGCGGCGAATCGGGTTGGCGAGCTTCGCCAGGCCGCCGTCCATACCCTCGAGCACGGCGCGATTGCGAATCATGATTTGCACGAGCGCGGTCAGGTCGTCGGTCGTCCACGAACCAGCCATGTAAGACTCGCCGGCGCCGATACTGCCCGCCAGCGCGAGGTCGGAATAGAAGCGCCGGTCCTGCACGTGGATAGTGGCGCGCAAATCGGCCTCGGCGGCGCTCTGGCCGAATGGAATGCGCTCGCCGCCGTCTTCAATCACAAGACGACCGGTGCTGATGCCAGCCAATCGGCTGAGCACCGCACCGCGCGCAAAACGATCGATGATCGCAGGACGCCGCGCCCGCGCCGCGTCGACGCCGGATGCGACTATGGAATCCGACTTGGCCATCTCGACGCATCGAATACACGCGCTCGCATCGTGGTGCAAGCGCGCGCCGAGATGGGGGAGAGGAACTTGATTTAATGTGGAACCCACCGTGGGTTCCACACCTCCCTGGGCAGGGGTGACCCCTGCACCCGGTATTAAGAAAAGATGCGGGACTTCGTCCCTGTCAGGAAGTTATTTGGGGCAGAAAAGTCGCTATTGCGGGGAGGCGGACTCCAGGTCGGGGCTTTCGGTTGCTCTCGATGGCGCAGATGCAGCGGGTATCGCGAGCGTTTCTGCTGCCGCTATCGTCGATCCGTTTGCGCTGGCTTTTTGCTTGCCCGACTTGTCGAGCAACGATTCGTCGAGAAGCTCCGGCGGTACCTGGCGCAGGTCCCAGATTATGCCGCAGGCTTCGAGCAGCTTGAGCATGTAGTAAGTGATATCGATTTCCCACCAGAAAAAACCGTTGCGCGCCGCGGCCGGGAAGTGGTGATGATTGTTGTGCCATCCTTCGCCGAGCGTGACCATCGCGAGCGCGAAGCTGTTGCGGCTGTCGTCGTTGGTCTCGTAGCGGCGGCGGCCGAAGACGTGCGCCAGCGAATTAATGGTGAAGGTGCCGTGCGCGAGCACCACGGTCGAAATGAAAAAGCCCCAGATGAGCATCTGGCCGCCGGTCGTATGCAGGCCGGGCGCGTGATGCTGGAGAAAAGCGCCGAGACCGTACATCGAAAAGCCGAGCAGAATCGGAACCAGCGCGTCGAAACGATCCAGAAACATCAGCTCGGGAAATTTGGCAAGGTCGCGAACGAGCCGAAATTCGGATCGGAAGTTTGCCTCCGACGTAATCCATCCGATGTGGCTCCAGATGAAGCCATGCTGGCGCGGCGAATGTACGTCCTCGGGCTCGTCGGAACGCTGATGATGCAGCCGATGATGCGACGCCCACCATAGTGCGCCGCGCTGCACCGCGGTCGCGCCGATGACGGCAAATGCGAACTGGCCGGCGCGCGAAGTCTTGTAGGTGCGATGTGAAAAGTAGCGATGGTAAAACCCGGTGATCGCGAACATCCTGATGAAATACATCGCGATGGCGACGCCGACCGCAACCGGGCTCCAGCCGACCCAGATCACCCCAAGGCACATCAGATGGACGACGACGTAGGGGATGCATCGGAACCAGTCGGTCTTCTGCGGCAGGTCCGCGGCGGGAACGCCCCCGGCGGAGGTATCAAACCATCGCGCGACCGCAACGAGATATTTTCGAGCTGTACCCGCGGTGCCTGCCGACATTCTGTCTCCCCATCCGTGCGCGGAAATTCCTGCCGCACGGCGAGCAATGATAATGCCCAGATTTGCGCTCCTGAGTGAACAAGCTCAAGCACGCGTCATTTGACGGGTGCGAGCAGTTCGACCTCGTCGAAGCGGGTGTAGTCAACGCTGCGGCTGCCGTCGGGATGGAGCACGAGGACGTCGGCGAAGCGCGCATTCCAGACGATTTCGTCAAGTGCGAAGGTGTGGCGGGCATGCACGGTCTGGGAGAACGTCTCGTCGAGGCCGATGATCGACACGATGATCTCGGGCGCGGTGGGAGCCATCGACTCGGGCGTCTGACCGAAGAGCGGAGTGCCTTCGACGATCTGATGGACCGCAGTCCACGACAGCGCGAACATCGCACTGCGGCTGCGCGTCACCTCCAGATCGTAGAGGCGGCGAATCGAGTCGCCCTCGACGGTGACCTCCTGGCGAGCGAGCACCACGTGAATATTCGCCTCAACGATGCGGTTCGCGCGCTGGTTCGCCGCGCGGATCATCAGACTGTTTACACCGTCGCGCGGGCCGATGGCCACGTAGCGGGTAAATCTGACGCGCGCCGTCGGGCGCGAGAACTTCGAGAAAACCAGGCCGGTCATCAGCGCCAGCGCGAGCAGTCCGGTCAGCGCCTCGATCGAGACCAGGATGTTCGAGAACAAAGTGACCGGCTCCATCTTGCCGTAGCCGATCGTCGCCATCGTCTGCACGCTGAAAAAAAACATGTCGGCGAACGAGCCGGAGTGCGCATTCTCGATGCCCTGGTCGAAGTAGTAGCCGGTGGCGAACAGCAGGTTGGCGAAGGTGAAGGCGGCGGCGATCAAGCCGATCAGCGCCGGCCACGACGACGTCACGAGGTAGTGATAGAGGTCCTCGAAAATGCCGGTGGGCGCGCCGTGAATCGGGCCGTCACCTTTCAAGCTGCCGATCTGCGTGGTCTTCGCCATCGCGGAGGAATATAGCGGAGCCCGCGCCGCGCAGTCAGCAGGGGGAGAGCTGAAATACTTCGCCGTCTAACGCCCGCGGTGTAACATCCGCACTACGATGGCTTCTCCCACCACTCACGCCATCATCGGCACCGCCGGTCATATCGATCACGGCAAGACCGCGCTCATCAAAGCGCTCACCGGCCACGACACCGACCGCCTGAAGGAGGAAAAAGAGCGCGGGATTTCGATCGACCTCGGCTTCGCCTACTTCACGCTGCCCGACGGCACCCGCACCGGCATCGTCGACGTGCCCGGCCACGAGCGCTTCATCCGTAACATGCTGGCCGGCGCGCACGGCATCGATCTGGTGCTGTTCGCCGTCGCGGCCGACGACGGCGTAATGCCGCAGACCGAGGAGCATCTCGACATCCTGCATCTGCTCGGCGCGCGCCGCGGCATCTTCGTCATCACCAAGGCCGACCTCGTCGACGCCGCGCGCATTGGCGACGTGCGCGACGAGATCGAACTGCTCGCCGACGGCACCACGCTCGCCAGCGCGCCCGTCATCGAGGTCTCTTCGACCACCGGCGCCGGCCTCGACGATTTGCGCGCGGAAATAGTGCGCCAGCTCGACGGCTTCCAGGCGCGGCGCGCCACCGGAGTCTTTCGGTTGCCGCTCGACCGCGCCTTCGTGATCAAGGGACACGGCATCGTCGTCACCGGCACCGCGATGGGCGCCGAGGTCCGCGTCGGCGACAAGCTCCGCGTCCTGCCGTCGGGCGCCGAGGTGCGCGTGCGTTCGATCCAGGTGCATTCGGACTCCGTCGAAAGCGCGGGACTATGCCAGCGCGTGGCGCTGAATCTGACCGGCGCCGAAAAGCTCGGTCTCGCGCGCGGCGACGTGCTTGCCGACGAGCGCCTCGATTCTGTTTCCTCGCGTTTCGACGCATGGCTCGAGATTCGTCCCGCCGCCAAACGCGCGCTCAAGAACAACACTCGCGTACGTCTGTTTATCGGCACGGCGGAGACTATCGCGCGGGCGATCGTGCTCGACGAGGCAGGTGCGATCGCGCCCAAAGGCGCCGGCTTCGCGCAGCTTGTGACCGAAGATGCGGTCGTCGCGCTCGCGGGCGATCGCTTCGTCATCCGCGACGAAACAAACTCGCGCACGCTCGGCGGCGGCATCGTGCTGAACCCGCTCGGCCGCCGCATGCGCAAACCCGTCGAGGCCTATCGCGGCAATCTAGGCCTGCTCAAGGACTCGTCGGGCGCCGACGCTATCGAAGCGTTGATCGATTTGAATGAGGCCTTCGCGCTCGGCACGACCAGGATCGCAATCCTGATGAACATTCCGATCGACGAGGCCGCAGCGGCGCTCCGCGAGACGCCGCGTTTTGTAAAGCTGTCAGTCGGCGACGAAGAAGCGTTCACCACGCGCGCCAGGTGGGACGCGCTCAAACGCTTTGCTTTCGACGCGCTTGAGCGGCATCACAAGACCGAGCCGCTGTCGCCCGGCCTCGAGATGGAAGCGATGCGCACGCGGCTGCCCTTTGAAATCGGTGCGCGCGCGTTCCGTCCGATCGTCGATCGCATCAGCCACGAATCAGAAATCGTGCGCGAGGAAAGCGTGCTCCGTTTGAAGAGCCACCGCGTGCAACTGGGCGGCGACGCCGAGACCCTCGGCGCCCGCATCGAAGCCGCGCTGTCGCGCGCGCAGTTCCAGCCGCCGGACATCAAGCAACTGGCCGACGCGTTGAAAATTCCCGCGAACCAACTCCCGAGAATCAGAACCGTGCTGCTGGCGATGGAACACGAAGGCCGCGTGGTCAAAATAGCCACCGATCTCTATTTCAGCCGAACCGCAGCCGATGCCGCGCGCAGCCGCCTGGTCGAATATCTACAAACTCACAACGAAATAACCGCAGCAACCTTCCGGGACCTGCTGGGTGCATCGCGCAAGTTTGCGATCGCATTGCTCGATCACTTCGACCACGCCGGCATAACGACGCGCACAGGCGACACCCGCCGCCTCCGAATCCCCTCCTAGCTCTTCTTTCCAGTGTTCAGTGTCGTCTTTTAATCGTGTCATCCCGAGCGCAGCCGAGGGACCCCGAATTTTTCTCCGCGCGCGCTAGTGCACCACCGATCGCGTCACTGGCGCGACGTGTGCCGGATGGAGCAAAACCATCTTCGCGCACGCGGCGAATCGTGCTCCTTCATCCAAACAGTCACTCAGATAGCGCCACGATTGAGCTGCGTCGCCGGCATCGAGAAAAATTCGGGGTCCCTCGGCTGCGCTCGGGATGACACAATGAAAGAGGCGACACCAAGGAAAGCGACCTACACACCGTGCGGCGCGGCTGACATCCACGCCGCGATGAGCGAGAATAGCGGCCATGTCCACAACTCAGGCCCACCCCCTCCCGACCGGCGACGGCTTTCGGCTGACGGCACGGTGCAAGGCCGCAGGCTGCGCCGGCAAACTTGGGCCGGCGGACCTCGCCGGAGTGCTCGAACATCTCAATTTGCCGACCCATCCTGATTTGCTCGTTGGCATCTCAACCGGCGACGACGCGGGCGTGTTTCGCTTCTCCGACGACCTCGCGATCGTCAACACCGTCGACTTTTTCACGCCGGTGGTCGACGATCCCTTCACCTACGGACAGATCTCCGCCTCCAACGCGCTGTCGGATGTTTATGCGATGGGCGGAGTGCCGCGCACCGCGCTCAACATCGTATGCTGGCCGCAGACCGGATTGCCCGGTGCGATGCTCGCCGAGATTCTGCGCGGCGCAGCAGAGAAAGCGCGCGAAGCCGGCGTCGTGGTGGTGGGCGGGCACACCGTCGGCGACGAAGAACCGAAATTCGGCATGGCGATCACCGGCGTGATCGATCCGCGGCGAATCATCCGCAATGTCGGCGCGCAAGTCGGCGATGCGATTGTGCTGAGCAAGGCGCTCGGCACCGGAATTCTGCTGACCGCGTTCAAGCGCGACGCGCTCCCTGACGAACATTACCAGGCCGCCGTTCGTTCGATGACGCAGCTCAACGCCGCCGGCGCGGCTGCGATGCTGAAGTTCGACGTTCATGCCGCCACCGACGTCACGGGCTTCGGCCTCGTCGGTCATGCGCTCAAAATGGCCGTGGGCAGCGGCGTGACTATGGTGTTCGAGGAATCCGACTTGCCGCTTTTGCCCGGCGTGCTCGAGCAATGCCGCGCCGGAATGACACCCGGCGGCGGTTTGCGCAATCGCGAATACTACGCGCCCAACGTCCGCATCTCGGAGGAAGTTTCCGACGAGATCGCGACGATTGCCTTCGACCCGCAGACCTCGGGCGGGCTGCTGATCGCGCTGCCCGAGGAACAATCTATCGCGTTGCTGACTGAACTTCAGAACAGCGGCCATCGCGATGCCGCAATCGTCGGTCGCGTGACAGCTCGGGGCAAACACCCGCTCGAACTGGTTTAGTTTACTCGCCTGGGAGGCTGCCGATGGATTTCTTTGAAGTCGCTACGTCGACGCCAACGATGCGCCATTTTCTCGACCGGCCGATTCCGGAAGCGGAGCTGCTGAAGATTCTGGAGACTGCGAACATGGCGCCGTCGGGCTCCAACGCGCAGCCGTGGGAGTTCGTCGTCGTGCGCGATGCGGCCGCGCGGCGCGAGATTCAGAAGCTCTATGAAGCTGTATGGGAGCCGTACAAGGACAGCGCGATCATCCGCGGCCGGACGACGCTGTCAGCGCGCGCCGTCAAGGCGCTCAAGACCGGCGACGAGTTCGCCGCGCAGCTCGCGGTCGTGCCGGTGCACGTTGTGATCTTTCTCGATCGGCCGAAAATGCGCGTCGAGCGCGGCAGCGAGGCAGATCTTTTCAACTTCGGTGCGACCTACGGCTCGATCTTCCCGGCGATCGAACTGATGATGCTGGCAGCGCGCGCGGTTGGTATCGGCACCGCGATGACTACGATGCTCACGAGCCGCGAGTCCGAGACCAAGGCACTCCTCGACGTGCCCGAGGAGTACCAACTGATCGCATTGGTGCCGATGGGCTACCCGGCCGACTCTTTCAAACGCCCAATGCGCAAGCCGGTGCTACCCCGTCTGCACGATGGCAGATGGGATCGCGCATGGCCTCGGAGCGACTGATCTTTCTTTGGTTCCCTCCTCCCAAATGGGAGGAGGGTTAGGGTGGAGGACGAATTGCGTCGCAGATGTCTGAAGCGCCGAAAATTCTGAACCTCAGAGACTCAGCAGCGGGATCACTTCTTTGCCGAATTGCTCCAGCTGCGCCGTGCGTTCTGATGGATGCGTGATCGCATCTACCCCGATGTCGCGGGCGCCTGCCTTGATGTACTCGCTTACTTTTGCGGCGACGTCGGCTGGACGGCCGAGTGCTCCGTAACGTTTTGCGGCGTCCATCATATCCGTCGCGTAACGCTTGCTCAGGAATTTGCCCGCGACTGCATGCGCCGCTTCGACACTTTCGCCGAGCGTACAGAATATCTGCATGCATGTGCCAAAGGACTTGAGTCGGCGGCCCGCGTGCTCCGCTTCCTTGCCGATGAAATCCAGGCCGTCGGCGAAGCGCTTGGGCGTGACGACGTACGGCATCCAGCCGTCGCCGAAGCGCGCGGCGCGCTTGAGTGGACCTTCAGCGCGGCCGCCAATCCAGATGGGCGGTCCGCCGGGAGTTCTGGGCCGGGGCTGCATGCTGATTTCGCCGAAGCTGAAGTATTTGCCGCGATGCTCGACGCGATCGTCGCTCCAGAGCCGCTTCATCACCTGGATTGCTTCGGTCGCGCGCCCGCCGCGTTCGCGGATCGGTACGCCGCAGGCCTCATACTCGCGCGGGAATTCACCGCCGACGCCAACTCCGAAAATGAAATGCCCCGCGCCCAGCAGACGGTCCAGCGTCGCGACCATTTTGGCGACGGGAACGGGATGCCGCAGCGGCAACAGGTAAACGCTGGTGCCGAAAGTGAGTTTGGGTGAGAGCGCAGACAGGTAGGCGAGGGTGGTCAGCGGATCGCTGACCGGCCCGGTAAAGGCGACGTGATCCGGCGCCCACAGGACTTCGTAGCCCCATCGCGCGATCGATTCGAGGTCCTGTATCGCCTGCTCGCGATCCGACGCCGAGATCATCGTGCCGAATCGAAGCCGATCGCCGAGCGGAACTGCGTCACTCATGCGCCGTCAATATCACAAACGCGCAGACATGCCGACGCATCGGCGCCGGACACCGATCATCGGCAGGCGGACTACAACCCCCCTTCAACCCCCCTTCCGCCGCAAGATCCTTTTCGCGCCCTAACCCTTGTTGACGTTCGAGGCCTGCAATCCCTTCGGCCCTTGCGCGACTTCGAACTCAACGCGCTCGCCCTGTTCGAGCGAGCGGAAACCTGCCCCATCGATGGCGCTGTAATGAACGAACACTTCCTGCCCGTCCTCCATCGTGATGAAGCCGTAGCCCTTCTTCGGGCTGAACCACTTGACCGTACCGTTAGCCATTTCCCCCGTACCTCCTGAAGGGAACCAGACCGGAGCTCCCCTCAAGACGCATGCCCCGGCCGGCGACGCTGCTTCCCCGGGCAGCGTGCGTAACGGCGCGTATCTAGCATAAGATGCGGCGCTTACCAAACAGTTAAAACGCAGGAAACAACGCCGTAATATGTTTGATGGCCGGGAAAAAGGCAGTGGGGCGGCTAATACTGCCAGCGCCGGATTGGACGGGCGTGCATGTGGCAGTGGTCGGGAATCTGGCGCATAACGTCGTCGATACCGAATTTGTCGGCACCATATTTTGCGCGCGCGACCAATGACAGCGCCTCGATCATGAATTCGCGCTCCTCGTCGGTGGGCACCGCGCGATGGTCTCCGAGCACGGCCATCGGTGTATCACACGAATCGCAATCCAGGATCGTAAATTTAAATGGATAAACGAATTCGGCGTAGCGCTGCGTGTAATCGCGCAACTCGCACAGTTCGCATTTCGGCATCGCGACCAGGTCTCCCCGAATTCGGGCGCAGCAGGACGCATCGCGAGCCACGGCGGCTCGCGACGCATCGAAGGCGCGCTAGCTCCTACTTAGGTGAAGCGGCCGCTGCTGGTGCTGCCATCGCAGACGAGGGCGCAGCCATTGCGGCAGAAGGCGCGGTCAGCGGCTCCTTGCCGGTCTGCGCTTGCATCGACGACTTGGTGGCGGCCTTGGCGGCGGCCTTTGCATGCCGCTTGCAGCGATAGACGCTCGAGGTCGAGATGCTCAGGTCCGTAGCGATCTCCTTGGCATGTTTGCCGCTATTGACCTCGTTCATCACCGCGTCGCAATCGACCTTGGCAGCGGCATAGACCGGGCGCGCGTTGGTAGCAAACGCGACCGTGGTCACGAGCATCGCCGAGGCCGCAGCAAGCACAAATTTCTTCTTCAACATTTTCTTCCCCACTCAGGTTAGGATTTCAAGCGACGCACAGTATTTCAAAATGCACGAGTCATCAAAAGAGCTGCGGGGTTGTTTCTAACAGCGGCTCGGCAGCTCCAATCATGCTAGAATTGTCTTCTTCCTGATCCGGAATTCTAACCTCTCATTGTCCGAGGAGAGGTCGGCGCGCGCCGAAGGAGCGCGCCGGGTGAGGTGCAATATTGGCTGCCGCAACGACACCGGTCTGCCTGTTGCAACACGTACGAAGACTTGCTGCGGTCTGGCGGCGGCCCAGCGTATACGAATCGCAACTAGACGAGTTGGCGTGAGTGCGATGTCTGGCGCCGCACCTCTCCCGGCGACACCGCTTTTCAAGCGGCTTACTCCGACCTCTCCTTGGACAAGGCGAGGTTAGGAAGGGAAGCTCGCGGACACTATCAAGGAGAGATTGAAGTGGGCGACGCAAATGCACGCGCGGAAAAGTGGGTGAAGGGAAGTGGCAATGTCTTTGCCGATCTGGGCTTTGGAAACGCCGATGACCTGGCTATCGAAACCGAGCTACTCCGCCGCATTATTGCGATCATTCGTGAAAGAGACCTGAGCCAACGCGCCGCCGCTCGCGTCCTGGGCATCGATCAACCCAAGGTATGCTCCCTGATGAACGGAAAAACGCGCGGATTTTCTATCGCAAGGATGATTAGATTCCTGGCTGCGCTAGACCAGGACGTGGAAATCAGGATCAAACCGAAGCCGCGTTCTCGGCCGCGCGCAGTGGTGCGTGTCGCCGCCTGACCTGGTCTAGCCTTTCGGCTTGCCGAAGCCTGGGAAGGATGGTTGGCGTTTCTCCTGCAGGGCGGTTACGCCCTCGGCGAGATCGGCGCTGAAAAATCCCATCATCTCGAGCGCCAGCGACGCGTCGAACGCGGGCCCGGCGATGCGCAGCCAGTTGTTGAGCGAGCGCTTCGTGAATCGCACAGCTTGCTGCGGGCCGCGCGCGAGCTTGCGCGCCACTTCCATCGCCTTGTCCATCAGCTTGTCGGCGGGCACGCACAGGCTCACGAGCCCGATGCGCTCGGCCTCCTTGCCGTCGATGAAATCCGCGGTCATCAGGTAGTACTTCGCCTTGGCCATGCCGCAGAGCAGCGGCCAGATGATCACCGCATGATCGCCGGCCGCGACGCCGAGGCGCAGGTGTCCATCCGTGATGCGCATCGCTTCCGACGCGATGCTGATGTCCGCCATGAACGCCACCGCCAACCCCGCGCCGACGGCGACGCCGTTAATCGCCGAGATGATCGGCTTATCGAGATTGATCATGTTGTAGACGATGTCGCCGGCTTCCTTCCACGCCTTGCCGACGTTCATCGCGCCGGACGCCATCTGCTGTATCATCTCGAGGTCTCCGCCCGCCGAGAACGCGCGCCCGGCGCCGGTGATCACGATGATGTTGGTCTCGTCGTCGTCGGCGATGTCGAGCCACACGCGGCTCAACTCCCAATGCAGGCGGCTGTTGGTGGCGTTGAGAACTTCGGGACGATTGATCGTGATGAGCAGGATGCCGTCGTCCTTACGCTCGAACAGGAGATGCTGATACTCGCTGTACTTCATCTTCACCCTCTCGCCGCGAATGACACAGTGGCGCGGGCCGCCGTGCGCGCGTTGCGCCGAATGACACCGTGACGTGGCGCGCCGCGGCCGGACGCGGGCACGGCGGCCCGCGCTACTAGCCTTTGTAAATGTCGATGACCTTGCTCAGCAACGCGATTGCTTCGGCCTTCGGGCGCTGGAAGCTGTTGCGACCGATGATCGAGCCGTAGCCGCCGCCGTCATGAATCCCGCGGACGGTGTTCAGCAAGTTCTCGTCGGTCTCCTTGACGCCGCCGGAGAAAATCACGATGCGCCTGCCGGCGAACGCCGCTTGCATGACGTGCTTGATGCGCGCCGAGAGCGGTTCGAGCGGCACCTTGGCGGCGTCGTACGCCTTCTTGGCCTCGGCCTGTTCGATGAACGCGGTGGGCGGCTTCACCTTGATGATATTCGCGCCGATTTGCGCCGCGATTTGCGCCGCGTACGCGACCACGTCGAGCGCGGTTTCGCCCTCCTTGCTGATGCCCGATCCGCGCGGGTACGACCAGATGACGAGCGGCAGACCGCTGGCCTTGGCCTCTTCGCCAATCGCGCGCGCCTCCTCGTACATCGACTTTTCTTTCGCCGAACCTGGGTAGATCGTCAGTCCAACGGCGGCGGCGCCGAGGCGCAGAGCATCCTTGACGCTCGCAGTCATCGCGGGCGCCGGATCTTTTTCGTCGTTGAGGACGTCGTGATTGTTGACCTTCAGAATGAGCGGAATCTCGCCGACAAACTCGGCGAATCCCCCCTCGATGAGTCCGAGCGGCGCCGCGAACGCGTTGCAGCCGGCGTCGATGGCGAGCTGAAAGTGATAGCGCGGGTCGTACGCGGGCGGATTGATGGCGAAGCTGCGTGCCGGACCGTGCTCGAAGCCCTGGTCCACGGGCAGGATGACGAATTTGCCGGTGCCTGCGAGCTTGCCGTGATTGAGCATCCGCGACAGGTTGTTGCGCACGCTGCCGTTTTCGGAATCGTAGTAGCCCAGAATCTCTCGAACTCGCTTGGTCATATACCCCTGTCTCCCCTCGGGAGTTTCGATGCAGTTCGCACTCCTATATCACAACATCGCGGCCGCATAATGCGCCGCGCCGAGCAGGCCCGCGGCTGGGTTGAGCGAGACGCGGACTTCGATTCGCCGCAGAATTTCGTTCAGCCTGCCTTTGGCCAAAAATCCTTTCACGAACGCGCCGCCGGTCAGCATTGGCAAAATCTTCGGCCCGATCCCTCCGCCCAGGTAGACACCGCCCAGCGCCAAGACTTTGAGCGCCAGGTTGGCGGCCTCGGAACCGTAAATATCGCAAAACATGGTGAGTGCGTGAACGCATACGGGGTCGCGCCCGGCCAGTGCCGCTTCGCTGACGGCGGCCGAAGGGTCGCCGCCGGCGATTTGCGCGCTCAGCCACGCGGGCTCTTCGGCGCCGCTCTCACCTCGCAAAAATTTATAGATATTCCACAACCCGGGACCCGACAGGACGCGCTCGTAGCTAACGTGGCCGAATTCGCCGGTGAGGAATTTCAGCAGCTCGATCTGCTCGGCGCCACGCGGCGCGAAATCGCTGTGCCCGCCCTCGGAGGCCACCGCGTAATATTTGTCGCCCTCCCAGACCAGCGCCGATTCGCCCAGACCCGTGCCTGCGGCGAGCACTGCGATATTGCCGTGCGCGGGCGGATTTTCCGCGCGATGGAGAACCGCGAACTCGGCCGGCTTCAGATGAACGACGCCGTAGGCGATAGCGGTCAGATCGTTAAGCAAGCGAACGGGCACGCCTTTCAGTGTGCGCGATAGCGAGGCGCTCGAGAGTTCCCATGGAATGTTGGTGGCGTGAGCGCGGCCGTCGATGATTGGTCCCGGTACACCGAGGCAGGCGGCGTTGACGGCCGTGCCCGTCCCAACAAACTCGGCGCAGACCGACTCGAGGCTGCTGAATTGCGCGGTCGCGTAGCGATGCTCGCGCATGAGTGTGAGCAGGCCCGCGGATTGCTGGAAAAGCCCGAGATCGGTTTTGGTTCCGCCGACGTCGCCGGCCAGGATGAGCCCATCCATACGAATCCCGCTTCTGCTCTAACCTTCAACCTTGAATGATTCGGCGAGTGCGACTTCCTCTGCGCTGCCGATGTAAATCGGATGCCGCTCGTGAATCCCGGTCGCAGCTACCTCAAGCAGCCGCCCCTTGCCGGTCGATCCGCGCCCGCCCGCCTGCTCCGCCAGCATCGAGAGCGGAGCGAGCTCATACAGCAGGCGGAGCTTGCCCTTGGACTTGCCGCCCTCGGCAACTTCGCCGGGGTACATATAAATTCCGCCCTCGAGGAGGCATCGATGGAAGTCGGCGGCGAGCGCACCCGAGTATCTGAGCGAGTAGCTGGTCCTTTTATCTTTGCGACTGGTTATATGCGCGAGGAACTTGCGCGCGCCCTCGTGCCACTTGCTCGCATTGGCCTGGTTGACTGCGTAGGTAGAACCGTGGGGCGGCGTCTTCACGTTTTCATTCCACAGAATGAATTCGCCAATCGTTTGATCGAGCGTGAAGATATCGACGCCGGCACCCGCGGTATACACGAGCTGCGTGGCCGGCCCATAGAGCACGTAGCCCGCGACAACTTGCTGCGTTCCCGGGGAGAGGATGTCCTCGATCTCTTTGCTTTGGCCGGGGGCACGCTTCTTAACGGCGAAGATAGTGCCGAGCGAACCGTTTACGTCGGTGTTAGATGAACCGTCGATCGGATCGTAGAGTACGCAGTAGCTATTGCCGCGGACCTCGACTGAGTAATGATGCGGCTCGTTCATCTCTTCGGAAATGAGACTCGAGACCGGGTAGCCCTGCTCGAAGGCGTCGAGGAAAACCTGGTTGCCCCATTCGTCGAGCTTCTTGACCTTCTCGCCCTGCACGTTGGTGTCGCCGGTGTAGCCGTGCTGGTCGCCGAGACCAGCGGCCGCCAGCTGGCGCGTGATGCGCTTGGCGACAAGCTCGATACGCTCCATGATGAGCGCGAGGTCCACGAGCGGAATCGCCGTCGCGCTTTTCGCCATGATATGTCGGGTGAGTGTGGTGCCGCCGGTCATCTGAGTCTCCTGTGAGTGACTCTCCTGTGAGTGAGTCTCCGGTGAGTCTCCTGCTATAACGTTCGCCACGTGCGGCCGTCCGCCGCGATCATCAGCGCCGCCTCGAGCGGTCCCCACGATCCCGCCGCGTAAATCGGCGGATCCATCGGCGACTCGCCCCATGCGTCGAGGATCGGCTGCACGAAAGTCCACGCTTCCTCGACCGTATCGCGCCGCATGAAGAGCGTCTGGTCGCCGACGATCACGTCGTTGAGCAGCGTCTCGTAGGCTTCCGGGGTCGAGGTGACGTAATGGAAATCGACCTTGACCTGCTGCAGCTTGGTGGCCGAGCCGGGCACCTTCGACATGATGTGCAGCGCGAGGCCTTCGTCGGGCTGAATCCTGATGGTCAGCATATTGGGCGCCAACGGCGCGCGTGGGTTGGCGTTATACAGGATTCGAGGCACGTTGTTGAAGTAGATGGCGATTTCGCTCGAGCGTTTGGGCAGCCGCTTGCCGGTGCGCAGATAAAACGGCACGCCCGCCCAGCGCCAATTGTCGATCCAGCATCGCAGCGCGACAAAGGTCTCGACCTGCGAGTCGGGCGCGATGTGGTCCTCGTCGCGATACGCCTTGACCGGCACGCCACCGATCAGTCCCTCGCCGTATTGCCCGCGCACGACCCGTTTCTCGATGTCCTCGTCGCCGAGCGGACGCAGCGCGCGCAGCACGTCGAGCTTGGCGTCGCGCATCGACTCGGCGCCGGTGGTGTTGGGCGGCTCGGTCGCGATCATGCAAAGCGTCTGCAGCAGATGGCTCTGCACCATGTCGCGCAGCGCGCCCGCGTGATCGTAGTAGGCGGCGCGCGTGCCCACACCCTCAGCCTCGGCGACGGTTATCTGCACGTGATCGACGAATCGCGCCGTCCAGATAGGCTCGAAGATCGCGTTGGCGAAGCGCAGCACCATCAGGTTCTCGACCGTCTCCTTGCCGAGGTAATGATCGATCCTGAAAATCTGGCCTTCATCGAAATGGCGCGCGAGCTCGGCGTTGATCTCCGACGCGCTGGCGAGATCGGAGCCTATGGGCTTCTCGACCACGACGCGCGTGAACGGATGCCCCTTCTCATGCGGATGAATCATTCCCGCGCTGGTCAATCCGGCCGAGCAGGTGTCGATGAAAGCCGGCGGAATCGCGAAATAGAATGCGCGATTGCCCTGGGTGCCGCACTCGGCGTCGATCTCCTCGCAGCGTTTGCGCAGGTTCTGGTAATCGGCGGGCTCAGTGAACGAGCCGCGATTGAAATGCAGCATCGGCGCGAACTTCGCCCAGTGTTCCTTCTCGACTTTGCGGCGCGAAAACTGCTCGATGCCGCTGAGTGCGAACGCGCGATACTTCTCGTCGTCGAGATCCTCCATCGAGAAACCGAGGATCGCGAACTTGGCGGGCAATTCGCCATCGATCGACAGATTGTACAGCGCGGGAATCAGCTTGCGATGACTCAGGTCGCCGGCGCCGCCGAAAATCACGATGATGCATGGATCGTAATGCGGGCGTTCCTTGACCGGGTGAAGGTGATT
>JBEKLS010000063.1:0-21063 GCA_050010075.1 Binatus sp. (SeqCode) | reverse complement strand
ATCTTCACCAACGTTGCGATGACTGCCGACGGCGACGTGTGGTGGGAAGGGATGGACGTGCCGCCGCCCGACGGTCTGCTCGACTGGCAGGGACGGCCGTGGAAAAAAGGCTCGACCGACAAAGCCGCGCACCCTAACAGCCGCTTCACTACTCCGATGCGCAACAATCCCGCGTGGTCGCCGAGTGCCGACGATCAGCGTGGCGTGCCGATTTCCGCAATCATCTTCGGCGGACGTCGCGCCTCAACGGTGCCGCTGGTGCTTGAGGCACGGGACTGGACGCACGGCGTGTTCATCGGCGCGACGATGGGCTCCGAGACGACGGCGGCGGCTGCAGGAGCGGTCGGCGTGTTGCGGCGCGATCCGATGGCGATGCTGCCGTTCTGCGGCTACAACATCGGCGATTATTTCGCTCACTGGCTCAAGATGCGCGGTGCGATTAAAAAAGCGCCGCGCATTTTTATGGTCAACTGGTTCCGCAAGGACGCCGCCGGCAATTTCATCTGGCCCGGCTACGGCGAAAATCTGCGCGTGCTGAAATGGATGCTCGATAGAATTCACGGACGCGCGGGTGGCCGCGAGACGCCGGTCGGAATCGTTCCCAACGAATCAGACCTGGATCTCAAGAGCCTCAATCTCCCCAAGAGCGCAGCACGAGAAGCCCTCGCCGTGAATCCGGCCGAATGGAAGGCCGAACTCGAATCAGCCGGCGAGTTCTTCGAAAAGATCGGTCCGACGATGCCGAAGGAACTCAAGGAACGCCGCGAAGCAATCTTGAAATCGCTCAACGGCGAAACTCTGGCAGACCGAGTGGCCGCCGGCCGCTGATCTCTTTCCGAACGTTCTGTCTCCTCTCCCTGCAAGGGAGAAGATGAAGGTGAGAGTCCTTATATAGCGCGCGTCTCGCGCGCGGTTCAGGATTCCGCGTCTGCTCTGAAACCCACGCGGCAACGTCTTGCAACGAAGTGCGCTCCGAATCCTGAAGACGTTCAGGGATGAACTGTCAGGCCTGCCCGTGCCGCCGTTTGCATGCTGGTGGATTCTAAAACGACGACGCCAGAGTCCCTGGAGACTCCGGCGCCGCAGTTGTTCCGATATCGCTCGCGCTAGTCGAGATGCTTGCGCAGAAAGGTCGGGATGTCGAGCTTGTCGTCGCCGTCAAGCAGCGAATTCGGCTCGAGCTTCTCGCCGTCCTCCAGCGCTGCCCCTTCGCCGCCGCGCCGCCGGAACGCCGGGATGTCGAGGGTGCTGTCGTCGACGACCAGCCCCATCCTGCGCACCGGCTTGTTGCCGGGAAACATTCTCACCTGCCCCGCCTGCGCTGCGGGCGCCGCCGGCGCCGCCTGCGCCATCGGCTTGACCTCCATCGGATCGACCGGCCGCGTCGATGCCGCCGCGATCTGCGTGGTGATCGGAGCACCTGACGGCGAATAGCGCGACGAGCCGCGGTCGAGGTCGCCGAATCCCGTCGCGATAACCGTGACGCGAATCTCGTCCGACATCGATTCGTCGATCACCGCGCCGAAAATAATGTTCGCGTCCTCGTGCGCTTCTTCCTGGATGAGGCTCGCCGCCTCGTTCACTTCGTACAGCGCCATGTCGGAGCCGCCGGTCACGTTGATCAGCAAGCCGCGTGCGCCCTTGATCGAGACGTCCTCGAGCAACGGACTCGAGATCGCGCGCTGCGCCGCTTCGACCGCGCGATTCTCGCCCGTACCGGTCGCCGCGCCCATCATCGCCATGCCCATCTCGGCCATGATCGATCGCACATCGGCAAAGTCGAGGTTGATCAGCCCATGTACGGTGACGAGTTCAGAAATTCCGCGCACCGCTTGCAGCAGAACGTCGTCAGCCTTCTGAAACGATTCCCGCAGCGACGTGTTTTTGCTTGCGACTGAGAGCAAGCGCTGATTAGGAATCGTGATGAGCGTGTCGACCGCGCTCTTCAGCTCGCGCAGTCCCTCTTCCGCCTGCGCCATGCGGCGGCGGCCTTCGAACTGGAACGGCTTGGTCACGACGCCGACGGTCAGCGCGCCGAGTTCGCGCGCGATGCGCGCAATCACTGGCGCAGAACCGGTTCCGGTGCCGCCACCCATCCCGGCGGTGACGAACACCATCTCCGCCTCCGACAGGATTTCGCGGATGCGCTCTTCGTCTTCGAGCGCGGCCTTGCGTCCGATTTCAGGATTGCCGCCGGTGCCACGGCCGCGCGTGATCTCGTCGCCAATCTGAATCCGCATCGGCGCGTGATTATTCTGCAGCGCCTGGATGTCGGTATTCACCGCGATGAAATCGACGTTGCGCAGCCCCACATCGATCATGTGGTTGACCGCGTTGCCGCCGCATCCGCCAGCACCGATTACCTTGATCCTCGCGCCCGGGTCGGGATTACTCACCAACTCAATCATTACAGGTCCTCCTCCACCACCTACCGGCAAAGTTTGTTGCCCATTAAATTCTTTTTTTCGGCGACCTCTCAAAAGAAGTCCCTCACCCAATCGCTGAGCCGCGAGCGCAGCCGTCCCAGCCGTCCCGCTTTTCCCACGCCATTACCGACTCCGCCCGCCGCGCTCTGATACAACAGCAGCCCGGCCGCCGTCGTGAACATCGGCTTCATAAGTTCTTCCGGCAGTCCCTTCACGTTGATCGGAAGTCCGCGGCGCACCGGCACGCCGAAGATTCGCTCGGCCAGTTCCTGCGTGCCCTCGAGCAACGAAGTCCCTCCGACCAGCACCACGCCCGATGCGAGCCCGTCCGAAACTCCCGATCGCAGCAGCTCGCGCTGCACCATCGTGAAGATCTCTTCCATCCGCGGTTCGACGATCTCACCGAGCAGCCGGCGCGCGATCACCCGCGGCTCGCGGCCGCCAACGCCCGGCACCTGCACCGTCTCGTCGCGGCGCACGACCTGGTTGGTCGCGACGCCGTAGTCGACCTTGAGCCGTTCGGCGTCGGAAATCGGCGTGCGCAATCCAGCCGCGATATCGCTGGTAAGATGATTCCCGCCAATCGGCAGCACCGCGGTATGCATCACGGCGCCGCCGTGAAACACGATGATGTCGGTAGTGCCGCCGCCGATATCGATCAGCGCAACGCCGAGCTCGCGCTCCTCCGGAAACAGCGCCGCGTCCGCCGACGCCAGCGGCTGAAAAACCATGTCCGACGGCGTCACGCCCGCGCGCTCGCAGCACTTGGTCAGGTTCTGGCCGTAGCTCTGCGCCGCGGTCACGATATGAATCCGCGCCTCCAGCCGCACGCCCGCCATTCCGTACGGCTGGCGCACGCCCTCCTGCTCATCGACGGCGAACTGCTGCGGCAGAATATGCAGCACTTGCCGATCGAGCGGAATTGCCACCGCGCGCGCCGCATCGATCACCCGGTCGACGTCGCGCGAACTGACTTCGCCGCCGCGCACCGCGACGATCCCGTGACTGTTGAGGCCCTTGATATGCGGCCCCGCCACGCCGACCACCGCCGAACCGACGCGCACGCCGGAAGTTTTCTCTGCTTCCTCGACCGCCGCTTTGATCGCATCGACCGTCGCCTCGATATTGACGACCACGCCCTTGCGCAGCCCCGTGCATGGCGCGACGCCAAAGCCGAGCGTCGCCAACTGCCCATCCGGCAGGGACTCGCCGACGATTGCGCAAACTTTGCTGGTGCCGACATCCAGTCCGGTGAGCAGATTTCTCATCGCGTCATCGGCTCCTCGCCCGGCTGGAACGAAACTTTGCGAATCGCGTTCTTATGCTTTGAATGCGTGCTCTGGCTCGAATGCAGGCGCACGACCGCCAGCCCCGGCGTCGTCAAATCCAGCGCCGCGATCAGATTCTCGCGGCCCTGCCATTGCTGTCGCACCTTGATCGCGCGCTGCAGTTCCGGCGCCGCGCGATCGAGATCGACGACCACCTCGGTACGCTCGCGCTCCAGGAACAGCGACGCAGTGCCGTCGCCGTCAACCTGCATCTCGGAAATAATCTCGGACAGTTGCGTCTCGGCGCGGACCAACTCGGCGGCGTAATCGACCATCTGCGTCCCGCGCGCGTTGTCCAGCGCGGCGCCGCTCAGCACCGGCAAATCGCCCTGCTTGCCGGGAGAGACCGGCCCGCGCAACTCGCCGCCGCTGAAGAGTTCGTAGAAGCCGTCGTGACGCTCGACCACGGCAATCGCGCCGTCGCGCATGTCGCCCGCCGAGATCGCCGCAGCGCCCGGCCCGTGCGGATCGCGACGATAAATTCCCGCGCGTCCCGCCCACTCGACCAGCACGGCTGAATAGCCCGCGGCGGTCGTGCGCGCGGGCGCAATCGAAGCCATGATTTGATCGCGATATGAACTGAGCGCCGCGGCGGCTCTGAGCGTGACTGCGCGCCCGGTCGTGCTGAATCCGGTCATCACGCCCAGCGCGAAAAATGCGCACACCACCAGCCCGCCCATCCGCGCGCTCCACCCTGCCACCGCTTTATTTCCACCGCGAACCGCCACCCACCACCTCAATCCAACCCGCGCGTCACCAGTCGCCGACCAGCCTAACCTCCGGTTCAAGCCAGACGCCGCTCTGCTCTTTCACCTTGTTGCGCGCAATCTCGATCAGCGCGCGCACTTCCGCGGCCTGCGCACCGCCAAGATTCACAATAAAATTCGCATGCTGATCCGAAAACGCCGCACCACCAAGCCGCGTCCCTTTCAGACCAGCGCCTTCCAACAGCTTGCCGGCAAAATTCCCCGGCGGGTTTTTGAAGATCGATCCCGCATTCGGCACGCCGCGCGGCTGCCGCGCCGCACGTTTCGACTTCAGCTCCGCGACTCGCGTCGCCAGCCGCTCGCGATCGCCGTGCGCAAGCTCGAAATCGACCCGCGTGATGACGAAATGATTAGGCAGCTGGGTGCGGCGATAGGAAAACTTGACGTCGTCCTTCGTCAGCGCGATCGCCTCGCCGGCCTCGGTGACGCCATGCACCAGCGTGACCACCTTCGCGATCTCGCCGCCGAACGCACCCGCGTTCATCACCAATCCGCCCCCAACCGAGCCTGGAATTCCTTCGCCGAATTCGAGCCCTTCGAGACCTCGATCAACCACGGTCTGCACCAGGGTCCCGAACGCAGCACCTGCGCCGGCAACGACTCTCGTGCCGTCTATTTTTATTTTCCCGAAGCCATCGCCGAGCCTCACCACCAGTCCACGCATGCCGCGATCGCTGACGAGCAGGTTGGTTCCCGCGCCGAGGCAGAAGCATGGCACGCTCGCGCGATATGCCGCCGCCTTCGCATGCATCAGCTCGCTTTCATCTTCGACTGCAACGAACAAATCCGCCGGCCCGCCGATCCGAAACGAAGTGAGCTCTGCCAATGGCATCGCGGCGCGGATGCGCGCGCCGAATTTCGCGCGCAACTCGCCCTCAAGCGCCTTCATGAACTTTCACCTCGGCGTTGAGCGCGTTCAATATTTCCCCGCCCGTTTTGTAAATATCACCGGCGCCTAAAGTCGCTATCACATCGCCAGAGCGCGAGCCCGACGCGATTCGGCCGGCAGGATCATCCTCGCCGCCAACGTAATGCACTTCCAGATGCCCACGCGCGCGCAGCGCTTCGTACAACCGCCGCGAAGAGACGTCGGCAATCAGCTCCTCACCCGCCGGATACACGTCGAACAGGTAAAGCACGTCGGCGTCGTCGAACGCCGACAGGAAATCGTCGAACAGATCGCGCAGCCGCGTGTACCGATGCGGCTGAAAGACCGCGACCACCCGGCGCTTGAACGACGCGCGCACCGCGGCCAGCGTCGCGCGCACCTCGACCGGATGATGCGCGTAGTCGTCGAGCACGATACGGCCTGCAGCCTCGCCTTTGATCTCGAATCGCCGGCTGATTCCGCCGAACTTCGCCAACGCCGCCGCCGCGAGCTCGAAACTGATTCCAATTTCCAGCGCGACTGCGATCGCCGCAAGCGAATTCATCGCAACATGCACGCCCGGCGTCGGTATCGTCACTCGCCCCAGCGTCTCGCCCTTGCGAATCACTTCGAAGCGGGTCGAAAGGCCATCAATCACGATTTTCTCGGCGCGCAGATCCGCATCCTGTGCGACGCCGTACGTCACCATCGGCTTGCGAATCGACGCCATCAGCCCGCGCACGTTCACGTTGTCGATTCCGAGCACCGCCACGCCGTAGAACGGCACGCGGTTGATAAAGTCCGCGAACGCCTGCCGCACCTTATCCATCGTGCCGTAATGATCGAGATGCTCGGGATCGATGTTCGTCACCACTGCGATGGTCGGAATTAGCAGCAGGAACGACGCGTCGCTCTCATCGGCCTCGGCCACCATGAAATCGCCGCGCCCAAGGCGCACGTTACTGCCTGTATTGCGAATATTTCCGCCCACGGCGACGGTCGGATCGAGATTCGCCTCTTCCATTATCAGCGCGATCAGCCCGGTGGTGGTCGTCTTGCCGTGCGTTCCCGCGACCGCCACCCCGAGCTTCGCCATTCGTAGCAGCTCGCCGAGCATCTCGGCCCGCGCGATCACCGGAATCTTCATTTCGCGCGCTCGCGCGACTTCGGGATTGGAAAATTTTATCGCCGACGAGATCACCAGCGCGTCGATGCCGCCCTCGTCCTTCAGATGCGCCGGGTGATGCCCCTGGCTGATTTCCGCGCCGAGCTCCGCAAGCCGCGTGATGGCAGCCGAAGGTTTCAGATCGCATCCGCTGACGCGCATCCCGAGCTTCAGGCACAGCTCCGCAATTCCGCTCATGCCCGCGCCGCCGATGCCGACAAAATGCAATCGCCGTTGACGCGTCAGAAGACCATTTGCGTGCAGTTCACTCACGCCGCCGAGCGCTCCGCTAGATCAAAACAAATTCTGGCAATATCCCGGGCCGCGTCTGGATGCGCTTCCTCATGCGCCCGCAGACCCATCTCGTCCAGCCGCGCCGGATTGCGCGTCAACGATTCGATCTCGCGCGCGAGATTCGGCGCGAGCTGTTCGTCGTCGCGAACTATTATCGCCCCGCCGCGCTTTTCGATCACGCGCGCGTTGTGCACTTGTTGCAGGTCTTTGTGAAAAGGATACGGCACGAAAATCGCCGCACGCGCGCCAAGAGCAATGTCGGTGACCGTCATCGCGCCTGAGCGCGCAATAACCAGATCGGCGCGATGCAGCGCGTTGGCGATGTCGTCGATAAACGGCACCACCTCTGCCGCGAACCCGAATTCGCGGTATGCACTCCTCACCAACTCCACATCCGCCTCCCCGGTCTGGTGGACAACGTGCAAATTTATAACACTTTTTCCACAGATTTTGAAAGCCCCTACGACACCTATGTTCAGACGATGCGCTCCTGACGAACCGCCTAAAACAAGGATTTGTAATTGCCTGTCCTCTAGGGGCGATCGGTCAGGCCGATATCGGAACCGCGTCGGATTACCCGTCACCGCTACTTTAGACTGACTAAAATAGTCAGCGCTGTCGCTGAAACCAACGCAAATCTTGTTGGCGAACCTGGACAGCGTACGATTCACCAAACCCGGCCGCGTGTTCTGTTCCATCAGCACGAGCGGCGTACGCGTCAATATCGCCGCCGCGCCAATCGACGCCGACGCGTATCCGCCCGCGCTCACGATGATCCCCGGACGAAAGCGCCGCACCAGTTCGAATGCGAGTCCAACCGCGCGAGCGAATTCCACCGACGCGCGCGCCCGCTCGATCGCACTATGCCCGCGAATTCCGTGCATCTCGAACAGCTCGTATTTGTAACCGCTCTTCGGCAGCCACTTCGCCTCGAGCCCCGCGCTCGTGCCGACGAACAGCACGTCGATTTCAGGACGCTCGCGAATCATTTCCTCGCCAAGCGCGACCGCCGGAAAAAGATGCCCTCCGGTTCCGCCGCCGGCGATTATCACCTTCATCGCACAGCCGGCCGCCGTCCGAGTGCGAGCAGCGCGCCCAACGCCGCCATCGCAATGATGATCGAGGTTCCGCCGTAACTCAGGAACGGCAGCGGCAGACCCTTGGTCGGGATCAGGCCAATGACCACCGACATGTTGATGAGTGCTTGAATCGAAAGCAGCGCCGTCAGTCCCACCGCGAGCAAGCTCGCAAACGGATCAGGCTCGTCATGCGCGATGCGCATGCCCCTGAACAGGATTACCAGGAACAGCGCGATCACGACCGCCGCGCCGATCAGGCCGAACTCCTCGCCAACCACCGCGAATACGAAATCGGTGTGCGCCTCGGGCAGGTAGAACATTTTCTGCCGCCCCGCGCCGAGACCGACGCCCCATTTCCCGCCTTCGCCGAGGGCGATGAACGATTGCACGAGCTGAAATCCCGCGCCGCGCGCGACTGACCATGGATCGAGGAACGTCGTCAGCCGCTTCATACGGTAGGATTTCGCGACCGCCTGAAATGCCAGCAGGCTGAGCGCACCGCCGCCTGCCGCTGCCAGATGCTCCCAGCGCGCGCCCGCCGCCCACAACATCGCGAACAGGATGAGCGCAATCATCACGGTGCTGCCGAAGTCCGGCTGCTTGAGAATCAGCAGAGTGATCGGCCCGACGATCAGAAATACGCTCAGCGGTCCATGCGTGAACTCGCGAATGCGTTCCTGCCGTTGGCTCAGGAACTTCGCGAGGAAGAACACCAGCGCGAATTTCACCAGCTCCGACGGCTCCGCGACGACTGGTCCCAGCCTGAGCCATCGGCGCGCGCCGCCCTTTACCAAACCGAGATGCGGCACATAGAGCAGCACCAGCATCACGAGCGATCCGATGAAGAGCGGTATCGCGATTCGCCGCAGACCCGCCAGCGAGAACTGCGACAGCAGCATCAGGAATATGAAACCCACCGCGATGTGCGCGAGGTGAAGTTTGAAAAAGTGGAACGCGTCGCCGCGCTTCTCGATTC
Organism: Binatus sp. (SeqCode); assembly: GCA_050010075.1. Taxonomy (GTDB): domain Bacteria; phylum Desulfobacterota; class Binatia; order Binatales; family Binataceae; genus Binatus. Next base: position 12,160 of record JBEKLS010000063.1, on the reverse strand, counting down.
CGAGAAAGTACGTCGTGTTGAGCACCATCAGCAGCCCGAGCAACAGCAGCACCGCCGCCGGCAGCCACAGCCACGGGTCGGGCCGTCGATAACTTACGGCGTCAAAGCGCCCGAACCAGCTCTTTATATACGTTCCCACGTTCCGCATAGTCCTTGAATTGATCGAAGCTCGAGCACGCCGGCGACATCAGCACCGTGTCGCCCGGCCGCGCCGCGCGCGCCGCATGTTCAACCGCCTCCGCCAGAGTCGCCACCATTTCTATCTTCGTCGCACCTTCGAGCGCCGCCGCCATCTTGTCGCGCGCAGCGCCGTTCAGAATCGCCAGCTTGACCTTCTCGCCGAGCGGTCGCCGCAGCGGTGCGTAGTCGCCGCCTTTGTCGAGACCGCCCGCGATCAGAATTATCGGCGCCGCAAGCGCGTCGATCGCTTCGACCACGGCGCCGACGTTGGTTCCCTTCGAATCGTCGATATAAGTGACGCCGCCGTGCTCGTGCACGACTTCAATCCGATGCGGCAGCCCGCGAAATGACGCGAGCGCGCGCTCGATTTCTTCAGCCTTGACGCCGAGCGCGAGCGCGGCGGCCGTCGCGGCCATCGCATTGGAAATGTTGTGCCGCCCGCGGAGCCGAAATCCTTCGAGGCTGATTCGACCGCGCGCGGCGTCGTCGAAATCAAAATCGAAGGCGATCGAATTGGCCGATTCGTCGAACCAGATCGACGCCCCCGAGTCGCCCCGCGCATGCCCAAAGCCAATCACGTGCGAGCGCACGCTCTGCGCGAGCTTCCATACATTCGGGTCGTCGCGATTCAGAATCGCGTAGTCCGGAGTCTGCTGATTTTCGAACAGCCGCGCCTTCGCGCGACCGTAGTCGGCGAGATCTTTATAACGATCGAAGTGATCGTCGCTCAAATTAAGATGCACGCCGGCGCGCGGCCGGAATTTCTCGATCCATTCGAGCTGGAAACTCGACACCTCGGCGACGACGACGTCCCATCCGCCGCCGACCGCGTCGATCAGAGGCGTGCCCAGGTTGCCGCCGGCGAATGTGCGCCGTCCCGCCGCCTTCAAAATCTCGCCGAGCAGCACGACCACCGTGCTCTTGCCGTTGGTTCCGGTGACGGCGGCGATCGGCGCGTCGATGAAGCGGCTCGCGAGTTCGATTTCTCCGATTATCGGAATTCGCAGTTCGTTCGCGGCTCGCAACAGGATCGAATCGCGCGGCACTCCAGGACTGGTGACGACCAGCTCGACGCCGTCCAGCCAGCTCGCATCTTCGGCGCCGAACTTCACCGCGCCCGCCGGCAATTTCGCGCGCTCGATATCGACGCGACGATCCGTCATCACCAGTTTCGCGCCGCGCGCGGCGAGGAATCGGGCCGCGGCAATCCCGCTGACTCCCATTCCCACCACCATCACGCTTTTGTTCGACAGTTCCATCAGCGCAACTTCAGCGTGCTCAGCGCGACCAGCGCGCAGATGATCGACACGATCCAGAATCTGATCACGACCACGGTCTCGGGAATTCCCTTGAGTTCAAAATGATGATGCAGCGGCGCCATCAGGAAGAATCGGTTGTGCGTCGCCTTGTAATAATATCGCTGGATGATGGTTGATGCCGCCTCTGCGACGAATACTCCGCCTGCGATGATCAGCGCCAACTCCTGCTTGCACAGCACCGCGACCGTGCCAATCGCGCCGCCCAGCGCAAGCGCGCCCACGTCGCCCATCATCATCGAAGCCGGATACGCGTTGAACCACAGGAAACCGAGCGACGCGGCAATCACCGAGGCACAAAAAATCGCGACCTCGCCGACGTTCGCGATGTACGGTATCTGCAGGTAGGTCGCGAACTTGATGTTGCCGGCGACGTACGTGAAGGTCCAGTACGTGAGCGCCACGGTCATCACCGGGCCGATCGCGAGACCGTCGAGCCCGTCAGTCAGGTTCACCGCGTGCGAGCATCCAACGATCACCAGCATCGCGAACGGAATATAAATCCACCAATGCAGATCGGGATGCACGTTCTTGAGAAACGGCACCGTCAGATGGGTGTCGAAGCCGAGATATAAAAACAGCCACGCCGCCGCGACGAACGCGCTCGAAAAGGACCACACGAGCTTCACCGGACCGCTGAGTCCGAGTCCCTTGCCGCGCGTCAGTTTGAGGTAGTCGTCGCTGAAGCCGATCGCGCCGAACGCCAGCGTCACGAAAATCGCGATCCAGACATAAGGATTCAGAATGTTGGCAAGCAACAGCGTCGCCGCCAGCATCGACGCGACAATCAGCAGTCCGCCCATCGTCGGCGTTCCGGCCTTCTTCTGATGCGCCTGGGGGACGACTTCGCGAATCGTCTGACCAATGTTCAGTGCGCGGAACCGATCGATCAGGATGGGTCCCAGAGCCAACGACAGCGCCAGTGCCGCCAGCCCAGCCAGCACCGATCGCAGCGTCTGGTACCTGAGCGCGTTGAAGCCGGAGTAATATTTGTGGAGGGGGTAGAGCAGCAGGTAGAGCATCGCGGCGCTCGCGACTCAACTCTGCCCGCTGCCGAGTTCCGCCGCAATCTCGCGCACGACCGCTCGATCGTCGAACGGCAACACACGCCCCGCCACGAGCTGGTAATCCTCGTGACCTTTGCCCGCGATCAAAACCGCATCGCCCGCCGTCGCGATCGTGAGCGCGATTCTGATCGCCGCACGCCGATCAGGCTCGACGATATATCCGCTGTTCATCGACGCGTCCGCGTAATTTTTCTCGTTCGTGATTCGCGCACGTCCAGTCGCGGTCAATCCCTGCTCGACTTCGGCGATTATCGCGCCCGGATCTTCGCTGCGCGGATTGTCCGACGTCAGCAGCGGGATATCCGCCAGCCGCCCCGCAATCTCACCCATGATCGGCCGCTTGCCGCGGTCACGATCGCCGCCGCATCCGAACACGCAGATGATCCTGCCCGCGCGCAAAGGCCGCAGCGCCGTCAGCACCGCCTGCAGCGCGTCGGGCTTGTGCGCGTAATCGACCAGCACCGTGACTCCCGCTTTCGCCGCGACCGCTTCGAGCCTGCCGGGGGCCCCTGGGCATCGCCGCACCCCATCCGCCACCGCATCCACATCGACACCCAGGGCCGCCGACAGAGCCGACGCGCCGAGGATATTGAGCAAGTTGATTTCGCCGATCAGCGGCGATTCGATTTTGATTTTTTTGCCGAGCACCGACAGCGTCGCGCGAATGCCGCTCAGGTCCGCCTCGAACTTCTCGGGATGCACGTCGAGCGCTCGTTCCATTCCGAAACTGATTTTCGATCCTTTGACCGAATCGAGCACGCGCCGCCCGTACGGATCGTCGCCGCGCACTACCGCAACCGTATCCGCGCGCCGGCTGCGCGGCAGGATCTCGGTGAACAGCCGCAGCTTCGCCGCGAAGTAGTCCTCCATCGTCGCGTGATAGTCGAGATGGTCGCGCCCGAGGTTGGTGAACATGCACGCGCGGAAGTTCAGCGACTCGACGCGACCTTCGGCGATTCCCTGCGACGAAATCTCCGCCGCCGCATGCCGCACGCCTTCGCGCTCCATCCGCACCAGCGCCGATTCGAAGTCGATCGACTCGGGCGTTGTCAGTCCGCTGTAGATTTTTCTGCCTCCGATAAAAATTCCAATCGTCCCGATGATTCCGGTCGGCATTCCAGCCGCTTCGAGGATCGACGCCAGGATATAGCTGGTCGTGGTCTTGCCGCTGGTGCCGGTGATGCCGATCAAATCGACGCGTTCGCTCGGCGCTCCGAAAAAACGCGACGCGACCGCGCCCATCAACAGGCGCGGCCGCTCGCTCTCCACCAGGGTCGCCGCGGGGCGCGCCACACCACCATCCCATCCACCAACCACCACAGCGCGCGCCCCACGGTTTAATGCATCCTCAATGTTGGCCCGGTTGCGTTTCGCGTCGCGGGCCGTCGAAAAGTACAGATGACCGGGCCACGTCTGTCGCGAGTCGTAGCTGAGGCCCGTGATTTCCACGTTGAGGTCGCCGTCGATCCGACGGACGTCGAGTCCTTCGAGTAGTTCACCAAGTTTCACTTTCGCCTGACGGGCGCCGAACCGCCGCCGCTGAAATACGAGATGGGCACGACGCTCGCGTCCGCCGCTGTTTCCGTTTCGCCGTCCGCGACGACAGGCGCCAGCGTAAGTTTCACCGTCGCGTGATTGAGCGGAACGCCCGCCCCCGGTTCCTGAGCCACGACGTACCCGCCGCCATGCACATCGACGTTAACGCGCGACACGCGCGCCAGCTCCATCGCGCGCCTGAGACTGAGTCCGGAAAAGTCCGGCGTCGCCCGCGTCAGCTTCGACCCCGTCAGCACCGGCAGATAGTCGTCGACGTCCGCAGCCGTTGCCGCGGCGCCTTTCACGTCAGCGTGCTTGCCGAAATCGGGCATCGGGATCATGCTGGCAGTGTCGTACGGCTGATTCGGCGCCGTGATATTCAAATCGCGGACCGCGCCCTGTGCAATTTCGCTGAAGACCGGCGCCGCGATCAAGCCGCCGAAATGCTCGTGGCCGACATCGTACAGCGCCACCAGGATCAGCAGCCGCGGATCGTCCGCCGGCAAAAATCCCACGAACGACGACACGTGCCGATTCTGATAGTAGGTGCCGTTCTCCGGATTCACCATCTGCGCCGTGCCGGTCTTGCCCGCGACGATGAAACCGTCAACCCGCGCCTTGGCCGCCGTGCCGCCATCAGACATCACGACGTTGCGCAGCAGCAGGTTCATCTGATGCGCGATATCGGGCGCGATCGCGCGACGCAGCACCTGCGGCGTATGCGTGAAAATCGTGTTCCCCTCCGCATCGTAGGCCGCCTTGACCACGTACGGCCGGACGATATTTCCGCCGTTTGCAATCGCCGCGTAGGCGACTGCAAGCTGCATCGGCGTCACCCCCACGCCCTGCCCAAATCCGTGATTCGCGAGATCGATTTCCTTCCATCCGGCAGGCTTGCTCAGCAGCCCCGGCGTTTCGCCCGGCAAATCGATTCCCGTGCGCGATCCGATTCCAAACGCGCGCAGCCCTTCGTAGTAACGTTCCGAGCCGAGCGTCAGCGCGATCTTCGACGCGCCGATATTCGACGACACTTCGATTATCCCACCCAGGTTCAGCCAGCCGTGAGGACTGTGATCGTGAATCGTGTGCCGGTCGATCGTGAAATGTCCGTTCTCGCAGAAGAACTGCTTGTCAGTCGTGATCGCATGGTCGGCCAGCGCAATCGAGCCCAGGATTCCCTTCATCGTCGATCCGGGTTCGAACGCGTCCTCGACCGCCGGGTTGTGCAGCCGGTCGTGCAAGTCGGCTCCGCTGGCGCTCACGTTCGCCATCGCCATTACTTCGCCGGTGAACGGATCGAGCACGATCACGCTTCCGCGCTTGGCGCCGCTCGACTTCACTTCCGCCGCCAACTCGGTTTCGGCCAGCGACTGGATCGACGAATCGATCGTGAGCTTGAGCTGCGCGCCCGGCTCCGGCGCCTTCAGCGCGAGCGGGCTGTCGAAAATCGGATGCCCGAGCGCGTCATGATAAAAACTCAGCTCGACCGCCTCGCCGCGGGCAACCTTGTCGTACTGCAACTCCAACCCGGAGAGCCCCTGGCCATCCATCCCCGCCAACCCCACCACCGACGCGGCCAGGTTGCTCTCCGGGTAAAACCTTTTGTATTCGCTGATCGTGCCGACGCCATCGATCCCGAGCGAATCGACCGCCTGCGCCTTGTCCGGCGGCATCCGGCGTTCGAGCCACACGAACGGCGCATCCTTGTTCAGTTTCTGTTCGAGCGAAATCGGCTCCATCATCAGGATCGCTGCGAGCTTGGCACGCTCGGCCGGCGTGCTCGACTCGAGCACCTGCTTCGGCCGCGCATAAACTGATCGCGTCTCGGCCGAAAGCGCCAGCGGCACGCCGTTGCGATCGACGATCGGTCCGCGCACCGCCGCGAGTTCGGTTTCTCCGGTATGCTCGCGCAGTGCGAGCGAGTTCAATCGCGTCCCGTACAAGGCCACCAGCATCACCAGCCGCACCACGGCGAGCGCGAACAATGCCGCCAGGGTCAGGGTGAGTGCTCCGATTCGAGCGCGCCGCTGCTTGAACGATGTGTTCATGGAAGCATCACCACCTGCCCACGCCCCGGCGGCGCAAGATGATACTGCGGCGCGAGCGCGCGCAGCCTGTCATGCGAGCTGAGCTGCGCGGCCGTCAGGCGCAGCTCGCGATTTTGATCCTGCAACTTCGCGATTTCGTCGTGCAGCGCCGACAGCCGATAGCCTTCCTGCGTCATTTCCAGCCGTATCATCAGCGTCGCGAATCCCACGATTGCGATCAGCGTGCCCAGCACTGCCGGCACCATCTTTGACGGCCGCCGCGTCGGCTTCACTCGCGCGCTCATCGTGCACTCCGTTCGATACATCGAACTTTCGCGCTGCGCGCGCGCGAGTTGCGTGAAGTCTCCGACGACGACGGCTTGATCACCTTGCGCGCAATCGCGACGTACTCTTCGCCGCGCGCCAACTCCCGAAAGCGCTCCTTCACCGGCCGGTCTTCGAGCGAATGATACGAGATAACCAGCATCCGCCCGCTCGGGTTGAGCAGCGCGGGAGCGTCGCGCAACAGCGCCGCGAGACTTTCCATTTCGTGATTCACCGCGATTCGTAAAGCCTGGAACGTGCGCGTAGCCGGATGCGCCCCGCCGCGCCGATGGGCTCCCAGAGCCCGCTCGACGATCGCACGCAACTCGCCGGTCGTCTCGATTGGATTGCGCCGCCGTGCCTCGACGATCATTCGCGCGATCCGCCGCGACCCACGCTCCTCGCCGTACGTATAGATGATGCGCGCGAGTTCCTCGGCGCTCTCCTCGTTTACGATGTCGCGCGCACGCAAGGCCTGCCCGTTATCCATTCGCATATCCAACGGACCGTCGAGCCTGAACGAAAACCCGCGCTGTGGATCGTCGAGCGCGTAGCTGCTCATACCCAGATCCGCCAGCATCGCGTCGGCGCCGTCGAAGTGATGCTGCTTCATTACCGCTGCGACGTCGCCAAAGTCGGCGCGCTCGAGCACGACGCGATCGCCGAACTCCGCCAGCCGGTCGCGCGCGACGGCCAGCGCCGCCGCGTCGCGATCCAGCCCGAGCATCCGCGCCTTGGTGGCGCGTAGCATCGCCTCCGCATGCCCACCCGTCCCAACTGTAACGTCGACAAACGCGAGCGGACCGTGTGCGGACAGCAGCCCGCACACCTCCTCCACCATCACCGGCACATGCCTCCGGTCCGCCGCGTCGTCTTCGTGTATCACCGCCAGATTCATCGCAGTTCAAAGACCCAGCTTCGTGAAAAATTCCGGATCCATTATTTTTTCCTCGGTGGCCTTCAAAACCTTCTCGAGGATCTTCCTGTCCCAAAGTTGAAAATGATCCTGCCGTGCCGAAAATGTCACCTCTCGATCCAGCCGCGCCCAATCGCGCAGATTCGTCGGAATCAGGATCCGCCCCTGCCGATCGACGGGCACCTCATGCGCCCCGCCGATTATCAGCGTCTCGAATAGCTGCACCCGCGGATCGAATCTCGGCTTGCTGCGCAGATTCGCGTTGAGAGTGTCCCACTCGCTCGGCGGATATAGCGCCAGGCACCGCTCTCCGTCGTGGGGAAAATTCGTGATATAAAGACGATCGTGATTTTCGCGCTGCAAAACTTCGCGAAAGCGGGCCGGGATACTGACCCGCCCTTTCTCATCGATCGAATGGTCAAACCGACCACTAAACACCGCGATTCCTCCCCAACGTCCCACAACATCCCACTCTCTCCCACTTCAGTCAAGCAAACCGCCTCATCTTGATGTAATAAACTGAGTAGTAACTCCAATAGTCAGTAGCGAAATAAAAGCGAAAGTGAGATTCGCCTACTGACTAATCGCATCGACTGCAAGGCGCAACTTGTCCTGAGCACGCAGCGCTCCCGATGCGAGTATCTCAAGCAGGCAACTGCACCGTTCTGAAAGCATCCGATCGTGCGTGCGACCTGCACGTTCACTGAAAAGAAAAACTTGACAGCATGGGCGCGCATTGGCGAAACTCGCGCGTTCGTTGATCGTCCACCACTTGAATGATTGAGACGCCTTAGACCGACCGGGGCTAGAGAGAGGATAGATGAAGAAGGGAAATTCCTGGCTGCGCAGCGCCGTCGTCGTCGTAGCCGGCATGGTAATGATGATGCTGCTCGTTAGTCCTGCCGCCTATTCGAAGTCGAAAAAGAAGAAAGCCTCCGAGCCGACTGCAACCGAAACCGCGACGCCGACTGCAACGGCGACGCCTGAAGTTCACTCGTGGAATTTCGATTCTGACAAGGCCGGCGACGTGCCCGCGGGATGGAGTGCAATCGAAGGCGAATGGCAGGTGATTCCTGACCCGTCCGCGCCGAGCAAGCCCAATACATTCGGCTTGCCCCAGGGCAGATTGATCAAATCGCTGACCAACCTGCTGGAGTACTACCCGATGGCGATTCAGACCGACCCGACTGAGTATTCCGATTTTACTTTGGAAGCTCAGTTCAAGTCGGCGGGCGGACGTTTCGATTGTTCCGGCGGTCTGATTTTCCGCTACGTCGATCCGAAAAACTTCTACCTGCTTTCCGCCGGATGCCCCAGCGACTACTTCGCGCTGTCCCGGATGACCGACGGGCAGATCGTTCTCCTCAAGCAGAGTGTCGTGCCGACTGACCAGGACACCTGGTACCGTTTGAAGGTGACCGCCCAGGGCGGCCACTTCATGTGCTATGACGACGACAAGATGATTTTCGATTTCGACGACAGCAAAATCGCCAAAGGCAAAATCGGAGTGTGGGCGCGCGATGATTCGCAGGCGCAATTCGACGACGTGAAGCTCACCGTCATCCCGGCCGGCAGCCCTTAGCCTTGGAACAAATCTGCCGGGAGCTCGCGTAAGACGCAGTTGCACGCGGGCGCCCGGCACCCTACTCTTAACAGTAATGGAATCGACTGAAGAGAAAGCGCGCGTCGACGTGCGCATCGAGCCGCTGCGCGGCCTTCCTCTCGCGCTGGAAATCGCCGGTGGAATCGGCCGCACGCTGGGGCTGACGCTGCTCTGGGGTCTCGAAATAGTGCGGGATTCCTACTTCCGCCTGCTCGACCGTTTGAACGTCCGCCCGCGCCATAAGCGCTCGAGCGCCTTCCCCCCGGGCGAACCAAAAAAACGCACTACCCCCTCCCGCTAGATCGTAGTCTCAACCCTCCTCGAGCACTCGCGCCAGATATTTCGCCAGCCCCTCATCCAGCACGCGCACCAGCGCATCGGTTTGCGCGGCCTGCGTGATTTTCAGAAATCCTTCCAGGCGATTCTCCCGGTCATGGCTGCGGATCAACCGCGCGATCATGCTGTGCGACAATGCTGCCAGCTTGATCTCGAGCGCGCGGCGAATAGCTTCCATCGCATCCTCGATCTCCGCCTCTGGCGACGACGCGCCAAGCTGAAACCCGCAACTCGAACATCGCGGCGTGGTCTCGGGCGCGATCGCGTCTCCCAGGTCGCATCGCACGACGCGGGCGCTCGCTTGCGCCACCCGCGCTCCCAACTGCGCGCCTGCGGGAGGCCCCAGCGCGGCGATCGCGTTGAGCCGCGCGAGCGCGTCGAAGTACCGCCGTGCGTCGTCCACCTCGTGCTCGAGCCGCTCCATCTTCTCGCGCCAGCGCGAATGGGCACTGAGGTAACACTGCACGTAGGTCCATTTGAATTTGTGAAACCGTGCCTCGAGCGCGTCGAGATTGCGCGGCGGCGCGGTCAGGACTCGCGGCCCAAGCTCGACCTGCAGCAGTTCGCACTCAGTCTCGAGCGAAACGATCGCCGAATGCTGCCACGGATTTTCTCTGTCTCCGGCTTCATCGGGAACAGCATGCAGCCCGGTCGCAGCGAGGTATTCGCGCATCGCGCGCAGCCGCGGCATCGATAGCGCGGTCGCGGCAAGAACCTCGTACGCGCTGGCGATTTGGAGCGCCGACGTGATAAATGCCTGCTCGACCGCCGCCTTGAGCATCGCCGCCGCGCCCGACTCCGCCAGCGCAATATAGTCCGCAATCGCCGCGCGATTCGCCGCCGGCATCTCGAGCTTCGCTTCCGCCAGCGCCGTCTCATGCGCCGTGCGCGTGCCGACTGCACTTTCGACCGCAAGCGCCATCGCGTGGTTGAGCCGTTCCAGATTCGCGTCGAGTCCCACGCGGTCGCGGGCCAGGGTAAGCCGCGGATCGAATCGTCGCGCGAGCACCAGCGCTGCGTTGAACGCCGCCAACTCCGGCGCGCCGGCGGCATCCGGGTCGAAGCACGCCGCATCGGCCTCGAGACGAATCACAGCACCGGTCGCCAGCTCCAGCCGGCGCAGCAACTCGCGCAGGGCCGGCGCCGCCCGCTCATGCGCCGACGGCACGGCGGCGATCATCGGCAGCCGCGACTGCAATTCTTCGATCCCAATGGCAGGTGCGCCGCCGCACGCCTTCTCGACGATCAGCGAGTCGATTATTTCCCGCGCGAGGTCGCGATCGTAGGCGTCGAGCTCCGCGATTCGATCGCGCGCAATCTTCCATGCGGCCCGTCCCGCCTGCGAGAGCATCGCTTTGACCAGCTTTGCGACCGCCGCGTTCATCGTCAGGTCAGAGGGATAGATCAGCCGGCCCGGTGACTCGCCGCCGCCGACCAACCCGGGCGAGGCCAGCACTTCGCGCGCGAGCCGCGACAGCGCGACGATCGTCGCCGCGTCTACCGTCTCGGCATCCGGCTTCGAATGCGAAGCCATCGTCCGCAACGCGTTCAGTGCCACCGGATGGAACGGGAAGATTGCGTCAGGCGCCAATCCCGCCGTGTCGATTCCCGCGTACGCGACCTCGGCTTCGACCGCGGCGTCCTCGATCAACCGTCGCGCGCGCCGCACCGCGACCGTGGTCTCTTCGATAGCGTCGCGCGACATCACCGACAGCGGCCGCGCCGCTTCCGGAGCACTCATGCGACCGGCCGCGATCACAGTGAACTTCACCTGCCGGAAGGCCGCTGCAACTTGCGCCAGCATCGCGAAAAATTCCGACGACGACGCACATTCCGAAGTCCCGAAATCGATCGCGACCGTTATCGCCGCCACTCCCGTCCGCCGCGCCGCCTCCAGCCCCACATTGAGCGCCGCCGCCCCGCGCATATGCCGGAAAAGATCGCCTGACGTGCGCGGGTCACCGCCGATTTGCTCAGCGAGCGCACTCAGCAGGAACAGCTCCACTTCCGCCGCGCTTACCGGGCCGGCCAGCTCGAGCCCGCAGACCAGGCGCCGCATATTTTCAGCGTCAAGCGCGCCCGCGCGTCGCTGCAACGCGATCACGTAGTCGAGAAAATGGGTCTTGCCGCAGCCCGGCGGTCCCCCGATCCAGAAGACTCCCCCTTCGGGTTCGGCCAGATGCTGATTGAGAACTTCCCACGAACGTTCAGCCGCGCGCGTGAACACGAAGCTCGCAACGGTCGCGACCCGCGGCGAAGTTTCGAGCTGCAACCGCTCCGGCGCGAGCGGTTCGATGTCAAACCATCGCCGCTGGCTCGCCCGCCGCCCGTCTCCCCTTGCCGGCTCCATCACGTGAGAATATAGAAGCAGTCAGCATCACAATGTCATATCCACGCATCAAAATGTGAACTTTTATGTCACGCTGGGAACCAAGGCGACAAATGCACCTCATCTAACGTGAAACCCCTCCTGGGTTTCACTCTTTCCCTGGGCAGGGGTAACCCCTGCAGCACCTTAGTGATCGGAAAATAAGGATGCGGGACTTCGTCCCTGTTAGGAAGTTAACGCGCAGCCAATGCAGCTCTTGACCACTGTTCGTCCGACGAAGGTCGGCGCCGGCCCGCAACTGGTCGGTCCATGCCCTGATTAACGGGTGGGCATCTGCCTGTCTGGTGACGTTCTATTGCCCAGTACCGCGTCTAACTCAGCGCTCGGCGCGAGGCTTTGATAATGAATTGTGCAATGCAATGCGTCACATCGAGTGCGATGCGCATTTCCATTTTGCAATAGCTCGACTCTGCAACATTTCAGAATGAGTTATCACCGCGAACCGACGATGCGTGTCGCAATCCTC
>JBEKLS010000062.1:0-21459 GCA_050010075.1 Binatus sp. (SeqCode) | reverse complement strand
ATCGCGGTCGCGGGTCCGCTGCCGCCCGCCGCGGTCAGATTCGACCTTGGGCTGATTCGCAGAATTTACAAGAACGGGCTGCATCAGCCGGATGATCGAGTGTCGATTCGCGCGGCCGGCATTGTATGCGGCCTGCTCCTGCTCGGTTTGCTTGGTTGGGCGCTCGCAGCAATATGGCGGCCGGCGTTTTTGGCGGGTCGCCAGGCATGGATGCTGCCCGCCGCCATGATGCTCGCGATCACTGCGGTCAAGTTTGCCGCGCTGTTTCATTTCACCGGTTTCTATTGGGACATCTGGGCGAAGACCAATCGCGCGGTGCTGGCCGCTGTGCTGGGGCCCTCGAAGATTTACGACCCCGGCCTCCCGGTCGATGTATCTGCTCTGGTTTTCGGGATGGCTCGGCAGGCTGATTCAGCCGGCTGCGAACGGCTTTCGCGTGATCGTCGAGACGCCGCCGTTGATTGCGGACTTTTTTATCGGCCTCACGATTTACTTCGCGGCGTGGCGCGAGGGACGCGCGCTCCGCGCCCTCATTATAATGATGCTGTTTGCGCTCAACCCGGCGCTGATCTTCGACACTGTCATCTGGGGTCAGAGCGATTCGGTTGTCGCGCTGCCGATGATCGCGGCTGCCATCCTGATTCTCACCGGCCGTTACCGCCTCGGCTGGACCGCGGCCGCTCTCGCAATCCTGGCCAAGCCGCAAGCCATCGCCTTCACTCCGCCGCTGGCACTATGGACCTTGTTCAACGCCGGCCTCGCCGAATGCGTGTGGTGCGGCGCCGCATTCGCGGGCACTGTGGTCATTGGAGTTCTGCCGTATCAAATCGGACATCCGTGGAACTGGATCGTCGACGTATACAAGGATCTCGGCACGCGCTTCAGCGAAGCCTCGGTCGGCGCGTTCAACTTCATGGGCTTGATTGGCGGGATGGGCACGCCGGACACCGACAAAATTTTCGGCGGCGTCTCGTATAGCGCGTTCGGCCTCGCGCTGGTGTGCGGCGTTTACCTGATCGTGTCGTATATGATCTGGCGGGCGCGATCGGCGGGCGCCGCGATGCTCGCGATTTTCGTCGCGCAGTTCGGCTTCTTCATGTTCGCGCCGCGCATGCACGAGCGATACCTGTACTACCCCGTCGTATTCCTGGTTCCCATCGCGCTCGAGAGCGGCTTTCTCACCGCGATGTTCGCGGCAGTCAGCGCGACGTTCCTCTTCAACCTCCTCTATATAAAGCACCTCACAGACACGTCGTCATATTTTCCAGATCACCCAACGCCGGCGCTGATCGCGATCGCTTCGATCAATCTGGTCGTGTTGTTCGCAGTAATGGCCTACGGCCTACTCCGAACCCCACCCCCCGCCGACGACATCGCACAAATCGATCCCCGACCGGTCCCCATTCCCGCCCGAGAAGTGGTCTCTTAATTCTGGTTCCCCTTCCACCAGGGGAAGGGGCTAGGGGTTAGGTCGCCAGCATCATTCACCATCCCAGCCGCGCCGCCGCCCGCAATCACTGAACCTCAAGCACGCGCCCCGAACACGGCGCAACGGGCACAGCGCATCTCCCACCGACGATGCTGAAGACGTCGCCGTCGTTCAGCACGTCGATCAACCGGCCGCTGCCAACGCCCGAGATGCGTAGTGGCAATTCGACCCTTCGATCCGCCGCGTTCACGGCGACAACGATCGCGCCGGCAGCATCACGGCGCATGAATGCAAACTGCTCGCCCGCGACGTGCAGCTGTAAGTACTCGCCTCGACGCAGCGCCGCGTATCTATTACGCACCGCGATGAGCGATTTGATCGCGCGATACAACTCCGGACGAGTCGATTGCCCCGGCATCGTCATCGGATCTAGCGCGGGACGCAGCGGCGCGTCGGTGCCGGGCACCTTACGTCCCTCGACGCCCCATTCACTACCGTAGTAGATCGACGGAACCCCCGGCATCGTCATCAGCAGAATGTACAGCGGGAACAGGTGCGCAGGATTCTTCAGAATGCTCGCGACGCGAGTGACGTCGTGATTGTCGGCAAACGAATACAGCGCGAGGTCTCGATATATTCCCTCGACGCCGAACTGGCGGTTGAGTGTGTACGCAATCTCAAAATAATTGCGGTCGTTGTGACTCGACCACAGCCCCTTGTAGGCCTCGTAGTTGGTGGTCGATGATAGTCCGCCCGGATTCGCCCAGCGCCGGTAGTCGCCATGCACCACCTCGCCCATCAGCCAGATGTCCGGCTTGAGCGACGCGCAACGTGCGGCCAGCGCGCGCTGAAAATCGAGATCGAGCGCGTCGGCGGCGTCGAGTCGCATCCCGTCAATCTCAAACCGATCGATCCACGATGCGACCGCGCTGAAAAGGTGATCGCGAACGGCCGGATTGCCGAGGTTCAGTTTCACCAGGTCGTAGTTGCCGGCCCATCCCTTGTAGTGAAACGGCTCGCCGTACGGGCTGCGGCGGCTGAAGTCGAGGTGATACCAGTCGCAATAGGCCGACGCGCGCCCCTTCTCGCGAACGTCGCGAAAGGCCCAGAAGTCGCGACCTGTATGATTGAAGACGGCGTCGAGCACGAGGCGAATTCCGCGGCGATGAAGTTCTTGGCTTATCGCCGTGAGCATCGCGTCGTCGCCGAGCCGCCGATCAACGCGGAAGTAGTCCGCAATGTCGTAACCATGCGCGCTCGATTCAAAGACCGGCCCAAGCAGCAATGCGTTCACGCCAAGCTCTTCGAGATAGTCGATCCAGCCCATGAGCTTCGACAGCCGATCAGCCGGCGCCCCGTCAAACGAATTGCGCGCAGGCGCACCAAAGCATCCAAGCGGAAACAAATGATAAAAGACAGCGTCTGCGGCCCAGCTACTCATTTCATTCACGATGACACAAAACAGCATGCCAACGCGCCGGCCATGTTATAAAGACCACCGCCAATCCTTTAGGCGCAAACTTTATCGTTTGCTAGGATTCGGCCATGAGCACAGGCGCGATCACCGCACAGCCTCCTAAAAACGCCATCGTCATACTGCTCGACAGCCTCAATCGCCACATGCTCGGCGCATACGGCGGGCGCGAGTTCGACACGCCAAATCTCGACGCCTTCGCGCGGCGCGCCGTTCGCTTCGACCGGCACTACTCGGGGTCGCTGCCGTGCATCCCGGCGCGTCACGACATCCTCTGCGGCGCGATCGATTTTTTGTGGAAGCCGTGGGGCTCGATCGAAATCTGGGAACGTCCGCTGACCGCATATCTTCGCGCGGCCGGCATCGTTACCAAGCTCGTCTCCGATCATCCGCATCTGTTCGAGGTCGGCGGCGAGAACTATCACACCGATTTTACCGCATGGGACTATCAGCGCGGGCATGAGAGCGACCCGTGGCAGACGCGCCCCGACCCTAGCTGGATGGGCGCGCCGTCGTTCGCGCGCGGACCTACGCCGTACGACAACTCGCGCGGCTACTTTCGCGGCGAGTCGGATTTTCCGGGCCCGCGCACGATGGCCGCGGCCGCCGAATGGCTCGATCGATCGGCCCGCAGTCACGATCGCTTCATGCTGTTCGTCGACGAGTTCGATCCGCACGAGCCCTTCGATACGCCTGAGCCTTACGCCTCGATGTACGATTCGTCCTGGCGCGGCCCGCATCTGATCTGGCCGCCGTATCTCCGCGGCGCGTTGGCGCACGGCGTGCTGACACTCGAGCAGGCGCGGCAGATTCGCGCATGCTACGGCGCCAAGCTGACGATGATCGACGCGTGGCTGGGCAAGCTGCTCGCGGCAATCGATCGCGGCGAATTTTACGACAACACTGCGGTCATCATATGCACCGACCACGGGCACTACCTCGGCGAAAAAGATATCTGGGGCAAGCCCGCGGTGCCGATTTACGAACCGCTCGGGCACACGCCCCTGCTGATCGCGATGCCGGGGCTCGGCAACGGAAATGTCGACGCGCTGACCACTAATGTCGATCTCTGCGCGACGCTCGCGGAAATCTTCGGCGTCGAGATAAAGCATCGCACGCACGGGCGCTCAATGATTCCGCTGTTGACCGGAAAGGCGAGCGCCATTCGCGACTGGGCGGTCGCCGGAGTCTGGGGCCGCGAGGTCCATCTGATCGACGCGGACGCAAAGTATGCGCGCGCGCCCGCGGCCGACAACGCGCCGCTCAGCCTGTGGTCGAATCGATGGTCCACGATGCCGATACATCACATGCCGGAGATCCACTTGCCGCCGCCGGACCATCGCGCGGTGCTCGACCGGATGCCGGGTGCGGCGAGTCCGGTCATTCGGCAACCGTTTCGCTCGGGCGATTTGCTTCCGTTCTGGGCGATGGGCAAGTTCAGCGGCAATCATCTATATAAGCTGCGTGACGATCCTGCGGAAGAAGAAAACCTCGCCGGCAGTGCTGAAGAAAAACGCGCGGCGGAAAAACTTCGCGCCGCACTGATCGAGATGGAAGCGCCCAGAGAACATTTCGAGCGCCTCGCGCTCGCATAACGTCAGACAGGAGGGACGAAATTGGCAGCAAAAATTGTCGGAGGATGTATGTGCGGCGCGGTCCGGTACGAGTCCGCGGCGGACGCTGTGATGCAGGCAAACTGCTACTGCCGCGATTGCCAGCGCTCGACCGGCGGCGCATTCGCACCGGTCGTGCTCGTGCCCAAGGATGCGTTCAAGCTTACCAAGGGAGAGTTGAAGCATTACGAGGTCGCCGGCGACAGCGGCAACAAGGTGAGCCGCGGATTTTGCGCCGAGTGCGGCTCGCCGATCATGAGCATCCTGTCCGGGATGCCGTTCATCGCGATCAAAGCCGGCAGTCTCGACGAACCGAATCAGTTTCAGCCGACCGCGAGCATCTTCGTCTCCAGCGCGCCGGCGTGGGCGCCACATTTCCCGGGCGTGCCGACCTTCGCGCGAAATCCCGGCTGAGTTTCGGCGATCCTGATCACCTCAGGATCTGAAACAGGTTGCTGTAGTCGTCGGTCCAGAGTCGTACGCGCTTGCCCGAGTCGAGCGGCTGCAGCTTGCTCGTCAACTCGGGGCGGTCGAGGACGGCATTGTTGCGCGCAAGGATTATCCAGTCGCTCGGCTTCACCAGCGAGCCTCCCGACTGATGCACTCGTGCCGCGGTCAGTCCAAAGTGTAGGGCGACTTCGCGAATTACAGGTTGCAGGTCCAGATAACGGTTGGTGACATGGATAGCTATCACTCCGTCAGCATTCAATTCGCGCAAGTAGATTGCGAATGCTTCAATAGTCAGTAGATGCACCGGTATCGCATCGCCGGCGAACGCGTCGAGTACCAGCACGTCGAACCCCTGCGCATTTCCATTAGCCAGTTCGCGTTCCATTGAAAGTCGCGCATCGCCCGGTACTACGTCGACCTTTGCGCGCGAATCCCGCAGATATGAAAAGTAGCTATTCTCGTCCGCAGCTATTTTGATGACGGCCGGATTGATCTCGTAGAAGCGAATGTAGTCGCCGGGCTCTCCATACGCGGCAATCGTTCCGACGCCGAGGCCGATTGCGCCCACGCGCAGGGCCCGATCACGTGAATCAGCCACGAATCGGCGCGGATGATTGCGCATCACCAATCCGATGCCGCTGTCAGGACCGTAATAGGTAGTCGGCAGGTCCCGCTTGTCCGCCGCCGAATACTGTTCGCCATGTATGATTTGGCCGTGCCGCAGCATGTAGTAATGTCCTTCGGCGTTCTGACTATCGACTGAGTAAACAGCAAGCGTGCCATAGAAATTGCGACTGGCTATTACGGTGTTCGCACGATTACCCTCGATATTCACGATCAGCACGCCGCCCACCACCAGCAAGCCGAGCACGGTGCATGCCTGCACGATCGAACCGGGCCATCGGCGAGCAAGATGCGAATTCTTTTGAAACGCAACCGCTGCCATCAGACCAACGGCGATAAACCCCGGCACCAGGTGAGGTGCGACGCGATGAATTGCAGCTACCGTGTAACTCGCTCCGATAAGCTCCGGCAATACGATTGCGCCCGACAGAAGCGCCATCGCGACGACCGGCCTGCGTTCGTGAATCCACGAGTCGGGGTCCCGCATCAGCACGATCACAAGCATCAAAATGCTGGCCCAGATTGCGAGATGAAATTCCCAGTAGCCGGTGAAGATCCAGGGCGCGATAGCGACCACAAAGATGCCGCCCAAGGCGCCGCCGATCGCGACCATCAGGTAGAACGAAGTCAGATAGCGCTCAGGCGGCTTCAGCCGGACCAACTCGCCGTGACAGACCATGCAGACGGTGAAGAGCAACGCCAGGTAGCTGACAACTTGAGCTATGATGCTGGGGTCGGGGCTGCAAAGAACGACCAGCGCCGCAAACGTCGTGACACCCAACGCAGGATGGAAGATGTCGCGACGGTACCAGCGTTGATTATCAAAACAGATGACGAATGAGAGCAGGTAGAGGGAGAGCGGCAGCACCCAGAGGAACGGAACCGGCGCGACCTGCTGGCATAGCTGGTTGGTTGTAGCCAGCAACATCACGGATGCGATCGTTGCGAATGCTACCCACAGCACTCGAGTCGAGCGAGTGGGAATCGAAAAGCGCCAGTCTTCAACTTCGGCGGCGTCAGTGGCAATAGCGTCGGACAGTTGGATGTGGCTGACACTGCGCGCGCATAGGACGACGCCTACCGCGAATCCTATGAATAGCACTGACCATACTATTGCCTGCGCTTTGAGACTTAGCGCAGGTTCTACGACGAACGGATAGGTCACTAGAGCGAGCAACGAGCCGACGTTGGATAGCGCGTAGAGCCGATAGGGTGACGCGCCCTCGTGCGAACGTGCGAACCATGCTTGCAGCAGCGGTCCAGTCGTGGATAACGCGAAAAAAGGAAGTCCAATGCTGACGATTAAGAGGATGAAGATTCTCGCGACGGGGAAATCGGGATTGAGCGGCTTCCAGTTCGGGCCTGGCGTGATTGGCGATTGCCAAATCAATGCGAGCATCGCCATGAGCAGCACGCATGCCGAGACGATCGCGACGTGAACGATTGCCTGCCGCCGGGCGCGCAGGCGAGTGACTACTAGATGCGAGTATGCGTAGCCGGCCACCAACAGCAACTGAAAGAACAACATGCAGGTGATCCATACGGCGGACGTACCACCGAACCAGGGAAGAATGTATCGCGCCAGTAGTGGTTCAACCTGGAACAGCAGGAATGCGCCGGTGAAGATCGTGATGGCATAAGTCAGCATCGACGGGCTTAGCTGCTTGCGGACGGCAAACCTCCGGGCCCGTCCCAAAGGGAGCAATTATTCGGCCAGCTAGCGCCCGTGACCTCCGCCATGGCCGCCGCCGAAGCCGCCGCCAGGAAACCCGCCGCCGAAGTGCCCATGACCTCCGCCGTGGCCGCCCACTCTTGGAGGTGGAGGCGGCGGAGGATAGCCGCTAATCCAGAACAGCGGTGGCGGAAAGAAGCCGGCGTTCAACGCGTTCAGCGACGCAACCTGCTGGTCGCTCGATTGGGCGGCATATTGCGCAGTGTCACTCTCCTGTCTTTGCGCCGCCAGGTAGCGGTCGAAGTCGCCCTGGTGTCCTTCGTAAACGCACGCGCAAATATCGGGATCGTAATACCAGTAGACCGTGCCTGACTGGACCGCATAGCTGCGAAGCTCATACGGCGGCAACTCTTCGACCAGCCCAACTTTGTCGTCGCTGTCGAGCTTGATAGTGGTGAAGCCGGCCTCGGCAAGCATCGCCTCGGTTTTTCGCACGTTCTCGGGCTTCGAGTCTTCGTAGTGTTGATAAACCGAGCAGCCGGTCGCGGCAATCATCACTAGAACCGCGGCAATGAACCTTGTTGACGACAAGCAGTGCGTCCCTTTCGTCGATGCGATCGGCGACCCGTCAGCATCCAGGACGCGCCGCGCCGTCGAGCATATATGCATCGCGGCGCAGACAGAATGAACAATCGCGAGTCGCTGAGGTTACGGCAATGACCAGCGCCGGTCGTCCAATGCGCCATCTTCGCGGGCGAGCGTGTTTATGATTTAACGAACGTATTCGCTAGAAAGCCGGGGTGGCGAAATGGCATACGCAGAGGACTTAAAATCCTCTGGAGCGAAAGCTCCGTGCGGGTTCGACCCCCGCCCCCGGCAGACCGCTTTGACGTAAGGGCTCTGACCTATACAGATGGTCCGCCGTTGCCCGCGTGATAGCCGTTGGAGCGGACCATCGTGACCAGTTCTCTGGAGAGGCCTGCGAGCTCTGAGGAAGTCTTCAGCACTTGCTTGGAGCTGGTATCGGTCTCATGAGCGGTCTGCACCAGATCCGATGCTCCCACCCGGACCTGATCTACAGCACTTGCCTGCTGCTCGGTGCTTAGTTCGATTTCGCGCGCCGCCTCGCTGGCGGTGCTGACGAGAGCAGCTATTTGCCTGAATAGCACGGCAGCCTCGGCGAACTCGCGCACGCCCGCATCGACCAGTTTCGAACCGTCCTGGGTCGCCGCAATCGTGGAACTGGCAGAGGCGCGGATGTTATCGAGCAACTGGCGAATTTCACTCGATGAAACGCTGACACGGTCCGCCAGCTTGCGGATTTCGTCCGCGACGACGGCAAACCGCTTGCCCCATTCGCCGGCCCCGGCCGCTTCTATGGTTGCATTTATGGCGAGAATGTTGGTCTGTTCGGCGAGTTCATTGATCATCTCGGTGATGCTCCCGATGAGCTGGGATTTCTTGCCGAGTTCGAGTACGTGAACTACGACGACGTCGACCTGGGTCTTTATGCCCGCGATGGATTGCGTCGTGCGTTGCACGGTCTCGTCGCCGCGACTGGCAGTTAATGAGGTCTCCTGCGCCACTTTAGCGACGCGTTGCGCGTTTTCCGCAATGAGGCGGGAGGTCGAAAGGAGTTCGTTGATGGTAGTGGCGATTTCGTTAACTGCGGTCGCCTGCCCGGTCGAGCCGGAAGACTGTAGATTGGCGGCAGCCTGAAGCTCGCTCGACGAACTTTGCAGGAGCGCTGCCGCTGATCCGATCTGACGCGTCAAAGAGCTGGTGAGGTACCATCCGAGGAGGCCGGTCAGTACCAGCGCGAGTAGCGACGCCGAAATTATCGTCGTCTCCGAGAGGTTCGCGCTAAAATCGGTCCGGGTCTTTTCCGCGCGCAACGAATTTCTTTCTTCGTCATCCATCGCGGCCGCCAGTTGCCTTATGTTGTCCATCAAGGCTTTTCCCTGGCCGGTCGCGACCACTTTCGAGGCCGCGTCAAATCCTCCGGTGCGCCGAAGATCGATGGTCTGCTTGAGCTCCGCCATCTTGGACTGAATCAAGGGCAAAACTTGCTCGAGAAGACGGGTCTGAGCGGGGTTGTCTGCGGTCAAGTCACGCAGTTGCTTTATAATATTGTCGATCGAAGCGGTAGCCAGCCTATACGGCTCGAGATAGGTATCGTCGCCGGTTATCAGGTAGCCGCGTTGGCCGGTCTCCGCGTCCTTGAGGAACGAGGTTAGCTCGGAGATCTGATCGATCACATCATAGGTCTGCACCATCTTATTGCTGTTGTTCCAGATGGAGCCGATGCTGAAGTATCCGACGGTCGCGACGACTACCAGCATGACAAACGAAACTGCGAACCCAAACGCTATCAAAACGCCAAACGACCTTGACCGATTCATCCTGCTGATTGCCTCCGTGACTGCGTTGCTCGCGTTGGGGGAGCATAGGTCGTGCCGCGGCGTCGGGAAATTAGCGTCGCTTCGAACGCGAATTAGCCGCCGATAGCTCAGAAATTCGCGACATTTAATTGGCGAATGGCACTAATCGGTCACCACGCCGAAGAGTGACAGGTGCCGGGCAGCACACCTTATTCACAGGTAGCGCGTCGATGGGGTCATCAATGGCTCGTCAATTACTCATCTGATCGCCCGCTTAGCTTGGAGCGGAAATTGCACCGTCCGACCAAGGATTAATCGCGTGTGCTATCGACCATGATGCCAACCGAAACAAGCTTATCCTCGACGCGGTTGGCGGTGGTGCTGGTCAGGTCGGGCAATCTGTTCTGCGCGCTTCCGCTCGAAAGCGTTATCGAGACTCTGCGCAGCCCGCCGATAACGGCGATCGCCGGTGCCCCCGAATGGGTGCAGGGAGTGGCGGTGATTCGCGGCGCTACGGTCGTGGTGGTCGATCTTGGAATCATGCTTGGAGCTAGTTCGGCCGAAGTTGAGCAGCCACGGCTGGTCACGCTGCGCGTCGGCACACGGGTGATAGCGCTCGCGGTCGAGTCGATAACCGGCGTGCGAGAGTTCGATCGCACCATGCTGTCCGAAGTTCCGCCGCTGCTGCTGCAAGCTCATCCGGAGGTGCTCACGGCGATTGGCCTGCTGGACGGCGAACTGATGCTGGTCCTCGACGGATCGCGAATTGTCACGGCGGAAGAGCTGGCTCGGCTGGAGAATTCATGATGAGGACTGCCCCGGCTATCGGCGACGCGAAACTGACGCGGTTCGCGGAATTGATCGAGCAACGCCTCGGCCTTCAGTACGCTGGTTCATCGCTCGCCGAGTTAGAGGCGATCATGACGGCGCGGATGCGCGAGCTGCAATGCCGCAGCGTCGACGCCTACCTGAAGCAGCTTGAATCCGATGGATCGAGGCACGAGGAACTCCGCGAGCTGGCTGCAAAGCTTACGATCGGCGAGACCTATTTCTTCCGCGCTCCGGAGCAACTCAGCGTATTTTCCGCGGTCGCGATACCGCGGCTGACCGGAGGCGATCCCGCCCGGCCGATCCGGATATTGTCCGCTGGATGTTCCACCGGTGAAGAGCCCTACACGCTGGCGATGATCCTGCGAGAGCTGGGGCCACTGGCTCCCGTCGAAGTGTCGATCCTTGCCATCGATATCAACCCGGGAGCTCTCGCGAAGGCGCGGCGCGGAAACTATTCAGCATGGGCGATGCGCGCGACGCCGCCGGACTGCGTCGAGAAATATTTCCGCCGTGAACGCGCGCAGTTTGTATTGAATGAGAGCGTGCAGGCGATGGTGCGATTCGACGAACGGAATATCGCTTGCGAAGACTATCAATTCTGGCAGCCGCATCGGTTCGACATAATCTTTTGCCGCAACGTAATCATGTACCTGTCGGCTCGGGTTGTGGGCGAAGTAATTGCGCGCTTTGCCCGCGCACTCGCGCCCGACGGATTTCTCTTTCTTAGCCACGCGGAGCCGCTGCGCGGAATCTCGCAGGCGTTTCACGTACAGCATGCCGAAGGCGCCTTTTACTACGTGTTGCGTAAGCCGAGCGGATCGCCCACCTGGCCGGCGCCCCGCGCCCGGACTGTGAGTCCGCGCAAAGATGTAGTCCGGCCGCCGATGCCCCTGGTGTCGCCCAAGCGCGTGACCGCCGAACCGGCTCCGCCTTCGTTCGCGGCGATGAACCCGGCTGAAAAGGGTGCGAGTCTCAGCCTCGGCGCCGCTCTGATGAAAACGGAACAGTACGACGAGGCGCTGGCCACTCTTGAGGCGCTGGCGCCCGCGGACCGGCTCGACCCCGACGTGCTGCTGCTGACGGCGATTATCCAGCTGGAACGAGGGCAGCTCGATCAGGCCGCTGCGCTCTGCAGCTCGTTGCTGGCGCTGGACGGCCTCAACGCGGCTGCTCACTACCTGACCGCGCTCTGTCACGAGCACGGCGGCCATCGCGCAGCTGCGATCGACAGCTACCGGGTCGGGGTTTACCTCGACGCGGCATTCGCGATGCCTCACTTGCGGCTCGGTCTCATGTTCAGGCGCGACGGTGACCGCCAGAGTGCGCGGCGCGAGCTTCAGAGTGCCTCGGTACTGCTTGCTCAGGAAGATCCTGCCCGCGTGCTGCTGTACGGCGGCGGCTTCAGCCGCAGCACTCTGATCGATCTTTGCGCTTCCGAATTGCGCCTGTGCGAGGGACCGATTTGATCGAAACCGACATCGCGCTCAAATTCGAAGAGTTAAGGCAGTCGTTCGACCTGACCTTCCAGCAACCGCTGGTGGAACGCGGTCAGGAACTCGTACATCTGCTGATCGTGCGCATCGGCATCGCCAGGTTCGCGCTGAAGGTGGCCGATCTCGCCGGACTGGCGCGTGCCCAGACCGTGGTGCCCATTCCCGGCGCAGACTCCGGACTACTGGGCATCGCCGGACTGAAGGGCCGGATGGTAGCGGTCTACAGTCTTGCCGCCATGATCGGCAGTCCGGAACTGAGGACCGAGCCGAATCGATGGATGGTGCTCTGCCGCTGCGAGAAAGAGATTGCACTCGGATTCACCGCCGTCACCGGAACCATGATGGTGCCGCGCGCCGAGCTTAGCCCGGTGAGTCCCGGCGCACCGCCCCATGCGACCGACGCGGTCGGCTCCGGCGCGTCGCAGTTGTGGCTGCTGAACGTCAGCTCAATCGCCGAGAGCATCGTCAAAAAAACCGGCACGCCAGCTTCCGGGGATGCGGCTTGAACGGATAGCGAGTTATGGCCGACGAGAACCTCTACCAGTATTTCAAGATCGAAGCGCGTGAGATCGTTTCCGATCTCAGCCGCGATATCCTCGGGCTCGAACGAGGCGACGCCGACGCGGAACCGGTGGCGCGTCTGCTCCGCCAGGCGCATACGCTCAAAGGCGCCGCGCGCGTGGTCAGATTGCCCCGTATCGCCGAGATTGCGCATGCGATGGAGGACGCTCTGGCGCCTCATCGGGGCTCCCCCGGCGCAGTCAGCAAGGAAGAAATCGGCCGACTGCTCGAGCAGGTGGATAAAATTTCGTCGCAGATAAGTGCACTCGACCCGCCAACATCTGCCAATGCGCCGGCGCGACCGGCAGCGCTCGAACCGTTTGAGCGCGTGCGCGTCGGCGTGGCCGAGATGGACGCTTTGCTGAGCGGCGTCTCCGAAACCGCGGTACAGCTTGACGGCATCCGCCGCGGTATCGAAGTGGTCAGGGAGGTCGAAGATCGGCTCGCGGCCCTGCAACAACAGCTGACCGACGGCAAACCCGGGATGCGGCTGCATGAAACCGTCGAGGAAATGAGACTGGCGCTCCAGCATGCACGCCAGGGCCTTGGGATGCGCGCCGACAGCACCGAGCGTGAAGTCGCAGAGGTCCGCGGCAATATCGACCGGCTCCGATTGCTGCCCACCGGCCTGCTGTTCCCGGCGCTCGAGCGCGCGGTGCGCGACGCGGCCGAGATGCTTGGAAAGCAGGTCGTCTTCCACACCTCGGGTCGGGAGCAGCGGCTGGAAAGTCACGTGCTCTCGGCTATCGGAGAAGCTCTGGCGCACCTGGTGCGCAACGCCGTCGCGCATGGAATCGAGAGTCCGCGAGACCGCCTCGCCTGCGGCAAACCAACCTGCGGCGAAGTCCGCCTCAAGATCGAACGTCGCGCCGACCGAATTCTGTTCACCTGCTCCGACGACGGTTGCGGTATCGACGTTGACGCGGTCCGCCGCGCCGCCGTCGATCGCAAAGTTGTGTCAGCCGCGAGTGCCGCCGCGCTGTCTCCGGCAGACGCACTCGATCTGATTTTCAGCCCCGGAGTCACCACCAGCGCTTCGCTCAACGAAGTGGCCGGCCGCGGAATCGGTCTCGAAGTGGTTCGCGAGGTCGCCGGCCGGTTCAAAGGCCGGGTCGGGGTCCGCACTGACGTGGGTATCGGGACCAGCATCGAGATTGAAGTACCGGTCTCGCTCTCGTCGGTCAGGGCCGTCCTGCTCGGCGCCGACGATTTGCTGATTTGGGTTCCGCTCGAGGCGGTTCATTGCGCGTTGCGGCTCGATGATGACGCGATCGTTTCGCTGGCAGGCCGATCCTCATTGATCTTCGAAGGCCGCGCGATTCCATTTATCCGGCTCGCTGACACGATGCGGCGATCGCTTGCGGCCGGCGCCGACTCGCGCCCGCACCTCGCGGCAATCGTTCAGGCTGACGCCGAACTCCTCGCCCTCGGCGTGGACCGCGTGATCCATGCCAGTGAAGTGATCGTGCATCCGCTGCCAGCCGCCGGGGGCCGCGCAGCTATGCTCGCCGGAGCGGTCTTCGACGCGCAGGGAAACCCCCAACTCATGCTCAACCCGGACGCACTGCTGGAAGCAGCCCACGCGGTCTCGTCGCAACCGACGGCGGCGGCCGCACCTGCTCCGCACATCCTGGTTATCGATGATTCCCTCACCAGCCGCGTGTTGCTGAAGAGCATCCTGGAGACAGGCGGTTTCAAGGTCGACCTGGCAGTGAGCGGCGAAGATGCGATGGCCAAGGCCCGCGAGCGCCATTACAGCCTCTTTGTCTGCGACGTCGAGATGCCCGGCATGAATGGCTTCGAGTTCGTCTCACGAACCCGCGAATACGACTACCTGCTCGGGATTCCGTCGATCCTCGTCACCACTCGCGCCGGCGCCGAAGACCGCAGGCGCGGTGCCGAGGCGGGCGCCCGCGCTTACATAGTCAAAGGCGAGTTCAGCAAGGATTCGCTGCTTGAAACAGCTCGCAGCCTGGTGGGCTAGATGATGGGAACCATTCGAGTGCTGGTCGCGGACGATTCGATGACGGTGCGCAAACGCCTGATCGAGACGTTATCCACCGATCCTGCGATCGAAGTCATCGCCGAGGCCCGCGACGGCCGCACCGCCACCGAGCTGTGCCAGCGGATGCGTCCCGACGTGATCACCATGGACGTGATGATGCCGATAATGGACGGCGTCACCGCCACCGAATACATCATGGCCAACTGTCCCACGCCCATCCTGATGGTCTCGGCCTCGTCCAACCGCGGCCAGGCGCTGCAGACCTTCGACGCGCTTGCGGCTGGAGCAATCGACGTGCTCGACAAGGCCGCGGGAATCGAGGCTGACGGGATGTGGGAGCGCGAACTGGTTGCGGCGGTGAAGATGGTTTCGCGCATCAAGCCGATTCGGCGCGCGTCGGTCAATCGGCGCTCACGGGTCAATGGCGCTGCCGTCAGTGCGCCTCAGACTACTTCGATTCCCGTCCGCGAAAGCGGCGAAGCAGTAATAGTCGCAATCGGAGCATCGATCGGCGGCCCGTCTGCCGTCGCAAAAATTCTGTCGCAAATTCCCGCCGACTTTCCGTTGCCGATTTTGCTCGTCATCCACGTCGCGCCTGAATTCTCTGACAGTCTGGTTCAATGGATCGCAACGCTGTCCGAGCTAAACGTGCGCGTTGCAGTCGACGGGGAGCCGATGCCGCGGCCGGGCCGGGGCGAGATAATTATGGCGCTGCCGGACCGTCATCTGACCGTCGGCCAGGGCCGACTGCGAATGACCAATACTCCGCCGCGCCATTTATGCCGTCCCTCGATTGACGAGTTGTTCGAATCCGTCGCTCGCGAATGCGGCGCGCATGCGATCGGCTGTCTGCTGACCGGGATGGGCAAAGATGGGGCTGCTGGTCTGCTCGCGGTCAGACGCAACGGCGGCCAGACGATCGCCCAGGATGAAGCGAGCTCGACCGTGTTCGGGATGCCGCGTGAAGCGATCGCCCTGGATGCCGCGCAGGTAGTTGCTCCGTTGGCCGACGTGGCCGCCACGCTCTGCCAGATGGCGCGACGACGCGTTGGAGGCGCACCAAACACATGAGCTCAAGCGTACTTGTAATCGACGATAGCCTAACCGTTCGCATGGACCTGAAAGGCGCCTTCGAGGGGGGCGGTTATGACTGCAGCCTCGCGGCCACACTGGCGGCAGGCCGCGCCGCGCTGGAGAAGAGCCTTTTTGATTTAATCGTGCTCGATGTCCAGTTGCCCGACGGCGACGGCGTTGGGTTCCTGTCTGAGTTGAAGGCTACCGTGGAGACCCGCCCGATTCCCGTGATCCTGCTCTCGCTCGAAGCCGACGTTCGCGCGCGCGTTCGTGGGCTCTCGACCGGCGCCGACGAATATGTCGGCAAACCATATGACAAAGGTTATCTGCTGAGTTGCGCGGCCGAACTGATAAGCGATCGCCGCTCGAACGCGACCGGCCATCAACTCCCCAACTTGCTCGTGATCGATCCCAGCGAAAAGTTTCGTCAGTGGCTCAAGCAGTTGGTCGAGCCTAACGGATATCACCTGGTCGAAGGCCAGAGCGGCGCCCAGGGATTGCGGCTGACGGCGGAGATTCAGCCCGCCGCGATCGTGGTCGACGGCCAGATGGCCAATATCGACGGCCTGACCTTCATCAGCAGAATCAAGTCCAACACAGTGCTGCGCGAGATTCCCTGCGTGTTCTTCACGGATTCGGACGATCCCGAGGTTGAGATCGGGGCGCTCGAGGCAGGGGCTGACGCGTTTATGCGCAAGAGCGAAGACCAGGCCATGCTGCTGATTCGACTGGGCGCGCTGACGCACTCGCGCGAAGCGATGCGTGCCACGGACGGCGCCAAGACCCTCTTCGGCAACAAGAAATTGCTGGGCATCGGCAGCGACTCATCATACCTGCAGGAGCTTGCGTCGGAGTTGCTCAGCGACGATTACGAAATGGCGATCGCGCAATCGGTCGCCGAGGCGTGCGAACTGCTGGTAGTCCGCCGGGCCGACTGCATACTCATCGAAAGCTCGTCGGCCGACCCGGCGTTCTTCAGACAAATCCGGGATTCGCCCGACTGGCGGACGATCCCGTTGATAATACTTACCGACGATCCGACCAGCGCTACGGTGCGTGAAGCGTTGAGCGCCGGAGTCGATGATTGTGTCGTGAAGTCCACAGACTTTGCGGTGGCCAAGGCACAGTTGCGCAATCTGCTGCGCCGCAAGCAGGTCGCCGATCGCAATCGTCAGGCTCGCGAAGTTCAACTGCGCGATGAAACCAGGGCCGCCGCCGCCGAGGCTCTGGCCATGGGGCAACTCGCCGATACTCGCGCCCGCCTGCTGGCGGAACTCGAGACCAAGAACACCGAACTGGTCGCCGCGCGCGAGACCGCGCTCGAAGCGTTGAGAATCAAGTCCGAATTCATGGCGAACATGAGCCACGAAATTCGCACTCCTCTCAACGGCATAATCGGGTTTGCTGAAATGTTGCTTAAATCGGATCTGACTCCCGATCAAACGGAATTCGCGCGCACGGTCTCGGAAAGCGGCAACCTGCTGCTCAACATCGTCAACGATATCCTCGACTTCACCAAGCTCGAGGGCGGCAAGGTCGTCTTCGAGCGGATTGATTTCGAGTTGGCCAGGGTCCTCGAGACTACGATTGAATTGTTCGCCACCGAGGCGCGCCGCAAGCGCATCGAACTGATGCTCGAATATGAAGGCGAAGCGTCGACCACCATCTCGGGCGATCCGCTGCGCCTGCGTCAGGTCCTTAACAACCTGCTCGGGAACGCCTTGAAGTTCACCCACGCCGGTGAGGTGATCCTGCGCGTTTCTCCGCAGGAGGAAGCCTCTGACGAGGTTGTGGGCTTTCGGTTTGAGGTTCGCGATACCGGAATCGGCATTCCGAAAGAGGTGCAAGCCGGGCTCTTCAATCCTTTTTCGCAGGCCGACGCATCGACCACCCGCAAATACGGCGGGACAGGTCTCGGGCTGACAATTTCAAAGAAACTCGTCGAAGGCATGCAGGGGAAAATTGAAATTCAAAGCGAGCCGGGAAACGGATCCGCCATCTATTTCACGGCGAGATTCGGAAGGCCGGCGACGCCTCCGGCAATGGAATCCAAAGCGTCTCTACTGGCGGGCGTGCGCGCACTCGTCGTCGATGGCAATGCAACCAATTGCGAGGTGGTCGCCAACAGTTTGAAATCCTGGGCGATGATCGCCGAGACCGCGGCGAGCGGTGATCTCGCGCTGGCCGCGATGCGCCGGCAGGCCGCTGAAAATCAGCCCTGCCAGGTGGCCATCGTGGATGCGGAGATGACCGGGATGGACGCTTCCGCGCTGGCGCGCGCGGTCAGGTCCGATCCGTCGCTTTCGAAAACGCTGCTGCTGCTAATGAGCCAGGTCGGTGAAAGCGCAGCATCGGTGGCTCGCCGCCGCAAGGATTTCGATGGATGCCTTACCAAGCCGGTGCGGCAATCGCTCCTCTATGAAGGCCTCATCGCGCTGCCTGAATTAGGATTGCATCCCACTGGCCCGTCGAGTCGCGAACCGTTCATGCCCTCGTCGCAAATTGCGGCTCCGGCGCCCAACCTGTCGCACGACCCGGTGCGCGTCCTGGTGGTCGATGACAACCTGGTGAATTTGAAGGTGGCGGAAAAGCAACTCCAGAAGTTGGGATATCGCGTCGACCTGGCTGGTGGGGGCAAGGCCGCGATTGAAGCGCTGTTCAGCACGCACTACGCGGTTGTGCTGCTCGACTGTGAGATGCCTGAGATGGACGGGTACGCCACGGTCGCGGAAATCCGACGGATCGAAGGCGCCACACGGCGCACGATCGTAGTTGCGATGACGGCGCACGCGCTCGAGGGAGCACGCTTGCTCTGCCTCAATGCCGGCATGGACGAGTACGTCGCCAAGCCGGTCACCCTGACCGCTTTGACCGCAGTCCTCGAACGCTGCGCGCTGCTGGCAAAGAAAGCGGCCGAGCGCCCGCTGGCTGACTGAGTTCGAGTTCGCTCCGCGTAAGCTCCACAATTAATTCCGACATGGTAGTGTGCCTCGAACGCCCTCCGGACAGGAGTCGTTCGCATGGTATTCAAGGGTAATCTCACGCCCTTTACTTAGGGCTGATACCGACCGAACCGGGCCGGCAATTCAAAGCGAGGATTCAACGATGACGAAGGCAGAATTTTTTCGCGAAGCGCGCAACGACCTGTCCGGACCGCTGGCCGGCGTGCGCGTGGTCGAAGCAACGACGACCGCGGCCGGGCCGATCTGCTCCGCGATGCTGGCCGACCTTGGAGCTGACGTTATCAAAGTCGAAACTCCCGAAGGCGAAGTGACTCGTCGGCTGCCGCCGGCTCTGCCCGGCACGAACATCGGTTTCGTGCACGGAACAATCAATCGCAACAAGCGCAGCCTGAGCCTCGACCTCAGACATCATGAAGGGCGCGACATCTTTCTCAAGCTGGCCGCCAAAGCCGACATCGTCGTCGAAAATTTCAAGGTCGGCACGATGGACAAATGGGGTGTCGGCTATGACGCGGTACGCGCGGTCAAGCCGGACATCGTTTATGTGTCGGTTACCGGATGGGGCCAGTTCGGTCCGTATTCCAGCCGGCCCGGTTACGACCCGATCGCGCAGGCGGTATCCGGCTTCATGTCGCTGAACGGCGCGGTGGATGGGCCCCCGACCAAGGATCCGACCGCAATCGCCGACCAACTCGGCGGACTGCATGGTGCGATTGGTGCGATGGCTGCGCTTCGGCATCGCGATGTCACCGGTGAAGGTCAGCATGTCGACGTTGCGCTGCTGGAAACCTTGACGAATAACGCAAGCTTGACGCTGGCCGCGATGGGCGTTACCGCGCAACGCCTCGGTAACGAATTCGGGTTTGCGGTGCCGGCGAATGTTTTCGCTTGCGCAGATGGATCGGTTTATATCGCGGTGCTGCTCGATGCTCACTGGAAGGTGTTGGCGCGCACCATCGGTCACCCGGATCTGGCCGACGATCCAGCCTTCGCAACGATTGCTGGACGCTGTGGTAACCGCGATGCGTGCAACGCGGTAGTCGCAGCATGGACGGCTGAACATCGACGGGCCGAAATAGTCGAGATTCTCATTCGTGCGGGAATTCCAGTCGGACCGGTAAATAGTTACAGCGACGCGGCGCGCGATCCTCACGTGCTTGAGCGTGACAGTTTGCAGCCAACCCGAAGCGAGGGTGGCGCGATCGTTCCGCTGCCCGGACCAGTGGCTAAATTCTCGCGCACACCGACGCGCGTTCGCACAGGCGCGCCGGCGCTAGGCGAGCACAACGAGGAGATCCTGGCCGACATCGGCTTCGACGCATCCTCACGCAAGCGATTGAAGAACGCCGGAGTAATTTAGATAAAGGTCGTTGCGTTTATGCAGGATCTGCACGGTAGGGAACTGCTTCGGCAAGAAGTCGAGCAGGTCTGGAGTATCGACCGCAGTGAAGTGACCGACAACGTCTATCGCTTCGAGAACGGAGACCTGGTGCTGAGACCAGAGCACCACGATCTCTCCGGCTGGCCGCCCGGCGAAGCAGACCTCTACACGCCGATCCTGCTCGACTGCTTCGACCGCGGAGGTTGGTTCCACGGCCTGTTCGACCGGAAGCAACTTGTTGCTGCTGTCGTGCTGGACAGCGAGCGAATTGGTAAGCGTGGTGATCAGCTCCAACTCAAGTTCCTTCACGTGAGCAGATCATACCGCAAGAGTGGGTTGGGCCGGCGACTGTTCGAACTGGCCAAAGCTACCGCACGGGAGCGCGGAGCGAAGCGCCTCTACATCTCGGCGACGCCCTCCGAAAATACTATTAACTTTTACCTGCGGCGCGGATGTGTAGTTGCTGCGGAAGTCGACCCGCGTCTGTTCGAGCTCGAACCTGAAGACATTCACCTTGAATGTGACGTTTAAAAATCGCGGCGGCCTTGTGAAACGCGAAACGAGGGTATCGAGCCTTGTCGGAACGGGGATCTTTTGTGCCATGTTAAGAGCAGTGTGACGAGTATCATGGCAGAAACTTCGAACGCCGTTGTGCGCGCGCGTATTTCGCGCGGCCTGACGCAGACCGAGTTGGCGCGGCGCGCCGGCATCTCGCGTCAGGCCCTGGGCGCGATCGAGGCAGGCACTTACCGGCCGGGCGTTGAGATCGCTATTCGACTGGCGCGCGAGGTCGGCGCCACCGTGGAATCGCTGTTCGGCGAAACCGATGACGAGCGCTCGACCCTCGTCGATGCCAACTGGCTCGAGCGCGAGCCGCTCCGTCCTTCTCGCGCGCAAGCCCGCGTCGCGCTCGCTCGCGTAGGCGGAAAGGTCGTGGCGGTGCCGCAGCCGGCGGCGTATCTCACGCTCGCGCCGGCCTCGGGCGTGTTACAGCGCGCGCGGGGCAAGCGTGCCGACGTCGCGACTTTTCAGCTGTCCGACGAAATCGATTCGACCGTCCTGATGGCGGGCTGCGATCCAGCGGTCGCGATGCTGGCCGACTGGCTCGCGCGCCGGCGGTCTCCCGTTCGCGCGGTCGCGCTGCCGTGCTCGAGTCGAGCCGCGCTGGAGGCCCTGGTCAAGCGGCACGCGCACGTAGCGGGCGTGCATATTCGCGATCAGAAGAACGGCGAATACAACCTGGCGCCAATCAAACACGCTCTCGGCAATCGCCGTTCGATAGTCGTTAACTTTGCGCGCTGGGAACTGGGACTTGCGACCGCGCCGGGCAATCCGCTGTCGATTCGCGGTTTCGCCGATCTGGAGCGGTCCGACCTTCGGATAGTCAATCGCGAAGATGGATCGGGAGCGCGCTCAACGCTGGACGCGGCGCTCGTTGAGCTGGGTCTGCGGCCAGAGCGCATCCCCGGTTATCAAAGTGAAGTCGGCGGCCATCTCGAAGTCGCCGC
>JBEKLS010000061.1:0-21319 GCA_050010075.1 Binatus sp. (SeqCode) | reverse complement strand
AGTCCGTGCGTAGTCGAAAACCCGGCATAGGAGTGACCGCCGGACCGCGTAATCAGCGGGATCTCGTTCCGCTGCGACCATAAAATTGCCTGCGCCACGTCGGTCGCGCTGGCGCATTTGGCGATACCGTCCGGCAGAATCGAGGCGTAGCGCAGATTGTTGGGCAGGGCTGTCGCCCTGAAGCCGTTATCGCCTGGCCGCAGCACCGGGCCCGAGATGCGACGGGCCAATTCTCGCCAAGCTGAATTGTTGGAACTGGAACTGGAGCTGGAACCGCTGCCGCAGCCAGTCATACCCAGCACGCTGAGACTGAGCCCTGCGCCCGCGGCTACTTGAGCCGACTTGGCGAGGAACTGGCGCCGAGTCAGAGAGACGTCACTTATCGACAATTCGCCACATCCATTCGACCCACAACATCATCAATCTCCCGCCCCATGGAATTACTTTTGTGGCGGATGCGTATCGCTCAGGTGAATGTGCTCAAGACCATTTCGACTTAATTGTAGTGAAACCCCGGCCGGGTTTCAGTAGGGCTACTGCTGCTGCCGCCACTTGGCAGTCGGCGCGTCATGCGACTATGGATGGAAGACACCCACGTCGCGATGCACACTAACTGACCGCCCAAATCTCGCGGGTTTTGGAGAGATGGTCATGACCGACAATCGACCTCGACACGTGCTGGATGGATACAAGGTCCTCGACTTCACGCAGATCGTGGCGGGCCCCACCTGCACTCTGATGCTGGCCGAAATGGGCGCCGACGTGATCAAGGTCGAGATGGCGCCAGCGGGCGATCCGTCGCGCGGGGCGCAAGTGCTGATCAACGGCCGCAGCGGCTATTTCGTGCAGCACAATCGCGGCAAGAAAGGCATTTGCGTCGATCTCAAATCGTCTGAAGGTCTTGCGATAATCAAGGATCTGATTCTCCAGACTGACGTGCTGGTCGAGAATTTCGCGCCGGGAGTGATCGGCCGACTCGGCCTCGGTTACGACTCGGTGCATACGCTGAATCCGAAAGTCGTAATGTGTTCGATTTCCGCATTCGGACAGAACGGGCCTTTGGCCAACGAGCCTGGTTTTGATTACCTCGGCGCGGCGTACGCGGGAATTGTTTCGATGGGCGGCGAGGCCGGGGGCGCGCCGTACGTGATCATGACGGCAATCGGTGACGTGAGTACCGGGGCGCATGCGATGGGCGCGATCTGCGCCGCCTTGCTCTATCGCGAGCGAACCGGCCGCGGGCAGTATCTCGATTTGTCGCTGCTCGATACCTATTTCCATTACCACGAGGCAGGGGTCGAGACGCTCAGTCTCAGCAAAGGTGCAATCAAGCCGACCCGCTCCGGCCTGCACTCCTGGTATGCGGTTCCGGCCGGGATATTCAAGGCAAGGGACCACTACATGATAATAATCGCGCCGCTCGAACATCAGTTTTCCGGCCTGTGCCGCGCGATGGACCGCCCCGAACTCGCGGACGATCCACGCTTCAAGACCAATGCGGACCGGCTGATAAATCTGGCGCAACTTGTCGCGACGATTGAAGGATGGCTGCAGTCGATGCCGAATGACGACGTTTCGATGGCGGCGATGAAGGAATATCGCGTGCCGCATGCGCCGGTTCTGTCGCTGGAAGAGGCCGTCAAGCATCCGCACCTCCGCGAGCGCGGAACGGTTCGCACCGTCCATGATCGCATCCTGGGGGACTTCGACGTTCCCGGTTTCGCGCTTCGCTTCTCGGAGTTTCCGCAACGGCTCGAATTGGATGCGCCGTTGCTCGGCGAGCACAACGAGGAAGTTCTGACGAATTACCTGGGATACGCGCCGGCGCGGGTGAATGCACTGAGCGAGAAGGGAGTTCTTCGCAAAGGTCCCGCCTGAAACAGCAAAAGACGAATCGAGGATGGAATCATGAAAACAACTGATGAACTGGTAATCGAGCTTGCCGATCGCGAAGCGATTCGTGACCTGCCCGTGCGCTACTGCGATTGCGTCTGGCAAAACGATCTCAAGACTATGGTCGAGCTTTTCGCCGAGGACGGGATATTTGTGGTCAAAGGACGCGAGCGAGAGGCGACCACCAAGGGCCGCGCGGACCTTCGCAAGATGTACGAGCAAGCGCTCGCCGAGGCCTCACCGCGTCCTTACATCCACAACCATGTCGTAAATCTGCAGAGCAAGACCAAGGCGACGGGCAGATGCTACGTGGAACTGCGCAGCGCAAAGCGCGATATGGAGTGGATTGGAACCGGCTTCTACGACGACGACTACGTGAAAGTCGGCGATCAATGGAAGTTCGCCTCGCGACGCTTCACGAGTATCAGGCTTTCGACCGCGCCTGCTCAGAGCAGGAGCAAATCGTAGGTCAGCGAAGAAGTGTCAGCGTGACGCGATCGCGGAGGGCGTCGCGAGATGAATATCCTCGTTCCCGTGGTTATCACGGTGGTCGTCGCGATCGTCGCTTTTGCGGCGGCGTGGTTCATCCTGCGCAGGTACATGCGCAAGCACAACCTCAGAATCCGGGACATGATCAAGCCCGGCGTCTAACTGCAGCTGGCGTTATCGTTTTCGCGAGAAAAATGGCGGACTTGGCTAGAATGACGCGGCACGAACCATTGCGTCGGTACTGAAGAAGCTCTTATCAACCGCTCCCATATTGATGTACCAGCATTCTCTTTCCGGGCTTTCTCTTCCGGGCAGATAGCACACTGTCGAGAGACCCGATTGGACGTTGGTCGAGACCGCGGCGACCACGAAAGACCGCTTGAAAGGATAGATTGCAATACGCGCATCAGGCACTGGCCGATCGCGCGTAGCGAGCCAATAGATATGACTGCGGAACAATTGGCCATTGCGATCGTAGTCGTCGATATACGGTTCGAACCAGGTCTCGCTGTCCATGTAGAGGACCGTCCTGGAGTCGAGAGGCCTTATTCGCGATAGATCGGGAGTGGCCTGTAACAGGTACATATGGCGCATTTCCCATGCTTCGGGGCAGACACTCGTACCGCCATCGGTTTCGCATTGAACTTCAGGCGAGTGAATCGCATGCATCGTGGCCAGCATTTCCTTCTCGCCCAGGAATTTGTAGAAATATTGCTCGGGCTTGGCGTCAAAGCCTGAGTAGTGATCCGGATCCCAGGCATGCGCCGAACTTCCATTTGAAGTTACGGAAGAACTCATGATCGCTTCGTTCAGGCGGCGTAAGCGCCGGCTGCCGGCCGCGAGAGACCAGATGTCGTCTCCCCGTTTCGGATCAGCATAACGCCAACGAATCAGTCCCCCACCACGAATCTCCTGCGGTGAGAGAATCGGGTAGAGACCGAATAGCCAGTAGCGTCCGGTCGAAGTGAAGTCCGGGTCCGCCGGCATCGGATTGACCTCGGTGCGCCCGACGAGATTGTACCCGGCATAGTGGCCGATCTCGAAGTACTCGATCTGATTGTCCTGCGAGCCGTGGCGCTCGAAGCTTGAATCGCAGTCGTAGTAGCGAAGATCATAGTCGTCGGTCGTGATCGGTCGGAAGACACTATTCCAGACGATCTTGTTCGCGACTTCCGGATCATTTGGGTCGATGAGCGGAAATGGCTCTCCCGCCACGTAACCGACCAGGCTGCGGCGATCGTCGGATAAGCGCACCTGTCCTGCGTACTGTTCGGTCGCAGAATGGTAGGGCGGCGGCGGATCCACTCGTTCGGTCGTCACGATCTTCATGGTCATGCCGTAGCGAACTTTCGAGAAGACTCCCGGCGAGACGAGGCCGACTACTTTGGAAGCGTTTTCAGGGCTAATGAAATCTCCCGGTTTGACTTGAGCTAACGCCGGAGAATTGACTAGGATCCAAATTGCTCCCGCAAAAATGTGCATTTTGATCACGGTGTTCCCCGGTCCGGGTGAAAAAACGTGTTCTCTCAGAAAAAGTCCAAGGCGAGCGCCATGTTCGTCAAATGGCTATCAAAACCGCCGCTGTTTGAATACACAGCGCAACTGGGGAGATTGCGCTCATGCAGCTTGCTTTTGCTGTGCGCGATCGTCGTCGCGTCGTCGGGGTGCGGGCAGGTGCAGCAGTCTCCATCTCAATCCTCGGACCCGGTCAAGCGGCTGGATAACATCATGGATTCGAGCGCCTATTTTTTCCCACGGCCACAGCCTGACGGGGGCGATGCCTATGGAGCGGCATTCGTGCGAGATCCCTCTGTTATCAAAGGAAATGAATTACCGGCCATCGAGGGTGCGCAAGCTTACGGCAAACGAATGCTCGAAGGGGCTGCAGCGGCGCGAGACTGCGCCGATAGCCATGACCCCGGTACAGCAACGGTTTGCAAAGAGTTCGTGACGAAGTTCTGCGATCGTGCGCAAAGCGCTTTTGCGCTGTCGCAGGATGAAACCGATTGGTGGCGTGCGAACTCTTCGAAATTTCAAAATGAGCCTACTGCGGCGAAATCCATATCCCAGCCTCCGAAATTAATTCCACAGACTCGGCTGGTGGCGTGTAGTATCGACAGGATTCAAGTGGTTAAGGGATATGACGTCGGCGGAACAACTCAAATCGCGACGTCGGTGGCCGCGAAGAAACCGAAAGCCAAAGATGCCGCGGCGGTTGCGCCGGGAAGTACCGTCGCAATAGCGGCTGCGCCGCCTGCTTCGGAAGAAGTTGCGATTGCGCCGCCCGTCAAAAAGGCCGAGAGCGCGAGGTTGGCGGAATTGCCACTCGCGCCGAAGCAAGATGGTGCCTATCCGATCGAAGTTGCGCCGCAAGCTGCTCATGCAAAAGTCGTGATCACGCCTCTGCAGATTCCAGATGCGGGCACGGAAGCATCTCAAAATTCTCGACCTAAGGGCACCCAGGTCGCGGCCGTTTCCAGCGACGATTCCATCACAGAATCGCAAACCAAACCGCAGGACAGCAAATCGACGCCGACGAATGCTCCGATAAGCAGCGTTGAGAGCGGAACTTTTGGCGGACAACTGTTCGGCCGCTCGGGAGGACACGACTTTTCGGCGGGTCTCATATTGACGCTGGAGCGAGCCGGGAAAGTGCTGAAGGGCGCCTGGATCGCGGAGCAGGGAAAATCCGGCATTCTCACGGGAACATTGGCAGGGTCGAAAATCGCAACCCTGCGCCTGAAGCAACTCGAGCCTTGTGCAGGAAGCTACGATGGTGCGGTGGTGATCGTAGAAGACGGATCGAGTTTGCGCGGTTCTTATACAGGTACGGATTGCAAAGGACAGGTTGTGGCGTCGTTCATTGTGGCGAGGCGCTAATGTCCGCACGCACCTGAGCACTGCTCAATCTCACGCGCTGCGCATTCAGCCGCGACAGCCACAAGTCCGCAGCGTGATTCATCCGCGAGCCTGGACTAGACTGCAGTCGATCGCGGCCGTCAAAGCGATCTCGCGGCAGTAAAACCAATAGAGTCCGGTGTGATCGCATCCCGATTGTTCACCCGGCGAAAGAAGTGGGTATAAAAAATGAGTGATTACGTTCCCCCGAAGGTGTGGACCTGGAACAAGGCGAACGGCGGACGGTTCGCAAACATCAACCGTCCTATCGCCGGGCCGACGCACGATAAAGATTTGCCGGTGGGACGCCATCCCCTCCAGCTCTATTCGCTCGGCACGCCGAACGGTGTGAAAGTCACGATAATGTTGGAGGAACTCCTGGCCCTCGGGCACAGTGGCGCGGAGTATGATGCCTGGCTCATCAACATCGGAAACGGCGATCAGTTCGGCAGCGGCTTCGTCGCGGTGAATCCGAACTCCAAGATCCCCGCTCTCCTTGATCGCAGCGGTTCCAAGCCGATCAGGGTCTTCGAGACCGGCGCGATCCTCCTGTATCTCGCCGAAAAGTTCGGCGCGTTCCTGCCAACCGAAGTCGGCGCGCGCGCCGAATGCCTGTCATGGTTGTTCTGGCAGATGGGAAGTGCGCCATATCTGGGCGGCGGGTTCGGCCACTTCTATGCGTATGCCCCGGAGAAGATCGAATATGCAATCGATCGGTTTGCGATGGAGGTGAAGCGACAACTCGACGTCCTCGAGCGTCGCCTCGCGGAGACTGAGTACATCGCGGGCAGTATCTACACGATCGCCGATATCGCCATCTTCCCCTGGTATGGCTGGCTGGTAAAAGGCTGGCTCTATGGAGCTGGCGAGTTCCTGAGCGCCCAGGACTACAAGAACGTTCACCGCTGGGCCGACGCGCTCCTGCGGCGGCCAGCCGTAGAGCGCGGGAGTAAGGTCAATCGCACCTACGGCAATCCCGCGAGCCAGTTGCACGAGCGCCATGATGCGAGCGATTTCGACACCAAGACGCAGGACAAGCTCGCCGCAGGAAAATGAACTTCCGTTGCGCGATGAGACGGAGATCAATTCGTGAATGATCAGAGTCCTTCGATGCCGCTGGCTGATCGGCGTTTGCCGCGGGGCGGCGATTGGCTGTCGCGTGAGCAACTGGGCAGTCTTACACCCGACGGGCTCGTCGATCGTACTGTCGCGCTGAAACCGTTGCTCGCCGCCAACAGCCGCGAAGCAGAACGGCTGCGGCGGCCGGTCGACGCAGTCTGGGAAGCGCTGCGCGCGAGCGGAATCTTCTACCACTTCGTGCCGAAGATTTACGGCGGACTCGAGTTCGGCGTCGACGCGTTCATCGACGCGATGCTGCCGCTCGCCGAAGGATGCTCCTCAACCGGATGGGTAGCGTCGTTCTGCGTCGAGCACAACTGGATCCTCGCCCATTTTTCAAAAGAGCTGCAGGACGAAACCTTTGGCGGCGGCTTTCCCTACGTCATCGCGCCGGGGGTTACCTTCCCGCCCGGAATCATGACGCCGGTCGCTGGCGGGTATCGCGTGACGGGCCAGTGGAAATGGGGCACTGGCGTGATGCATGCGGATTGGATTCTCGCGGCGGCCGTGCTGCCCAACGGTCCGCGCCCGCATCTATATTTCCTCGCCGTCCCCGCAGAACAGGCGGTCGTCGTCGACACCTGGCACATGGACGGGATGATCGGGACCGGCAGCAACGACGTCGTGATGCGTGACGTCTTCGTGCCCGCGCATCGCGCTATCGACATGAAGGACATGCAGGACGGCACCGCGCCGGGCTGCAAGCTGCATGCGAATCCCGTGTACCGGATGCCGATGCTGCCGTTTCTGGCTGTCGCCGCGGCGATTCCAGCGGTCGGAACGGCACGTCAGGCGGTGCGCCTGTTTCGCGAGCGGCTCGCCAGACGTGTGATCGTCGGCACCGAGACGACACAGGGCGAAAAGCCCGCCGCCCAGATGCGGCTGGCCAAAGCGCACGTGCTCACGACTACCGCTGAGACGGTGATCCGGCAGGCGGCGCGAGAAAACCTGGCGCTGGCGGAAAGACCCACGCCCGCGCCACCCGACCAGCGCATCGAGCTGCGAAGCCGTATCGCCTACGCCGTCAAATTCGCGCGCGAGGCAGTGCAGACCCTATCGGAGGGCGCCGGCGCGAGCGCTCATTCCCTCGACGATCCGCTCCAGCGCGCGTTGCGCGACATCAATACGATGTCGAGTCACGTGGTTTACGATCTCGACACTGTGCTCGAGCAGCAAGGCCGCGCGATGGTAGGCCTCCCGCCGAACACCCTGCTCGTCTGACGACGGCTCAGTCGCGCACGACGATGCCGCCGTCGACGTGCAAGCACCGGCCAGGAAAGTTGGCGGGATCAATCACTCCATCTATCCCAATGAATAACTGCGGAGATCGGTTTGCGCTTGACCTTGACGAAATCGTTCTGTGGCCAGCCAATCGGGATCATCACGGCGAACTTTATCGCCTTGGGAATTCCCAGCAGCTCGCGTAGCTCGTTTTCTATGAACATTTGGAAGGTCGTAAAGGTTGTGCCCAGGCCGAGCGAGCGCGCGGCTACTATCAGGTTCTGCGCCGCCGGGTAGAGAGCAGACCACACAAACTGCTCTGTCGGCGCGTTGGGCGGATAGGCTACGGGACCGCAGACGAAGATGATCGCCGGAACCTCATTTAGCGTCTCCGCCAAGTGCATCGCGCCCGCCATCATCCGACTCGTGACCCGCCCGGTCGTTGGCGCCGCGCCGCGCATCGCCTTAAATCGCGGCGCGAGCAGATCGCGGATTTTCCGCTTTGCTTCAGGATCGCGTACGACGACGAAGTCCCATGCCTGGCTGTTACCCGGACTCGATGCACGAGTGGCGGCGTAGATCACGCGCTCGATCAAGTCATCCGGCACGGGATCAGGCTTCAGGTAACGCGCCGCACTGCAGGTTTCCATCGCTTCGATAACATCCATGGTCGTCTCCTGTTTCACTTCATTAGAGGATCACTCGCCCGAAACTTTGCGTAATCGAGCATTGAGATGTCAGATGTACGGAAGCACCGGAGTGTCGGCTTCGAGCAGCATCGCTCCCGCCATCGCGAGCGTTTTGTGTTGCATGACGACGTGCTGGCAAACCGTCTCAGCGTCACGCAGCGCCCGATCGAGCGGGCTCCGCTCGGAGTAAATGGAAGCCGATCCCAGCGCGTCGTAGAGCATTCTCACAATCTCACGCGCCGCCTGCGCCGCATTCACCCGCGACAGCCACGCGTCCGTGCGTTCGCGAATAGTCGGCTGCTCGTTGCTCTCGAGGCGCGCCCATTCGCGTTCCATCGCCACGAAGACATAGGAACGAGCGGCGCCTAGCAGCATCTCCGCGGCGCCGATCACGCTTTGAATGCGTCCGCTGTTTCTCAAGGGGCGGCCGGAAGGGATCTCCACCCGATTTTTCACCGTCTCGACCGCATAATCGATCGCGGCGCGCGCCATCCCGAGCGGCACCCCGGAAACCTTGGGCAGGAAATTCGTGGAGCGGCGCCAGAGCACGCCCGAACGCCGCGCGGGCGGACGGATGTTGCAGAGGAACCGTTCGGGCACGAACAAATCTTTTACGCTGTAGTCGCAGCTGCCGGTCCCGCGCATCCCGGTCGTGCGCCAGTTGTCCACGACCTCGACGTTTGCCGCCGGGGTCAGGAACCCGCACGTCACCGGCGTACCCTGACCTTTTGCGACCGGCGCGCCATTTTTATAAAGCGTGCA
Source organism: Binatus sp. (SeqCode) (assembly GCA_050010075.1). Classification (GTDB taxonomy): domain Bacteria; phylum Desulfobacterota; class Binatia; order Binatales; family Binataceae; genus Binatus. The sequence continues at coordinate 12,248 of JBEKLS010000061.1, read as the reverse complement.
GGCGAGCTCGACCACATCGGCATGCGTCACGCCGGAACCGAACGACCATTGCCCGGTGACTCGATATCCGCCCGCAACGCGCTCGGCGCGCCCGGAGGGCATTGCGCTGCCGGCAGAGATCATATCGAGGCGAGGATAAATCTCTCGCGCGGCCCCGTCTTCGAGGAACCCCGCAAAGAATCCGGAATCGCATCCGATCATCACGCACCAGGCGGCGGAAGCATTGGCCTTGGCGAGTTCCTCGATAACTTCGACCTGCTCAGCCGGACGCATCTCCGGTCCGCCCCATTCCTGCGGCATCATCAGGCGAAACATGCCCGCTTGCCGCAAACGCGCAGTCACATCGCCAGGCAAGCGGCGCGCTTCTTCAATAGCGTCGGATTGCTCGCGCAAAAAGCCGCTCAAGGCGCGCGCGTTCGCACGGATTTCCGCGGCGGTCATCGCCGGCTCGACCGCTTCGCCGCTTTTTTCAAATGCTGGTGATGGCATCGCGAAGTCCTCGAGTGTTGCGCGTATCAGCGAAGCCGGACCGGCATTTCCTTGATGCCCGCGACGAAGTTCGAGCGCATTCTGCGGATTGGTCCGCTCGGCTCCGCGTTGGGATAGCGGCGGAGAAACTCGGTGAAAAAGATCCGCAATTGCAGCTCGGCCAGGCGGGCGCCGAGGCAGAAATGCTGGCCGACGCCGAAACCCAACTGCGTGGCCTCCGCGCGAGTAAGGTCGAAGCCGAAAGGATTAGTGAAGATTTCCTCGTCGCGGTTCCCTGACACATACCACATGATTATCTTGTCACCCCGCCGAATGGTCTTGCCGCGTACCACGCTGTCCGCGATAGCGGTGCGCCGCATATGCATGATCGGGCTTACGTAGCGGATGATCTCGGCGGCCGCTGTGCCGTAGAGAGCGGGATTGTCGGCCAGTTGCTGACGTTGCTCGGGAAATTGGGCGAGCGTTATCAGTCCGCCCGAAATCGAGTTGCGGGTTGTCTCGTTGCCTGCGGCCACCAACAGGATAAACGTTCCAAGATACCGCTCCTTGCTCATCACTTCGCCGTCGGCGTCAGGATGGATGAGCATGCTGATCAGATCGGAGCCGGGATTAGCTACACGCTCCTCCCATAGGCGCCCGGAATACTCGATCATCGCGCGGACGTCAGCCGCCGTCTCCTCGGGGCCTTTGCGGAGTTCCGGATCATCTTCGGCGATCATCGAATTCGACCAGTCGAACAGTTTCAGACGGTCCGCTTGCGGGATGCCGAGCAACTCCGCGAGCACCTGGATCGGCAACTCGGCCGCCACTTCCGTAACAAACTCGCACTCCTTCCGTGCGCCGAGGCGGTCGAGGATGGCACACACCCGATCGTGGATTTGTCCTTCCAGCGCCTTGAGCCGGGAGGGGCCGAAGCCCGGAGAGATCATGCGCCGATAACGATTATGCTCGGGCGGATCCATGCTTATGAATGGGGCGTCGGTTTCCTCTGCTCCCATGCCGGCGGTGCCGACTATGTTCTCGTCGTAAATCCGATGCCCACCGTGCTCGCGGGCCGAGGAAAACACCTCCGGGTTCTTCGAGATCGCCACGATGTCGTCGTACTTGGTGACGGACCAGAAGCCGCGGCCGTTCGTAACCGGGTTCCAATGCACCGGGTCCTCGCGCCGAAGCCAGGTAAAGACTTCGTGCGGCACCCCGCTGACGTAGAGGTCGGGATTCCCTAAATCGACGTCACCTGGATTCATGGCAGGCACTCCTGTTCTTCTTATGACAGATTTCCTGTCAGGTTACGTCCCGCACGAACTGGTACGCCTCATCTCGGCTCGTATCGATGCCTGCCGTCAGCCGATCTCGTGCGGCGGCGTATGCTTTGGATGAGTTGACTACTAAGCAGCGATTATTTTCGCAACTTGTACCGGATTGGAATCCGCTTTGGTGCTCCAACGAAGGTCGCCGCAGTGTATTGGGTCGGCCCCGTCAATTCGATCTGTTCAAGCCTGGGCAACAGTTCGCGGAAGAAGGTGCGCAACTCCATCCGCGCGAGCGTCGCTCCAAGGCAAAAATGAACCCCAACTCCGAACGCTAGATGGTCTTCTGCATTCTTGCGCTGGACATCGAAACGAAACGGCTCTTCAAAGACTTCTTCATCGCGATTAGCGGAGAGATATGACATCAGCAGGCCGTCGCCTGCCTTAATCTTCCTGCCACGCAACGTGTAGTCCTCCTGCGCAAAGCGCATGAAATGACGCACCGGAGTGACCCATCGGGTCATCTCTTCGACCGCGTTGTCGATCAAATCCGGGTTCTGCTGCAGCAGCTTTATCTGATCCGGATTGCGAATCAGTTCTTCGAGTCCTCCTGCCAGCGTACTTGACGTGGTGTCGTGTCCCGCCGTTGCCACGATCACGTAGTAGCTGAATGTACGCAGGTCATCGAGCGGCTGTCCGTCGATGGTGCCGTTCGCAATGGTCGAGGCCAAATCGCCGCTCGGATGGGCGCGGCGATCCGCAGTCATGTCCCTGAAGTACGAAATGAAATCCATCACCGCAGCGAGCGCCGCCGCCTGCCGGTCAGGTCCGCCGGCAAAATCGGGATCATCGGCGCCGAATAACTTCTGCGTCAGGTCGAGCATCTTCAGTTCATCTGATTCCGGTACGCCGAGGATGCTCATGATGACCTGCAGCGGATAGAAGCGGGCTACGTCCATTGCGAAATCGCATTCGCTGCCCAATTCGACCATCCGATCAACGTATTTGCGGGAAAGCTCCGCAATTCTCGTCTCGAAGGTCCGTCTCAAATTGTTGGGTTTAAACCAGTCGTTGGTAACTGCACGGTAGTTTCGATGCTCCTGCCCGTCCATGTTGATCAGCGTCTTCAACATCGGGCCCAACTCCCGCATCCGGGCGGTCTGATCGCTGGTCTGCAGGACAGATGCGATCGTGTTGTGGAACTTGTCGTTTTGCCGTTCGATCTCGATCACATCGGCATGCCTGGTGACCGCCCAAAACGGCTCGAACCGTGGAACCTCGATTCGACAGACCGGGTCTGCTTCGCGCAGCCGCGCCGCGACACTATGCCAGGCCTGCAGGTCCGCGTATGCGTTCGGATCGGTAAAGATCGTTACCGGAGTGTTTTCTGAATCAGGCATAAGTCGTTTCTCGGCTGCGCTTATTGGGAATCTCCGGTTTTGACTTTACGAAATCCGAGCAGCCGGTCAAATGCTCGCAACCGAGCCGCCGTCGACGCGGAAGTTGCTGCCCGTTATGAACGATGCCTCGTCGGAGGCGAGGAACACGACGATTCCGGCAACCTCTTCAGGGCGGCCGGCACGCTTCAGCTCAATATGCGGCCGGAAGGTGCTCATGAATCCCTTCAATGCTTCCTGCGGGGTGATGCCGCGCGCCTTCGCCTGCGCTTCCATCGCGTCCGTGATGAGCGGTGTTTCGATGAACGCGGGTGAAACCGTGTTGACCAGGATTCCATCGAGCGCGACCGCCTTCGAAAGACTTTTGGTGAGACTGTTGAGCGCGGCCTTCGAGGCGTTGTACGGCGACATCTGCGCATCCGGTTGCGTTCCCGACTCGCTCGAAATGTTGATGATGCGACCCCATTTCTGGTTGCGCATGATCGGCAGCACCGCACGCGTCAGGCGAACCACCGAGAACAGATTGAGGTCGAAGGTCTCCTTCCATTCCTCATCGCTCGCATCCTCGAAAGCGGTGAAGCCTTTAGCGCCGCCGGCATTGTTGACCAGCACGTGGATGGTGCCGAAGCGCGCGACGGTTTCATCGACGACACGCTTGAGGTCGGCCTCTTTCGTAACGTCGCCGGCGATGGCGAGCGTCTTTCCTCCCGCTTTGCCAATAGCCTCAGCCGCGCGATTCAGCTCCTCGACGCCGCGCGCTGTCATCGCGACCTGCGCGCCCTCAGCGGCAAATGCAGCTGCAATCGCGCGACCGATACCCTTGCTGGCGCCGGTAACCAGCACCGATTTTCCTGCCAGATTCAGATTCATTGTTGGAATCTCCGTAATTGCTCGAAGATATTGCTAAATCTCAATAAAAAATATTCTATTTAATATTGTAAATCAATCGAACTCGTGCGATATTGAGCCATCATGATAGAGGCTGCACCTGAGACGCGTTCCGATTGGGTTTATAAACGACTCAAGCACGCGATCGTCAGTGGCGAATTGCCACCTGGTGCACGGCTGGTCGCTGCCGATCTGGCCCAGCGCTGGGCACTTAGCCCGACGCCACTGCGGGAGGCGTTTCAACGGTTGGAAGGTTTGGGCTTGGTGGAACTAAGCTCGCAGCGCGGCGCCCGCGTGGCGCCCACCTCGCTGGCCGAGGTCGAAGAGATCTATGAGCTGCGCTTGCTGCTCGAGCCCTGGGCGCTACGGCGGTCGTTGGAGCAGAGCGATGACGCGCACCGCGCCGAGGTTGCCGCGGCCCACAAACGGTTCGTGGAGATCCTCACCGCGGTGCCTACTTCTGACGATCGCTTGATATTGGAGGCGCACCGCGGTTTCCACGGCGCGCTGCTGGCGCGGTGTGAATCGCTATGGCTGCGGCGGCTGACCAGCCTGCTGGCAGATCATTCGCAACGTTATCTAATCCTGAACGCCCGCTACTCACAGCGCGTCAGCGAGTCGATAGCCGAACACGAGCAGCTGCTCGAGGCGACGCTCGCGGGCGACGTCGAGCGGGCGGCGAGGGTGCTCGTCGTCCATTTACAGGAAGCCCTGGCTACGTCACGTGCCGTCTTTGCTGCGCGCCAGGCGACTTCGCGGACCAATCCTTTGAACCAGGAGAACACGCCATGACGGCCGAGGAACGACGCGAATTTGTGCGCGCGCATCGCACGTGCGTGTTTGGATATGGTCGCAAGCACGATGGTCCGTCGATGACGATCGTCTACTACGTGATGGACGGCGACGACATTCTGATCTCGACGATGGCTGAGCGCGGAAAGGCGAAAGCAGTCAGGAGAAATCCCAAGGTCTCGCTTTGCGTGCTCGACGAGAAATGGCCACCGACCTACTTGCAGGTATATTGCGACACGTCGGTGGAGACTGATCTCGAGGCCGCGACGGATCTGATGATGAGAATTGCCGGAGTGATGGCGGGTCAGCCGATGCCTGACTCGGTGCGTGGACAAGTTCGCCAGGGTGCTTTGGCCGAGAAGCGGGTGGTGTTGCGCTTGCGACCGTATGAAACCTTCGAGACGCCGCCTCGGCATGTGTACTCGGCCAAGGATATCGAGGGTCTCACGCATAGTCTTGGCCAACGCCTGCGGTGGAAATGATCGGGACAAAAGGAACTCACATGGGAATCAAGGTTCAGGACGTTGCCTTCGTGAGATTCAGCGCGCCCGACCTGGACGCGATGGAAAGTTTTTTGACTGACTTCGGCATGGCGCGCGCGGAGCGCAGCGCAGAAGCGCTCTACATGCGTGGATTCGATCCGGATCAATTTCTGCACGTGACCCATCGCGGCGACCCCGGGTTCGTGGGTGTGGCGTTCGAGGCGGCTTCGATTGCGGATCTGGAAGCGCTCGCGAAGTCGGAGAATGCCTCGATTGGCAAGCTTGATGGACCCGGCGGTGGCGCGGTGATCAGATTGAGTGACCCGAACGGCTTCAGGGTCGAAGTCGTCGCCGGTCGCGCGCCCGCCGATCGAATCGAGGTTCGGCGCGCGGTGTTGGCCAACGATTCGTACGAAACGCCGCGCCAAAACGCGCTGAAGCGTCTGGTGCATGCGCCATCGCACGTGAAGCGGCTCGGCCATTGCGTGCTCAACGTGAAAGACTTCCGCGAGTCGGAGGCGTGGTACAAATCCCGCCTCGGTCTGATCACGTCCGACGAGATAGACCTGGGCGGCGGAAAAGCGTTGGGCGCGTTTTTGCGCTGCGATCGTGGCGCAATTCCGAGCGATCATCACACCTTGTTCCTGGTCGGCGCTGGAAAGCCGAAGTTTAATCATGCCGCGTTCGAGGTTGCGGATTTCGACGACCTGATGTGCGGGAACGACTGGCTTCGCGAGAAGGGACGGCAGCATGAATGGGGCGTCGGCCGTCATGTCCTGGGGAGCCAGATTTTCGACTATTGGCGCGACCCGTGGGGCCACACCGTCGAACATTGGACGGACGGTGACCTGCTCGACGCTGCCTGGGGCTCGCGCGTCGCGACGATCCAGGAATTGATGGGCACGCAATGGGGACCGCCGGCACCACAAACGATGGGCCGATAGGAGATCAACGATGAAGCTGGTCAGATATTCGGATCGTAGTGGCACAAAGCTGGGAGTCGTGAAGGGCGACGGCGTGATCGATTTGAGCAAACGATTCCCGTCGTTGTCCGACGACATGATAGGTCTAATCAAGATGTGGCCCGAGGTGCGCGCGGCCGTGTCTGAGCTGGTGGCCGATGCGCCGGCGGACGCGACCCTGGCCGACGTTCAACTGCTCGCGCCGGTTTCGCGGCCGGGAAAAATAATGGCGATCGGGCTTAACTATGCCGACCACGTCCAGGAATCCGGGCAGAAGACGCCGCCGCATCAGATCTGGTTCACCAAGGCGGTAACGGCAATCAACGGGCCTTTCGATCCGATTCAGCTCCCGCTCGCCTCGGAGGCGACCGATTATGAAGCCGAGCTGGTCGTGATCATCGGCCAGCGCTGCAAGCACGTGACCAAAGCACGCGCCGCCGAGGTCGTGTTCGGGTACTGCGCGGGCAACGACGTATCGGTCCGCGATTGGCAGCTCAGGACCTCGCAATGGGCGCTCGGCAAGTCGTTCGATACGCACGCGCCGATCGGTCCCTGGATCGTCACGCCCGATGAACTGGGCGATCCGCATACGCTCGGGATCCGATGCTTCGTCAACGGCGAGCAGCGCCAGAACTCCAACACCAGCAATCTAATCTTCAACGTCTTCGATCAAATCGAGCTGCTGAGCCGAGCGATGACGCTGGAGCCGGGCGACGTGATTTTCACCGGCACGCCAGGCGGAGTTGGCATGGCGATGAAGCCGCCGCGGCTGCTCAAGGCGGGCGACAAGGTACGCGTCGAAATCGATCGCATCGGCGCGATTGAAGCGGTCACGCGTCCCGAGACGTAACTGCTCTTTCAACTCGTTAACGACAGGGTTGGCCGGAGGACTGCCAACGTGGCAGTCTATCCGCATGCCTGACTACAGCCTGTTCGGAGACGAGCACGTCCGCCAGTACGAAGCGACCGGCGGTAAGACTGGCCACGATTGGAACAACACCAGTGTTCTGGTGCTGCACACGATCGGGCGGAAATCTGGCGAGACAAAGAAGTTCCCGCTGATCTACGGGCGCGAGGGCAATAACTATCTGATTGTCGCTTCGAAAGGTGGCGCGCCCGACCATCCCGGATGGTACAAAAACCTGCTCGCCCACCCCGATGTGAAGATCCAGGTGTGGGACAAAGTGATTCCGGTTCGCGCGCGGACCGCGACGGCCGAAGAAAAGAAGCGGGTGTGGCCGATCATGGCAGCGGAGTGGCCTGACTATGACAAGTACCAGGCCGGAACGAAACGCGACATTCCCGTGGTGTTGCTTACGCCGCGCTAAGAGGTTGACCCAAGTCTCAGTAGCGAAAACTCGCGATAGCTTTCACGCGAGGATCATTTCTTGGGAGCCTGTTTCAAAATATTTTTGTCGAACGACGCCGGATTTTGCAGAAAATCGTCGAGCGTATTCATGGACGAGAAGTTTGCAATTTTGTAAGTCCCGTCTTCGCGCAACACATAGGAATAGCTCAAGGCTTGCGGCGTCCATTTGTCACCGGAGCCTCGCGCCTGAAACACGAGGAAGACGGGGTCGGCGTTAAGTACGAATTTGACATTCGCCATCATCGCCGAAATTAACCCCGCCGTTTCATAGTTCGAGGCCGGGGACGCGCCTGCCGGTGATCGTTGCTTTTCCTGTTCTCGTTTTTCTGTTGCGGCGAGCCACTGGCTTATTGTTTGCCGGCTCCGCGGAGTGAAATCGCTGGCGAAAGATTTGTCTTTGCCGCTTCGGATAGCGAAGGCTGCGTTCCGTAGAAACTCCAGCAAATGAGTGGGCGCCTTTATCTTCTCGTCGCCGATCGGGAAATCCATCGGCGCTCCCTCAAATTCAAAGAACACCGGATGTGCACCCGCATCGCCTGGTCCGGCCATTGGAATTGGATACCGATAATCCACGTTGATATTCGAAATCGGTTTGTACACGGCCGGATCCGTTCTTGCAGCCACGAAGGCGTTTAGAATCAGCGGTTCCACCGGCGAGTTACTGCTGACTGCGCTCAGCCTCAGTTGGTTTTTCTGATCGAGCCCGATGTAGAAGGCATTGCGCTGGATTCCAGCTTTCGTGGGCGCATCCCAGATGAAGATGGTTTCGGATCCAGCCAGCACTTCCGCGACAACAGTCAGCTTGTCGAAATCGAACATGCTTCGCGCCACCTGTAACCAATTGGCGGTGCTGTTGTCGGCCAGTGACACGGTAACCTGACTGGTCCGTTTCATTTGATCCGGCGATGTCCACACGCTCGCGAACTTCGCCGCATCATTCTTGCGGATTGCATCCACCGCCGTCGCGAACATCGTTTGCGCGTTGTCCATTGGGCCTGCGGCAAACTTTTCGAACGGGACGTTGTAACTCTTGGTCTCCAACTTCAGGTAAAGGCGGCAATGCGTCGGTTGACCATCGATCTCGACCGGAAGCGGAACGCTGACACCGCCGAATTCCTGGCCCAATACGATGCCGGGCGCGACAACAAGCAAGCAGGCTCCGACAAAGCCCGCGCTCAACCGAGCCATCTTCAACTTGAGTAAAACACTGAGCATCAGAATCTTTCCTTAGAAATCTTCTGAATCTAGAGTTACCAGCCGGGCGAATCAGAGCTGGCGAGGTATATAAGTTTTTAGCGTCGGATCGCGCTTGAATGCGACACTGAGTTCGAGATGGTCCTTCGCGACGATCGGCGTCAATCGGAACGTCAGCGTCACTTCGATCGAGTCAGCTATCTCCTTGCGTTCGCCTACCGCTTCGGCAGCCGTCAGCAGTATATTTTCCAGTAACTGCTTTCCCCAATTATCCAGCGAGACTTCCTGTGACGGCTCGATATCCATCGTGTGTTCCTCTAAGCAAAACTGCGGAGGCTCTCGAGATCCGAGATCGCGGCGGTCATGCGTTTGATCATTTCGAGCGACATCTCTTCCGGCTGCATATCGGGCGTCGTACGCGTATGAACCAGCGTCGGCGTCCACATCAACAGCGCAAGGAAAATTTGCTGCCGATACAAATCCCACGCTTCGTCGAAGGTTATGCCGAGGCCGCACTTTTCCCGCATCTGGTCCAGATAGCGCTTGAGCAGGTCGCGTTCCCAGGCGCGCCGGTCCTCGATCGCCAGGGTTGTGGATATGGCGTAGGAAATGTCGCGCGCCCAATGCCCCTTGGCCAGACATTGCCAATCACATAATCCCATGCGGCCATCTCCCGTGATGTACCAGTTGCCGAGATGTACATCGGAATGGATCAAGGTGGAGGTCCCTTTCCGGTGCAGTTCCAGCGCTTTAATTGTCGAAGGCCAAATCCCGGCGCGATCGCGGCTGACGTCTGCGGGGATGACCGCTTCGGCCTTTATCATCGCTTGCTCGTGACACTCCCGCAGACCCACCCTTTCACCGGCTCGAAAGAAATCCTCAAAAGTGAGAATCCATTTCAGGTCTGAGCTAAACCGCGCACTGTCATAGTAGCGGCCGTGCACGGTGGCAAGAGTATCTACGATTTGTTCCGCCTGCTGGCGGGAGATGGGTGTCGGCCACTTGCAGAACTGGGCCGACCTTGTCGCAATCAGATCATTGAAAAGGTGTACTGAACGTCCAGACTTGCGGTCCCATGCAGAGTGATAGCAGGTAGGCGCTTCAATATTCAGTTCAGGACGGAGTTGGCGATAGAAGCGCGCTTCACCCGCGGCGGAGAGGCCGGTCGCAAGCCGGGTGAGGACAGTTGGGGTGGTCTTGCAGAACAGATTTTCCGGCAACCCGGCATTCCGGCCCTCTTCATTGTATGAGACCTTGAGCTGCCTGCGAACGCTCGAGCCCTGATCGCCTCCGCAAATTTCCACCGTGACTACCCGCGCGCCGCTGACCTCGCCACATAGAACAGCGGTGAGCCATTCAGGCGATATCGCTTCCGCACACCAGGGGACGTCGTCGATGGTTTTGGCGATCGGGCGAGTGATGTAGTCCCAAATCGTGTGAACCGCCATCCTGCCGCGTGCTCTGAAGTGGACGCCGGTCGAGCGCGAATCCTGAGTCATTTACGTACACCCGTCGTAGGAAAATTCTGTTGCTATAAGGAAAACATTCAGACGGCAGCCGACTGAACGATCCTTACGAGACTCGTAATGCAAACTCGTCCTGTAGCGCAAGGATTCGAGCGCTTTCGCTGGCGGAGGCCGCAGTCCAGAGATCTCTGGTGCAATCTGTTGAGCAAAGTAGGAGAGTGGGCACTGGGGGCGCACAAGCGCGATCGATCACCGGAGAACAGGAAGTGCCAACAACCAAAGGCGATGTGAAAATCTAAAGTACGTCTATGTATCTCTCGCGTGCTACGCTTGCCTATCTTCCTGCGAACATCGCGCGACCGCGTTTCGATCCGGCGAAGGTCAGTGCGGGGATCGTTCACCTCGGCTTTGGCGGCTTCCACCGCGCGCACATGGCGCGCTACACGCACGATCTGATGGAACGTCGCGACGACGCCGCCGAGTGGGGGATCGTTGGCGTCGGACCGCTCACGGCGGACGTCCGAGTCCGCGACGCGCTGGCGTTGCAGGACGGGCTTTACACGTTGGTCGAGCGGCAGGACGGCGACGAGGCCGCGACAGTAATTGGATCGGTCAGCGGGGTGATCTTCGCTGGCGAGTCCTCGCAGGCAGCGCTAGACGCGATCGACGATCCAGCGATTCGGATCGTTAGCCTGACCGTCACCGAGAACGGCTATTGCCGCAACGCCGCCACCAGGACGCTCGATCCCGACCATCCATCGATCGTCCATGATCTCGCGCATCCCGATCAGCCACGCAGCGCGGTCGGAATATTGGTCGAGGCCTATCGACGGCGGATGGCGGCGCGCGCCCCCGCTTTTACGGCGCTGACCTGCGACAATATCCAGCACAACGGCGTAGTGCTGCGAGACGCGGTCCTCGCTCTTGCGGGTTGGCGCGATCAAGCGCTGGCGGAGTGGATAGCGGCCAACGCCTCGTTTCCGAGCACGATGGTCGACCGGATCACGCCGGTCACCACGCCTACGCAGGTCGAAGATTTCACCGCACGCTTTGACCTTGTCGATCGCTGGCCAATTTTCTGCGAGCGCTTTCGACAATGGGTGATCGAAGACGAATTCGTGGCCGGGCGTCCGGCGTGGGAGGAGGTCGGCGCACAGTTTGTGGCCGATGTCGCGCCGTACGAGTTCATGAAGCTGCGGCTCCTCAACGCCAGCCATCTCGCGATAGCCGGGCTCGGCCGGCTCATGGGCTACGTCTACATCGACGAGACGATCCGCGACCCCTCGCTGCGAAGCTACATGCGTGCGCTGATGGATCGCGAGACCGGGCCGACGCTGCCTGCAGTGCCGGGTGTTGACCTCGATACGTACAAGACCCAATTGCTCGAGCGCTTCGGCAACGCGGCGATCAAGGACACGGTCGATCGGGTCAACGCCGACGCGCCGATAAACCTGCTGCTCGAGCCGATTCGCGATCGCCTGGCTGCGGGCGCAAGCGTAGATCTGCTGGCACTGGCGCTGGCTGCCTGGATGCGGCGCGTGACGGGCGTGGACGAGACCGGAAATCGGATCAGCGTCGTCCACCCGCTGGCCGATCTTCTGCGCGATCGCGCCAATGCCGGCGGCCCCGACCCGCTCCCGCTGCTGAGCATCCGCAAAGTCTTCGGCGACCTTATCGATCATGGCGCGTTTGTAGCCACGCTCAAGACATGGCTCACATCGTTGTATGCGGATGGCGCCGAGGCGACGCTTTCTAGCGCTCGTCGCACGCTCAACTTCTGACTGAACTGCTCGAGCTGCTTAATCTCAGCGCGTGTAAAAGTAATAGTCGGCTGTATAGGGGATTCGCGCCTGCTCACCTCGGTGCGATGCATCGCAGGCTTTAGTAGGGGATTTACCACCCTTTGTTTGCAAGCGCTGTACGCTGACAACGTTCTTCATCACACCGTCGCCGCTGTGA
>JBEKLS010000060.1:0-21369 GCA_050010075.1 Binatus sp. (SeqCode) | reverse complement strand
CCGGTCGCGGCGACCTCGACGCCGACTCCGGCGGCCGCGCCGAGCGTGGCAGCCGCGGCCTCTCCAGGAGCCAGTCCGGCAGCGTCGGCGAGTCCGGCGGCGCCTTACCAGGGAAAGCCGATGGACGCCGACGTCGAGCTCAGCAAGATCACGCTCAAGGGCGGCAAGGTCGATTACACCGACAACTTCATCAAGCCCAACTACACCGCCAACCTGACCGATATGGAGGGCAATGTCGGCGCGTTCGGCAGCAAGTCGACGACGCCGGCGCCCGTTTCGCTCGACGGAAAAATAAACGGCAGCTCGCCGATCAATATCGACGGCTCGATCAATCCGCTGGCGCCGACCGCGTATGTCGATATCAAGGCGAAGGCCGACGCGATCGAGCTGACCGGGCTCTCGCCGTATACGACCAAGTACACCGGCTATCCGATCGTCAAGGGCACGCTGACGGTGGACGTCCATTACCTGCTCGACCAGGGCAAGCTGACGGCGGACAACCATATTTTTATCGATCAGCTGACCTTCGGCGATCACGTCAACAGCCCGGACGCGACCAATCTGCCGATTCGCCTCGCGGTCTCGCTGCTCAAGAACTCCAAGGGACAGATCGACGTGCGCATCCCGATTTCGGGGTCGCTGTCGGATCCGCAATTCAGCATCGGCAGCATTGTCCTCGGCGCGTTCATGAATCTGATCGTCAAGGCGGCGACTGCGCCGTTCTCGCTGATTGCGGCGGCGTTCGGTGGCAGTGGCAGCGGCGCGCAGCAGGACCTCGGCTACATCGAGTTCAAGCCGGGCTACTCGACGCTGACGCCGGACAGTGAGCAGAAGCTCGACACGGTCGCGAAGGCGCTGGCGGATCGCACTGCGTTGAAGCTCAACATTTCCGGGCGCGTCGATCCCCAGTTCGACAAACAAGGATTCGCCGAAGCGACCCTCGACCACAATATCCAGGTGCTGAGAAACAAGAGCGAAGGCGAGAGCGCAGACGCGACCGGCAAAGCCCCGCCGCTGTCGCCCGCGGATTACAACAAGTACCTGGCAAAGGTTTATAGCGCCGGCGATTTCAAGAAGCCGCGCGACGCGATCGGTTTGGCGAAGACGCTGCCGCCGGAGGAGATGAAGAAGTTAATCCTCACCAACACGCCCGTGACCGATCAGGACCTGGCGCATCTGGCGGACGCGCGCGCGAATACGGTGCGCGCATACTTGACCACCAAGCAGGTCGATTCGTCGCGGATGTTCATCATCGCGCCGAAGCTCGACGGCAGTGGAATCAAGGATGGCGGCAAAACCACGCGCGTGGATTTGACGCTGGAGTGATCGGCGCGGGCGATTCTGCTTGCGGGGAACCTAACCCCTAACCCCTTCCCCCGGTGGAAGGGGAACCGGAGCAGAGGCGGACTCTCCCCAGGGTGGAGAGCGGAAGCGGTCGCGCCGTTTGAAGATCCTTGGCTGGTCGGCGGCGGGCACGGCGGCCCGCCCCACTGGACAGTTTGCAGTCGCTGGCGGGCCGCCCCACTGGACAGTCTGGAGTTGCTGGGCGGGCATAGCGGCCCTCCCACTTGGATATGGCTCCAACTTAAAAGCTCAACCCAAACGGAGCGGGCATAAGTGGGGCGGGCCGCCGTGCCCGCCGCCGAGCTGCCAGCAAGTGTGGGGCATGCCGGCCCTGCCCGCCGCCGAGAGCCAGGCAGTGGGGCGGGCCGCCGTGCCCGCCGCCGAGCTGCCAGCAACTCCCCATTAGGGCAGACCACTTGGGCGCTATAGTGGCTTTATAGGGAGCCCAGGATTTTGTCCGGGACCTTGTCCCAGGCTTGGCGCTCGCTGTCGCGCGGGGCGTCTTCGAGCTTGGTGCTCGCGCCGAAGACCATCGTCGCGCGGCTTGCTTCGTCGTACGCCTTCCATTTGCCGGCGCTCGCGCTGCTGGGATCGCCTGAGCGCGCGAATGCGAGCCACGCGTCCTGCATCTGCGTTGCGAGCTTTTCCACCACTGGCCCTGTGCCCGCGAATGCGGGCATGCCGGGAACGTGGTTGGTGCCGAAGACGAAACCGAGTTCGAGCGCGTGGCATGAGCCGAGCGCACCCTTCATCGCGGGCGACGGCCAGGTGAAGAGATAGCTGTAGACGCGCGCATCGTGGCGGCGCTGAACTTGCGCGAGGCGCACGCCGGGGATGCGGAAGATGCGGTCGGTCTCGATTGCGGAGAACAGTTCGCCCGGGGCGACAGACTCGCCGCGCGCTGCACGCGCCGTTTCATAGCTGCCGATCAGCGCGTCGGCGGACGGAGCGTCGAGGCGCCTGCTGATTCGCGCGCCGAGGCCGGCGCGGTCCAGCTTGAGCAGCGAAGGATCCATCAGCGAGAACAATTTCCATTCTTCGAGCGTCGATCCGGCCATCACGGCCACGCCCGCCGCTGAGCCGTCCGCGACCATTTCGATCGCGGTGCGCGGCACGTGAGTCCCGTCGATGCATGGCTGATAAGCCATCCCGAGCTCGGGGTCGGGCGTCTTGCCGTCGTCGAGCAACGTGCCGGCGAGCAACTGCGCGGGAGTGAGCGCGCGGACAGCCGCCGCATCGCCGGGATTGACGCGGAGCCTCGACAAAATTCGCTCAGCGGTGCGATTCGCGCGCGCGACCGGCGCGCCAGTGTGTGATGCGCCGCTTTGCGGGATCGCTTTGTGGAACAGGCCGCGCGCCGACGGCATCGCGAGCAGAGTTCCGACGCTCATGCCGCCGGCCGATTCGCCGAAAATTGTCACATTACCGGGGTCGCCGCCGAACTCGGCGATATTGTCGCGCACCCATTCGAGCGCCGCGACCTGATCGAGCATCCCCTCGCTGCCGCTCGCCGGAATCTTGCCGTTGGTCACATCGGCGAGGCGGATGAATCCCAGCGGACCGAGCCGGTAGTTAACGGTGACGAGCACCACGTCGCCGCGGCGCGCGAGCACCGAACCGTCGTAGAGCGCCTGCGAGCCGGAGCCGATCGAGAATGCGCCGCCGTGAATCCAGACCATCACGGGGCGCCGCTTGCCGTCGAGCGCGGGCGTCCAGACGTTGAGCGAGAGGCAGTCTTCGGACTGTTCGCCCTCGACCACCATCGCAGCGAGCGCGGAGAGCATCAGCTGGTTCTGCGGAGCGACTGCGCCAAAGCGGCGCGCGTCGCGCACCCCGGTCCACGATGCGGGCTTTTCCGGCGGGAGCCAGCGGAGCGCGCCGACCGGAGGCTTCGCAAACGGGATTCCCTTGAAGACGATTAGTCCGCCCTGGTCGTTACCTTCGAGCTTGCCCTGGTGGATAGAAACAGTCGCGCCCATATGGATGAACCTCGATGGAAAAGCTGCGCGATTCTCGCAGAAGTCGCATGCAACTCACAAACACATCTTGTGCGTACGTCCTGACGCCGGCCAACGCTTTGATTATGCCGGCGCATCGGCTAACTGCTTCTCGCAGAGGAGAATAGCTATGGCGCAACAACGGCCTCTTCGATTTGGGATACTTGGTGCGGCGCGGATTGCTCCGGATGCGCTAATCAAGGCGGCGCAGAATGTGCCGGACGCCGACGTCGTCGCGGTTGCTGCGCGCGATCCGAAACGGGCGCGGGAATTTGCAGACGCGCATGGTGTCCCGCGCGTGGTCGCCACTTACGATGAGCTGGTGAACGATCCCGGGCTCGACGTGATTTACAATCCCCTCCCCAACTCGCTGCATTGCGAATGGACGATAGCGGCGCTGCGCGCGGGCAAGCACGTGCTATGCGAGAAGCCGCTTGCCTCCAACGCGGCGGAGGCGGAGCGCATGGCGACGGCGGCCGAAGAAAGCGGGAAGATTCTCGGCGAGGCGTTCCACTACCGCTATCATCCGCTGGCGGATCGCATTCGCGCGCTCATAGGCGACGGTACGCTGGGCCGGCTGGCTCATGTCGAGGGCCAGTTTTCGGTGCCGATTCCCGAGACGAACATCCGTTTCGACTGGAATCTAGCGGGCGGCGCTACGATGGATTTGGGATGCTATCCGCTCCACATGATTCGCTATTTTTCCGGCCTGATGCCGCGTGTGATTAGCGCCAGGGCGGAAACCGGACCGAAGAATATCGATATCGCGATGGACGTCGAGCTCGAACTCGCGGGTGGTGCGACGGCCCGGATGAGCTGCGCGATGAAGAAGGATTCCCCTCTGATGGCGTCGTTCTCGGCGCGCGGCGACCGCGGAGAGTTGAGCGTGATAAACCCGATCGCGCCGCAGCGCGGGCATCAGCTTACGATCAAGACCGCATCCGGCGAAAAGAATGAGACAGTGCCTGGCGACACGACCTTTACCTACCAGCTGCTAGCATTCATAAAGGCCGTGCGCGGCCAAGCTCAATTCCCCACCGATGGCTCCCAGGGAATCATCAACATGGGCGTAATCGACGACGTTTACCGGGCGGCGGGCCTTCCTCCACGCGCAACTTGAAACAAGCCTTGCTCAAATTGCTGACGTTTGAGCAAAAAGGTCATTACAGAAGCGGTTAATGCTTGCATTAAGTAAGCGTAATTATTAACTATGCGACCAATTACTCACGCTATGGTCAGCTAAAAGAGGAGAGCTAGCGATGAAATCGGCAAAAACGCGCGCCTTTGCAATCTTTGCGCGTGTGCTGTCAATCGGTCAGTAAGAGCCAGAGCCAACGAGGGGAACTTCACAGCATAATTTTTGGAGGAGGATTTTGCGATGAAAGGATTTCTGAAATATCTCACAATGACGGCGGCGGGGGCCGTCCTGATTGCCGGTTTCACTGCCGGCTCGGCAGGGTTCGCGCGCGCCGGGGACGCTGCGCCTGCATCGGTCGGGACGGATCCTGATACGGTCCTTGATTTAGAAGGGTGCTGGAGCGGTGTCTTCGCCTATGGCTACCTGGAGGATGACAACTACGGAGAGGGATATGGCTGGATGTATTTCGGCCAATCGGGAAAGAAAATCAAAGCGTCCCTCGATAGTGAATTCGAGTTCGTCTGGTACAACGGCGGCCTTGGCCAGGAATCATCTGGCACCTACTCAGGCACTGTGAGTAAGACCGGATTCACCGCGACAGCAAAATACAAACACAACTGCACGATAAAGTTTAAGGGCGGATTCGGCGGCTACGGCATCGAAGGCACCTACAAATCCGCGGGCTGCAAGAAGCCTTACGACGGTTTCGATGCGGTTGGAACGTTCGACCTGCCGTATGAACCCGGCTACTGCTACGATATTCTCTGAGCAGCAATAGAGCCTGAATGATGGGGCCTGTCGCGCGATGTGCGCGGCAGGCCCTTCCGTTTTCTGGCGATCTCCTGATGCAGCCGTCGCAGTAGCTCAGCAACTTGACGCCATTTTGCGCTCAAATTACGAACGTTTGAGCGAAAGGGCCACTACAGGAGCGGTCAATGCTTGCATTATGCAGGCATAACGACTATCTATTGCGGGCGATTCTTCACGCTATGGTCGGCTAAGAGAGGAAAGTTAGCGATGACATTGGCAAACACGCGCGCTTATGCAGTCTATAGCGCGCGCTGCCGGTCGGTCCGTAACTGCCAAACCTAACCACGGGAACTTCACAGCATCATTTTTGGAGGAGGATTTTGCGATGAAAGGATTTCTTAAATTTCTGACGATATCGGCGGCGGCAGTGGCGCTGATCGCTGGCATCACGACCGGTTCGGCGCGTCGTGCGTACGCGCAGGACAACAAC
This sequence comes from Binatus sp. (SeqCode), assembly GCA_050010075.1. GTDB lineage: Bacteria > Desulfobacterota > Binatia > Binatales > Binataceae > Binatus. The sequence continues at coordinate 15,650 of JBEKLS010000060.1, read as the reverse complement.
GATGCCGATACGGAAGCAGGATCATGGTCTGCGCCCGGGGCAGGCAGCGCGGACGAGGCGACCACACCTGACTCGAAGGCCCCCCCGATCCCTCTCGCAGAATGCTGGGAGGGCGATGTCTCGGACAAGGCCGATGGGTTGGGCTCGATAGTTTTCGAGTTCATCCAGGACGGAAACAAAATAACGAAGCCCGATAGCGGAGTCGATGCTGGATGGTCGGACCAGGCCTTCTTCGAAGGTCCTATATCCGGCAAGGTGACCTCGAAGGGGATCACCTTTAAGGGCAACGCCGGGAAGGGCTGTCCGTTCCACGGCAGCGGAAAGGGTGATGATGTGGAGTTAGGCGGAAAAATCACGTTCGGTGGAAAATGCGCCAAGTTTTTCAAGCATGTGCGATTTTCGATCTCGCCGACGACTTGCGAATAGCCGAGAGGCTTTAGTCTGGGATGGGCCTGCCGCGCGATGCGCGGCGGGCCCTTCCGTTTTTCCAGGCATTTCGTGATATAGCCGTCGTGTACCCCATCGCATTTCACCCGGAGGGCATATGGCGAGCGAACAACTGAGCAAGGTAGTCGAGCGAATCAAATCTCAGCCGCAGAATCCTAACGCGTCCCTCGAGAGCCGGCGCGCCGGGATGGAACGTATCAGCGAGCGCGTGCCGGCCGACGTGATTTGCGAGAAGGTCAACGCAGGCGGCGTCGCCGCAGAATGGATCGCTGCGCCTGGTGCGGTGGCAGATCGAGTGATCCTGTATCTGCACGGCGGCGGCTACGTCATCGGATCGATCAATACGCATCGCGCGATGGTCTCGAGAATCGCGCGGGCGTCCAATGCGCGCGCGCTGTTGATTGACTACCGGCTCGCGCCCGAGCATCCGTTTCCCGCCGCGGTCGAGGATGCGACGGCCGCATATCGATGGCTGCTCGCCGAGGGCTACCAGCCGGGCAAGATTGTTATCGCCGGCGACTCGGCTGGCGGCGGACTCACGATTGCGCTGTTACTTGCAATTCGCGACGCGAAGTTGCCGATGCCGGCCGGCGCCGTCCCGATTTCGCCATGGACTGACCTCGAAGGCACTGGAGAATCGGTGCGTACGCGAGCCGCGCGGGACGTGATGGTCACGCAGGAAGGCCTCGTGTCGATGGCGAAGCAATATTACGGCGCGCACGACCCCAGGCATCCGCTGGTGTCGCCAGTGCATGCGGATTTTCGCGGGTTGCCACCGATGCTGATCCAGGTGGGCGACGCCGAGGTCCTGCTCGATGACTCGACGCGCGTGGCGAAGAGTGCAAAGGCGGCTGGCGTCGAGGTCGAGCTGGAAGTGTGGGACGAGATGCCCCATGTCTGGCACGTCTTTGCGAAGTTGCTGCCGGAAGGACAGCAGGCAATCGACAAGATCGGAAAATTCGTGATCGCGCGCACGTCGTAGTCGCGGATTAGCGTCAGCTCACAGCGCGTAGTGGACGTTGGTGAGCTGCTCGGACACTTCCCAGAGCTTTGCGGCGGCGGCGGTGTCTTTTGCGGCTGCACTGTAAGGGACGCGCTTGGGATGTCCCCAAAACTCGCCGACGCCGTCGGGCCCGATGTACTCGCCGCCGTGCACATCGGATGCGACGGCCGCGTATTCGGTCGGCAGCGCGCCCATCGCAGCGCTCTGCGCAAACGCTCGATTGCCGAGGTCCATCAGGTACTCCGCTATCGACGAGCCCGACATCTTCGGTCCGACGGCCTGCAGGTTGGTCGCGGCGTAACCGGGATGGCATGCGACGCTCAGCAATTTTTTGCCGGCCGCGTCAGCGCGGCGCTGCAGCTCGAAGGTGAACAACAGGTTGGCGAGCTTGCTCTGCCCGTACGCTCGCCACTTGCGATAATTTTGTTTCCACTGGAGATCGTCGAAATGAATCGATCCGAAGCGATGCGCGCCGCTGCTGACGTTGACGACGCGCGCGCCTTCGCTGGCGACGAGGCGATCGAGCAGCAGACCGGTCAGCGCAAAGTGGCCGAGGTGATTGGTGCCGAACTGCATCTCGAAACCGTCCGCGGTCTGCCGATACGGGATCGCCATGACGCCGGCGTTGTTCACCAGCACGTGAAGCGCGGGATGCTCGAGATGAAACGCTTCGGAAAACCCGCGCACCGACGCCAGGTTCGCGAGATCAAGCTCCATCACGCTGACCTTCGCGCCCGACGATGAGGCGGTGATTTGCGCGGCCGCACTTCGCGCCTTGCCGAGGTCGCGACACGCCAGGATCACTTCGGCGCGTTTGCGCGCGAACTCGAGCGCGGCTTCGTAGCCGATACCGCTGTTGCCGCCGGTGACGACGATCGTTTTGCCCGACAGATCCGGCATGTCATCGGCGGTCCAAGGTGTCTTGTCAGGCATCGTGAGCGTTCCTCCCGGTCGGTTACGCACAGGCTATCACACGATTGTCGAGTCAGGGTAAATTTGCAGCCAACTCGTAGCGGGAGATTTGCGATGGCTGTAAAACCTCGTTTCGCGAACCGAATCACGAAAATGCTGGGCGTCGAATATCCGATCGTGCAGGCGCCGATGGGATGGATTGCGCGCGCGCAACTCGCTTCGGCAGTGTCGAACGCGGGCGGCATGGGCATCATCGAGACTTCGTCGGGCGAGCTCGACGCGGTGCGCAATGAAATCCGCAAGATGCGCGAGCTCACCGACAAGCCGTTCGGCGTGAACATCGCGCAGGCGTTCGTGCGCGACCCCGACATCGTGAAATTCGTGATCGATCAGAACGTGCGCTTCGTGACGACCTCGGCCGGCGATCCGGCGAAATATTGCCGCGAGCTCAAGGCCGCGGGCTTGACCGTGTTCCACGTGATTCCGACGCTCAGAGCCGCTCTGAAAGCGGTCGAGGCGGGAGTGGACGGATTGATCGTCGAAGGCGGGGAGGGCGGCGGATTCAAAAATCCGCAGCCGGTTTCCTCGATGGTGCTGTTGCCGCTGGTGCGCGAAAACGTGGATGTGCCGATAATCGCAGCGGGCGGAATCGCCGACGGGCGCACGATGGCAGCGGCGTTCGCGCTCGGCGCTGAAGGCGTCCAGATGGGGACGAGAATGGTGTCGGCGGCGGAGTCACCGGTTCATGAAAACTGGAAGCGTGCGATTGTCGCGGCCGCGGAGACCGATACGGTTTTTCTCAATCAGTTCTCCAAGCCGGCGTTGCGCGCGCTGCGGACGGGCAAAACGAGCCGGCTCGAGCGCGAGCCCGGGCCCAACATGATGAGCGAGTTCGGGCATGCCAAGGATTTGTATTTCGGCGGCGACATGGAGGCGAGCATCGCACTGTCCGGGCAAGTTTGCGGGCGGATCGATTCCGTCAAGCCGGTCGCGCAGATCGTGCGCGAGACCGTCGATGATTTCTTCGCGACGATGAAGGGACTGTCGGCCGCGTACGCATCCTGAAGAACGGCGCGAGCGTGACTTTCGCGCGCGCCATTCGGTTATACCGGCAGTCATGACCGAGCCCGATCAACCCGCAACTCCGCGCCGCGCCGCGCTGTCGTTCATCTTCATCACGGTGGTGCTCGACATGCTGGCGCTCGGCATGATTGTGCCGGTGTTGCCGAAGCTGGTCGAGGATTTCGTCGGCGGTAACACCGCGCGCGCTGCTGAGATTTATGGCTTGTTCGGTACGGTGTGGGCGGCGATGCAGTTCGTGTTTTCGCCGGTGCTCGGCGGGCTGTCTGATCGCTTCGGCCGCCGCCCGGTTATTCTGTTGTCCAACCTGGGACTGGGTCTCGACTACATCGTGATGGCGCTTGCGCCGAGCGTCGGCTGGCTGTTCCTCGGCCGCGTGATTTCGGGCATCACGTCGGCGAGCACATCGACCGCCTACGCGTACATCGCTGACGTGGCGCCGCCGGAAAAGCGCGCGGCGGGTTTCGGCATGCTGAGCGCGGCGTTCGGTCTCGGCTTCGTCATTGGACCGGCGATTGGCGGCGTGCTCGGCAATATAGATCCGCGCCTGCCGTTCTGGGTCGCCGCGGGCTTCAGCTTTCTCAACTATATGTACGGCCTGCTGGTGCTGCCGGAGTCGCTGTCGCCCGAGCGTCGCGAACGATTCTCGTGGCGGCGCGCAAATCCGATGGGATCGCTCAAGCTGCTGCGCTCGAATCGCGAACTGTTTGGCTTGGCGATAGTGAACTTCCTCGGCAATACCGCGCACGAAGCTCTGCCAACGACTTTCGTTTTGTACGCGATGTACCGCTACGGCTGGAACGAACGCACGATTGGGCTGGCGCTCGCGTCGGTGGGCGTATGCTCGGCGGTCGTCGGCGCCGGACTGGTCGAGCCGGTCGTCGCGCGATTCGGCGAGCGGCGCGCGATGCTAGCCGGACTGCTGGCTGGCACGGCGGGGTTTACGATTTACGGCGTCGCGTCGACCGGCGCGATTTTCTGGGCCGGGCTGCCGGTGAATGCGTTGTGGGGACTGTCGGCGCCGCCGATGCAGGGCATGATGACGCGGCACGTCACTTCGTCCGAACAGGGACAACTCCAGGGCGCGCTCAGCAGTCTGCGCGGAATCGCGTTCATGATCGGCCCGCTGGTGTTCACGAACGTCTTCGCGAGCTTCATCGGGGCGAATCGCGACTGGCATTTGCCCGGTGCGCCGTATCTGCTGGCAGCGCTGATGATCGCCGGCTCGATGCTGATGGCCTGGCAAGTCACGCGCACGCGCGCCATCGTGGCGGAGACAACGCTTGGCGCAGCGACAGAAGAGTTCGAGTAGCTCGCAAATAACGACGTTCGAGAGAAACGCCGGCGAACGCGCTCGAGCGCTCAGCGGATTGATCGATCGGCGAGCAACTTTTACGGGAGCCTTAACACCCAAGATGCGCTAGACTTTTTGGATACAGGTCGAGTTCAACAAGGAGCTAGTACAATGCAGATGGGAATGGTCGGCCTCGGCCGAATGGGTGCGAACATGGTGCGCCGCCTGCTGCGCGGCGGTCACGAATGCGTCGTGTTTGACGTTAGCGCCGACGCGGTCAAAGAACTGGCGAAAGAGGGCGCAATCGGTGCGTCGTCGCTCGACGATTTTGCCGCCAAGCTCAAGCTGCCGCGCGTCGCCTGGATGATGGTGCCGGCCGCAGTCGTCGAGCAGACGGTCGCGGACCTGTCGAGCCGATTCCAGCGCGACGACATTATCGTCGACGGCGGCAATTCGTATTACATCGACGACATACGGCGCGCCGAAACCCTGCAGGCGAAGGGGATCCACTACGTTGATTCGGGCACCAGCGGCGGGGTCTGGGGACTCGAGCGCGGCTTCTGCCAGATGATTGGCGGCGAGACGCCGGTCATTAAGCATCTCGATTCGATTTTTGCGACGCTCGCGCCGGCGATGGACTCCGCGCCGCGCACTGCCGGCCGCGAGAAAGTACAAGGCAGCACCGCCGAGCACGGCTATCTGCATTGCGGACCGAACGGCGCGGGGCATTTCGTGAAAATGGTGCACAACGGAATCGAGTACGGGATCATGGCGGCGTATGCGGAAGGGCTGAACATCCTGAAGAACGCCAACGTCGGCAAGCAGACCCATGCGGTCGATGCGGAGACGACGCCGCTGCGCAATCCCAAGCTTTACCAGTACGACTTCAATCTCACCGACGTGACCGAAGTATGGCGGCGCGGCAGCGTGATCGCGTCATGGCTCCTCGACCTGACCGCAGACTCGCTGCTCGGCGATCCGGAGCTGAAGAAATTCAGTGGCCGCGTCTCTGACTCGGGCGAGGGTCGATGGACTATCGACGCCGCGATCGACGAAGGCGTTCCCGCGCACGTGCTGACCGCGGCGCTCTATGAACGCTTTGGATCGCGCGGCGCAGCCGACTTTGCCGACAAGCTGCTGTCCGCGATGCGCTACGAGTTCGGTGGGCACCTCGAGAAGAAGGCCTAGCGGTTGCCTGCTATGACGACCTCAGTTCCAAAGAACTCGTCCGCCCCAATGGTGCACGGAAAGCCCGGGGATCCGTGCGTGTTCGTTATCTTCGGCGCGACCGGAGATTTGACCAAGCGCCTGCTGATGCCGGCGCTGTACAATCTGCTCGCGAACAAACTGCTGCCCGACAAGTTTGCGATCGTCGGCGTCAGCAACGTGCAGATGAGCTCCGAAGATTTCCGCAAGCAGCTCGCCGATGAGATCAAACAATTCGCGACGACCAAGGTCAGCGACGAGCTGTGGAAGTTTTTCGATCAGCGCATCTCGTACATGTCGGGCGATTTCAAGGATCCGGGGACCTACCAGAAACTCAAGTCGGAGCTCGAGAAGACCGACAAGGCGCACGGCACGCCGGGAAACTATCTTTTCTATACCGCGGTGTCGCCGAGTTTCTTCGGCGAGATCGTGAAACAGCTCGCCGGCGCCGAACTCACGAAAGAAACCGACGGGCACTGGCGCCGTGTGATCATCGAGAAGCCGTTCGGTCACGATTTGGAGTCGGCGAACGCGCTGAATCGCGAGATTGCCGCCTGCGTCCACGAAAATCAGACTTTTCGAATCGATCACTACCTGGGCAAAGAGACGGTTCAGAATATCCTGGCGTTTCGCTTCGGCAACGGCTTCTTCGAGCCGCTGTGGAACAACAGTTACATCGACCACGTGCAAATCACGGTGGCGGAGACCGTCGGGGTCGAGGAGCGCGGCGCCTTTTACGAAGCGACGGGAGCGCTGCGCGACATGGTGCCCAATCATATCCTCGCGCTGGTCTCGCTCACCGCGATGGAGCCGCCGAACTCGTTCGACTCCGAGCCGGTGCGCGACGAGAAGACCAAGGTGCTGCGCGCGATTCGCCCGATCAAGCCCGAGGACGTTCCCAACTGGGCGGTGCGCGGCCAGTACGGACCCGGCAATCTCGACGGCAAGCCGATGCCGGGCTATCGACAGGAACCGCACGTCGATCCCAAATCGAGCACGGAAACATACGTGGGGCTGAGGCTTGCGATCGACAACTGGCGATGGTCGGGCGTGCCGTTCTATCTTCGCACCGGAAAGCGGATGGCGGAGCGCCTTACCGAAATCGTGATCAAGTTCAAGGCGCCGCCTGCGTTGCTGTTTCGGCAGACTGGCGTCAAGCAGCTCGAACAGAACGAACTGATTTTGCATATCCAGCCCAACGAAGGAATCTCGCTTCAGTTCAGCGCCAAGGTGCCCGGACCCGTGGTCAAGCTGGCTGGAGTCGATATGAACTTCAAGTACGCCGACTACTTCGGCTCGGCGCCGAGCACCGGCTACGAGACGTTGCTGCTCGACTGTATGATCGGCGACCCCTCGTTGTTTCAGCGCGCCGACACGGTCGACGCCGGATGGCGCGTCGTTGATCCGATTCTGGAAGCGTGGAAGGCGAAGCCGGAGGCGGACTTTCCCAACTACGCCACCGGTTCATGGGGACCCGCGGCCGCCGCCGACCTGCTCAAACATGGCGGCCGCAAATGGAAGGAAGGCTGACAATGACATCGCTGCGCGAAGTATTGAAGCGGGCGGAAGCCGACAAGATCGCCGTCGGCCATTTCAATTTTTCTGACCTGGTGGCATTCAACGCCATCGTGGCCGCCGCGCGCGACCTGAAGTTGCCAGTGATGGTGGGCGTGTCCGAGGGCGAGCGCGAGTTCACCGGCGTGCAGCAGGCTGCTGCGCTGGTGAAGGCGATTCGCGACGAGTACGACTATCCGATTTTTCTCAACGCCGATCACACTCACTCGATCGCGAAGGCCGAGGTGGCGGCGAAAGCAGGATTCGACGAAATAATCTTCGACGGCTCGGCGCTCCCGTTCGAGGAAAATATCGTTCAGACGAAAAAAGCGATCGAGGCGATCAAATCGATCAACCCGGCGATCCTGGTCGAGGGCGAAATCGGCTGGATCGGCTCATCGTCGGCTGTGATGGACAAAATTCCCAAGGGAGTCGGCATTTTGACGACGCCGGAAGAGGCGAAACATTTTGTCGATGCCACCAAAGTTGATGTGCTGGCGCCGGCGGTCGGCAACATGCACGGCATGCTCGAGAGCATGGTTCACGGCGACGTCGAGAAGCGGTTGAATATCGAGCGGATCGGCGAGATCAAGGCGGCGGCGAAAATCTTCATGACGCTGCACGGCGGTTCGGGCACCAACGATGACGACTTCAAGCGCGCCATCAAGGCCGGCATGACAATCGTCCACGTCAACACCGAGCTGCGGATCGCGTGGCGTCGCGGAGTCGAGGCCGGGTTGGCAGCGCTGCCGAACGAAGTGGCGCCTTACAAGATCCTTGGGCCCGCGGTTGAATCGGTGAAAGAGGTGGTCAGCTCGCGGCTCGCGCTGTTCAGCTCGAAGTAGCGGCCTACTTCGCCCAGCCTTTTTCGTACGGCGCCGACATCCTGCCGATTGCGCGCAGATGCGCGAACTTCCACTCGCCGTTGAGCTTGACGTAGTCGTCTTCGTAGCGCGCGCCGAGCCACATCGCGCGATTCCCGCTGCGCATCGTGAACGGCCCGATGAAGTACCAGATGCCGGTGGCGTGATCGCCGCTGACCTCGATGATCGGATTCATCACGTTGTGCTGCGAGAAGCTGATGCGCTCCTGGAAACCCTGGAACAGTTTGCGAATCGCGTCATGCCCCTGGTGCCGGCCGACGCCCGCGCCTTCCCAGATGCCGTCGGGGGCGAACAGTGACGTGATTTTCGCTGGATTGTGATCGTCGTCGCAGATCGCGCAGTAGCGGGCCTTGAGTTTCTTGATCGCCTCGATGTCTTCGAGAACGGTGATCCGCTTTTCGAGTTCGTTGAGATCCATGGTTACTGCTTGTCGCCCGGTAGATTCACGAATACCGCGGCGGTCACGACTGTCGTCCATAGGCCGTCGCGATCGCCGATAGCGGACTGCGTGATGTTGCGCGTCTGCACGATTTTATCCGACATCTTCCATACGTCCTTGCGCTCGTCGTAGCTGACGTTGGGATCGAAGTCGACACCGAGCGCCGTCGCGAGCATCGTGGCCGCGAGATCCTCGGCGTAGTCGCCCGCCTTCTCGTCGGTCTGCCCGAAACTTTTGTGCTCGGATAGGTAGCCGTACAGACTCTTGTCGGCCGGAATCGCGAGGCCGACCGACGCAGCTATCAGACGATGCGGTTCATCGGTCGAGTTGTCGTACATCACGGTGTACACGATTTGCCCCGGCGTCAGCGTCTTCAATCCGTCCTGGATCGAAACGACTTTACAGCCCGGCGGGAAGATTGAGCTGACCCGCACGAGATTGAATTCGGCGATTCGCGCGTCGCGCAGCGCCAGCTCGAACGAGGTGAGTTTCTCGCGATGCCGGCCGACGCCCTTGGTCAGAAAAATAGCCTTGCCTGTTGGACCCATCTACGTTGATTCCTCGAAATCGATCTCGTCATTTACATAGGGCAAGCGCAAGAGTTTTGCGAGGTTACGAGTCGATGAACTTTTTCGTGCTAGGATGACCGCTGAAACCGTGTCGCCGAGGTGAATCATGATCGAGACGAGCCCATTCGGAAAAACCGGTCATCAGAGTACACGCGTTATCTTTGGCGCCGCTGCGCTCGGCGGGATGAAGCAGGACAAGGCCGACGCCGTGCTCGAGGTGCTGCTCGAATACGGCATCAATCATATCGACACCGCGGCATCCTACGGCGAGTCGGAATTGCGCATCGGTCCGTGGATGCGCGAGCATCGCAAGCGCTTTTTTCTCGCCACCAAGACCGGCGACCGCACTTATCAAGGCGCGCGCGACAGTGTCCATCGCTCGCTCGAGCGCTTGCGGGTCGATCAAATTGACCTGATCCAAATGCATAACCTGGTCGCCGAGAATGAGTGGACGACGGCTCTGGGAGCCGGCGGCGCGCTCGAGGCCCTGGTCGAAGCGCGTTCGCAGGGACTGGTGCGCTTTATCGGAGTCACGGGTCATGGCTCGCAGGTCGCCGCGATGCATCGCCGAAGCCTCGAGCGGTTCGCCTTCGACTCGGTGCTGTTCCCGTACAACTTCACGATGCTCGACATCGCGCAGTATGCCGCCGACGTCGAGGCGCTGCTGAAAGTATGCCGCGAGCGCGGAGTCGCGACGCAGACGATCAAGTCGGTCGCGCGCCGGCGATGGCAAAACGGCGACGGCCCGAAGTTCAGTTGGTACGAGCCGCTGCGCGACCGCGAAGCGATCCGCCGCGGCGCGCATTTCGTGCTCAGCCGGCCGGGACTGTTCCTGAACACGTCGAGCGACGCGACGCTCCTGCGCGACATCCTCGATGCGGCGAGCGTCGCGGCGAAGGCGCCGGCGCGCGCGGAGATGGAAGCCGACGTCGCGCGCTACGCGATGGAGCCGTTGTTCATACCGGGCGTGTCGGACACGATTTAGGAGTTGGAAGGGTAAATCACTTTATTAGATGTGAAACCCACGGTGGGTTTCACACTTCCTTCGGCAGGGGTGACCCCTGCACCCAGTGATAAGAAAAAGAAAGATGCGGGACTTCGTCCCTGTTAGGAAGTTTTAACGGGAGGTCTTCCAATACGGTTCCCCTTCCCGTGCGGGAAGGGGTTTCCTAAATCTGGTTCCCCTTCCACCTGGGGAAGGGGTTAGGGGTTAAGTCGCCCGTCATCGTTCGCGATCTCGGCAAGTCGCGTATCTACACAACTTTGCGGAAGGCCAGCGCTGGCGGGAGTCGGACTGCTTCTACGATTGGCACTACACCGCTTACGATGCTCACCGCCAATGCGGCTATCAGCGCGTTGAGGGTTTGCGCCGGCGTCACCCACAGCGCGCCGTTGCCGCCAAGCGCCGCACCTAGCGTGATGCCGCCGGAGAACATCCAGAGCGCGGCGCCGGCGCCGATGATTCCGCCGAGAAATCCGATCGCGCCGCATTCGCCGAATAGCAAAAATGCTACAGCGCCGCGGCTGAAGCCGAGCGCGCGCATCACGGCGACGTCGCTGATCTGCTCGCGCACCATCATGACCGTGGAGTTGGCCGCTATCAGCAAGACGGTCAGCAGCACCACCAGGCATAGCGCGAAGACGATCGCGCGGATGTTGCCGATGGCCGAGAGACCGGACGAGAGCGCGTCGCTCTCGGTCATGGTGCGCGTTTCGGCGTCCGAGTTGGCGAAATGGTCGTCGATCATTTTGGCGAGCGGACCCATCGCGTCGTTGCTGTTGGCGCGCACTATTATATTCCACGCGATATCTTCGTCGGGCAGCCCGTGCGCTTTGCGCGCCGCCATCAGGTAGTCGCGCCGCAGCAGAAAAGTGTTGGGATATCGCTTGGACACCATCTGGCCCGTAATGATGAAGTTCATCTCCATGTGGTCGGAGTCGGTGCCCCGCAGCGTCACGGTGTCGCCAATCTTCCAGCCGTACTTGTGCATCAGGATTTCGCCGACGATGGCGGAGCGCTTATCCTTGAGCGTCGCCGCACGCTGCTCGGCCGTAATCGCGTAGTCGGGAAACACGTCGCCTATCTCGGGGCCCGCGCCGACGCCAAAGACCGGTTCACTCACGTCGCGCCACGTCGCGAACCATCCGGTGATCGCAACGCACGCGGCGACTCCGGGCATCTTGTCGATGTCGTCGCAGTAGCGCGCGGGCAAATCCTCCCACGGCGCGGTCTTGTTGTTGATTATGAGACGGAGCGTGCCCGAGGCGTCCTTGACCACGCGATCCATCGAGGCCGGCACCGACACCAGCACGGTGTAGATGAAGGTGGCGAGCGCGATGGTGAGGATCGTCAGAATCGTACGACGCAGGTTGCGGCGCATGTTGCGCTTGATCAATTTGATCCAGTTGAACACGATTGACTCCCCGCTCATACCGAGCGCAGCGACTCGACCAGGCCGATGCGCGAGGCGCGCCACGCGGGCAGCAACCCGCCGAGCGCGCCGATTAAGATTGCGGCGACGATGCCCGACACGAACGCGCCCACCGTCAGCCGAAACCTGAAGATGAACTCGCCGACGTTCATCAGCTGGCTGCTGAGCCCGGTCGAATACGCGACGATCACGCCAAGCAACTCGCCGAGGATGCCACCGGCGAGCGCGAGCACGATGCTCTCGATGACGAAACTCGCTAGCACGTTGAAGCGGCTAAATCCCAGCACTCGCAGCACGCCTATTTCGCTGGTGCGCCGCGCGACCGCGGAATACATCGTGTTCATCGCGCCGAAAACCGAGCCGACGGCGAGAATGAGCGCGACGATCAGGCCGAGCGCGCGCAACTGATCGACGAACGCGGTCTGCTTCGCGTAGAACTCCTGCTCCGACATCGTATCGACCTTGACGCGCGAGTCGGTGGTCAGCGATTTGGCGAAATCGTCATGCATTCCCGGCTTGAGCACGACGTGCAGCACCTCGAAACCGTTGGCGGTGTGGATGTCCTGGGTCAGGACGTCGAGATCGGTCAGCATTTCGGATTCGCGCGCGCTGTCCTGATCGGAAAAGATACCGACGATTTTGTATGTGCGCCGGCCGAATTTGAAATCGCTGCCGACCGCCAGATTTGGATAACGCGTCGCCAGTTTGCTGCCGACGACCATCTCAGCCGCGCCCTTGCTGGGCCAGCGTCCGCTCTCGAGGCGCATGCCGCTATGGACCTGGTAGCCGATGGGATACACCCCGCGAAGCAGCGTGAACATCACGCCGCTCGTGACAGGCGCGGCCGGGTCGGGATTGAAACCGGTGATCACCTCAGGCGAGACGAGCGCCTGGCCGTCAGCGGTCGCCGCGATTTGCGGACGGCTCTTGATGATCTCGTACTGGTCGCGCGAGATGAAGCTGCTGCCTTCGTCGGTGGTGCCGCGGCTGAGCACGATCCAGTTGTCGGTGAGCGCGTTGGCCATCACGGTCGCGCGCAGGCCGGCGACGAAGCCCGACAGGATGAAGAGCAGCATGACGACGAGCGCGACCACCGATGCCGTCATCGCACTGGTCGCGCGACGAACCATCAGGCTGCGCAAGTTGTAGCGAATCGGGATCACGTTGCCTCCCGGGTGAAATGTGCCGGGTCGATCGGACGTTCGCGTGAGCTGGAAAGGGATGGATTCTAGACGTTCGCCGCGTGCGATCCTAGAGGGTTCGCGGCGCGCTTGGCGGGGGCGCCGTTTCGATACTAAGCTTCGGGAATCGAGTTGGAGGCGACAGCGATGGCTATCGAGAGCAAGTCGGAAGCGCAGCGGATTCGCGCGGGTCTCAAGCATCCGGTGATTGATGCCGATGGGCATTGGCTGGAATTCGGCCCGATCATTCTCGAACGGCTCGAAAAATTCGGCGGCAGCCGCGCCGTCGATGGATTTCGGTCGTTCAACGGCCGCGTGGCGAAACGGCTGACGAGCTCCGAGGAGGATCGCAAGAGCCGGCGCCGCGCGCAGGAAGCATTCTGGGCGGTGCCGACGAAGAATACGCGCGATCGCGCGACTGAGATTTTGCCGCGGCTGCTCTACGAACGCCTCGACGAATTCGGAATGGACTTCACCGTGCTGTATCCGACGGCGGGACTCGGCATTCCGTTTCATCCCGATGACGAAACGCGGCGCGCGACCAGCCGCGCCTTCAACCGGTTCATCGCGGAGTTTTTCGGAGAATTTTCCGACCGCATGACGCCCGCGGCCGTGATCCCGATGCACACGCCGGAGGAGGCCTGCGCCGAACTCGAGTACGTGGTGAAGGAACTCGGGCTGAAAGTCGTGATGATGGCGAGCATGGTGCGCCGTGAGATACCGGCCGTAGCGGCGAAGTCGCCGGACGCGGCGCGCTACGCGACGTGGTACGACATGCTCGGACTCGACAGCGAGTACAACTACGATCCGGTGTGGGCGAAATGCGTCGAGCTGGGAATCTCGCCGACGTTTCATTCGGGCTCGCGCGGGATCGGGCTGCGCAATTCGCCGAGCAACTTCGTTTACAATCACATCGGTCATTTCGCCGCCGCGAGCGAGGCAGTCTGCAAGGCGATTTTTCTTGGCGGCGTCACGCGGCGGTTCCCGCAACTCAAGATGGGATTCCTCGAGGGCGGCGTCGGCTGGGCGTGCGCGCTCTACTGCGACCTGATCGGCCATTGGAAGAAGCGCAATCGCGAGGCGCTCGAGGAAGTGAATCCGGCGAACCTGAATCGCGAGATGCTCACGCAACTCATCCGCGAGTACGGCGGGAAATGGGTAGAGGGCAAGATCGAGCAGAAAGCGGGCAACCTCGAGGGGATTCTCGAGCGCGACCAAACGGGCGCCACTGGCGGACTTCGCGAGCTCGACGATTACGCGGCGTGCCGCATCAAGCGCGGCGAAGACATCCGCGACTTGTTCGTCGACAATTTTTACTTCGGCTGCGAAGCCGATGATCCGCTCAACGCGTACGCGTTCAACCGCAAAGCGAATCCATATGGCGCGAAAATGAACGTGCTGTTCGGCTCGGACATCGGACATTTCGACGTGCCGGACATGAAAGACGTCGTGCCCGAGGCGTACGAGATGGTTGAAGACGGGCTGATCACGGATGACGACTTCCGCGATTTCATGTTCGTCAATCCGGTGCGCTTCTGGGGCGAGGCGAACCCGAACTTTTTCAAGGGCACGCGGGTCGAGAAGCAAGCCGCCGCACTGCTGGCGAGCAAAGGCGCCTAGGTGCGCGCGGCGCTCGGCGCCAGCGATTCGGCGCGAGCGGTTGGATCGCTGGCGCGGCGAATCAGGTAGACCAGCGGGCCGACGCTGCCGAGCGCGATCGTCAGCACCAGATACGGAATCGCGGAGACGTTGCGGCGGCGGGCGTCGTCGCCCATCCAGGCGAGGATGAGAACGAGCGCGATGATTAGATCGACGAAGGTCGCGACGCCGGCGAAATTCGCCAGGACCGTGCGGAAGAACCCGATATAGCCGTAGAGGTAAACCGCGTAAGCGTTTGACGCGAGCAGAACGATCAGCGCGGCTGAAAGTCTGAGCTGCTTGCGATTCATCGCATCCTCCGGATTCAGGTTTTCAGATTTTCTGCGAACGCTCGTGTGGCGGCGGCGACGAATGCGCGCACGCGGGCTGGATCCTTTTTTCCGCGATTGCCGGGAACGTCGGTGTGCGTGAACGAATCGACGCCCCACGGCCGCACGGTCGCGATCGCGTCGGCGACGTTGTCGGAGGAAAGTCCGCCTGCGAGGATCACCGGAATGCGCGAGCGCTCGACTACCGTGCGGCTGATAGACCAGTCGTGAGTCTCACCGGTCGCGCCCGCGTACGGCGGTCCTTTCGCGCCCGAATCTAGCATCAGGTAATCGAGGCAGTCCTGATGCGCGTCGGCTTCGGTGAGAGTTTCGCCGGCGCGCACCGCAATCGCGCGCAGAAGCATGACAGGCGCGATACGCTTGCGAATCCAGGCGCAGTCTTCGGGCTCGATCTCGCGCGCGACGACGTGCAGGACGTCGGGCCGTACCGCGTCGACCATCGCACAAATCTCGTCGCGGTCGTCGGACAGCGAGAGCGCGACACCACGCGAGCGCGGACGAATCGCGGCCAGAATTTCGCGCGCCACGTCTGGACCGATCGCCTCGGCGACGACTCCCGGCTCCGCCACGACCAAGCCGATCAGATCGGCGCCCGCCGCGGCAGTCGCGACCGCGTCGGGCACCGACGTCATGCTGTAAATCTGTACGGCCACCTGCGCCG
>JBEKLS010000059.1:0-21779 GCA_050010075.1 Binatus sp. (SeqCode) | reverse complement strand
TGATTCGTCACACGACACGCTAACCCCCGCTCCTTTCAAATCGCTCGCTCCAACCGATCGCCTCGCGTCCCGAACCGCGCGCAGGTACGGACTTTGCTCGGTAAGCGGGAGCCAAAAATCGTGAAAATTTTCGGACCCCGTTGCTTCGAACGATAATACCGAGTAGAAATTTGCTACTTTGTGTTAGCTTAGCGCAGCGCTGAGAGCCTGGAGGGGAAAAAAGCCACATGAACAGAGCCAAGGTGTTTGCACTTCTGATGCTGTTGGCGGCAGCGGCGATATTGGTTGGCGGTGGCGTCGAAGCGCAGATGGCCGGTTCGAACCTCTCCGAGCGCGCAACCCTGAGCATCCTTGCGAGACAAACCCCGGTGCCCTCGCTGCAGAATCAGCCGGCTTCCGAGCCGAGTGCCTGCCCCACAGGCTACCGCGCGCTCAACATGACCAACAATTGCAGCGAGGACATCTGGTTCGCGGAAGATCCTTCTTCCGCGCCCGGAGGGACTCCTAACTGTCCGGACCCGACCAACAAAAATAGCGATAATTTCGGCTGCCCCACGGGCACCACCTGCAACACCGGCGGAGTTTGCGTCACCAGTTGCACCGATCCGGGCACGGTGAACGCTCCCGATTGCGGTCCGAACCAGACCTGTACCGACGGGGGTTTCAAGCAGATGGCATCTCCGTCTGCGACTCCAACCGTTACCATCTACGAGTGCTTCGCCAACTTCTACGAGCCCACTCCAGTCAGTACACCCACTCCCGCTTCCGGCTCGGGCTGGGATCTGGCGCCCAATGGCGGACAAGCTCAAATCTGCGTGCCGGAGGCAGCGCCAACGGCAGGAGCGGCGCCGGGCACGAGTTGCACTCAGAATTCCGATTGCGCGAGCTATGCGTGCGAGAGCAGCGGCAGCCAGTCTCCCAAGAACCTACCGGGGGACTTTTGCTTGCCGACTGAAAGTGGATGCAAATGCGGGAACACGATCACATGGAGCGGCAATTTCTGGGGACGCACCGGCTGCACGTTGTCAGACGATGGCACTCGCTTGTCATGCCAGACCGGCGATTGCAATGGAGACGTGGATTGCCTGACCGGACCGCCGCCGCCTGCAACCTTGGCTGAACTGACGCTGCTGGAACCCTCGGATCCAGGCGCAACCGACAACTACGACATAAGCATGGTCAGTGGCTTTAACGTGGGCTATTCGATACAGGGCGTTCCCGGCACTTATGACGCAAGTGCCAATTGCAGCGATCCGGGAGTCGGCTGCAACTTCAACATCAATGGGAATTGCCCTGCTGAACTTCAATTGAAGAACGGAAACAACGTCATTGGCTGTTACACTCCCGACAAAGCCTGCGATGAAGCGAGTCCTCCGGCCACTCTGAATTGCGGCGGGACAGTCCCGTTCCAATGTGCCACGGCCTCCGATTGTCCCTTTGGGCATCAGAAGAATGCGAAGGGCAAGATCGACCCGCAGCAAACGATGACTTGCAGTTCCTCGGACCAATGCGTCTGCAAGAAGAACTCCGACTGCCCTTCAGGTTTCAGTTGCAATGGAGGCAGTTGCACGGCCAAAAGCGGAACCTCTGCGACATGGACTGATCTGTACGGCTGCGGGAACTTCTACAATCTGTCGCCGTATAACGCGAACATTTATCCAAGTTGGTTGACCGGCACCGCGCAGGAAACGGGTATCACATGCGGGTGCCCGAGCTGGTCAGCGCCAGGAGACTGCCTCGCAGACAACTACAATTGGGAAACTGCCCAGATAGGCGGGGGAAACAACAACACCGTGGAAGACTATTACCAGATCTTCCACAATGGATGTCCTACCGCCTACAGCTACGCCTACGACGACGTTGCCGGCACCGCCAGCTGCCAGCCCAGTACAGGAGCCAGCACGGGGCCGTCCTACAACATCGAGTTCTGCCCGGCGGGGTCTTCGGCAACCGCGACGCCAACGGCGACGGCCACTCCGTCCGCGTCCGCGACCGCAACGCCTACCGTTACCGCGACGACGACTGCTACCCCCACTGTGACTGCGACCGCAACCGGCACTGCGACTGCGACGCCGACGGCTACGTCAACCTCTGCGACCTCGACACCGACCGTGACGGCGACAGCTACGGCGACTGCGACAGCGACTGCAACCGCAACAAGCACTGCGACGCCGACGCTTACGCCGACGGCTACTATCACCTCAACCCCGACTGCCAGCTCAACGGCGACTCCAACGACGACGGCGACGCCGACCGCGACTCCGACGGGGACGCCTGGATGCACGCCGGATTTCGCTTACATGAGCACCAATCCTGCCGGCACGCTCGCCTTTGGTGACGTCCCGCCCAAGGGGTCGGTCACGATG
The DNA here is from genome assembly GCA_050010075.1 of Binatus sp. (SeqCode). GTDB lineage: Bacteria > Desulfobacterota > Binatia > Binatales > Binataceae > Binatus. Next base: position 19,413 of record JBEKLS010000059.1, on the reverse strand, counting down.
TCGCTGATGGTCACGAACGGCGAGCCCTCGGCAACACTCAAGCTGTCTGAGAAAATCCAGACGGCAGACGCGAAGGACTTTTCGGTGGTTGGCGGAAGCTGCACGACCACCAAGAAAAAGTTAAAGGCCGGTGAAACCTGCACCTACAAGATCAAGCTCAAGGGCAACAAGAGCGATCAAGGTGACGCGGTCAACACGAACTTCGTGATCACCGGAATGTACAATCCAGGGGTGTGCCCGGCGGGCGACGTGCAAATCCAGACCGTCACGCTGGCCGGCTTGGTGGATGCAATTGCTGCGGGCAACCAACCCGGTAACTCTCAATGATGGCGCGGATATAACTGCGATCGAAATGGCGCGGGCGGGATCTTGGCAGACCGCCCGCGCTGTTCTTTGTCCGCGCATCTCTTGCAGGAAGAGGAGACAGCGGTCGCTCCGTAGATCACGAATCTACTCCAGGGCTTTGCGTAACGTCGGCGAAGCACCAGGGCAGAGGCAGAATCGTGAATCGCGCGCGAAAGATGCGCGCTACACAAGGACCCTCACCTTCATCCTCTCCCTTACAGGGAGAGGAGACAGAACGAGCGGCGTTCGCAGCGGTCGATCCGTGGTTGAGGGTGCAGTTGTTGGCGCCGAGAAAGATCCGGGATTCTTCGCTGCGCTCAGAATGACAAAGGAAGCGGCAGCTCGTCGTTTCCTTATCAATGCGGGTTACTCAAGGAGACCTTTGCGTAGCCGCTGCGATGCGGCTGCGGTATACCTCTCCCCTCGGAAGAGGTCGACGTGAGTCCGCGAGCGTCGGGTGAGGGCGCTGGCATCGAGCTGAATGCTGGCCCGCGCAGTTGCGATGCTGGCATCGAGCTGAAGGCTTGCGCCCTCACCTGGCGCGCGCGGCGCGCGCCGTCCGCGTGTCTGTGACACCTCCCGGGGGGAGAGGTGGAGAAATTCCGGTGCTTCACGATTCTGCACTGACGCGCGGACTGCGGTTTCAGGCCACGTTACTTCTACCGGCGCACTCCGCGCCGCACTATCGGGATAAGCGGCTTCGGAATCTGACTGCCGATTATCGCGTTTGTGATGTCGAAGCAGGTGGCCGCGAGATCCGGCTGCAGCAACACCAGCGCGATAGGCCCGCCGCCCAGGCTCGAAGTGTCGAGACCCGAGGACTCGAGGGTGAGGTTCCATTCGCCGCAGAAATCTCCCGAGCTCGGTTTCACCACGACCAGTTTCGACGAGACGGGATACGGGGACGATTGAGCGAAGGTCCCGTAGCTGTGGTGATTAACCGTTTTGGTCTCGAAGGTCATCATCGCATCCAGTACTTCGGTGCCCGCGACAAAATCCGTGCAGGTGCCCGGAAAGACCTCGACGCCAAAGCCACTGTTGAGCGCATCCTCCTGCGGCCCGCAGGTTGGAGCGCCGTTCTCGAAGAAGGTCAGCGCCAGGTTGATATCATCCGAGTCTGGACTGGCGCTACGCGCTACCTGCAGCCGTTCGGTATGCGGCACGAGCCCGAAAACAGCATTCATTAACCCGTCAAATTCGTACGCACCACTGTCGCAGAAGGTCGGGCTGTTGGGCCGAAAAAAGAGCCGCTGGTCGGACAGCACCGGGTGGCCGAATTGATCGGTGCAGTCCGTGTCGAGGCCGATAGCCGGGCTGCCCGATACAAGCGCGACGGTCTGCGTCGGACCGCCATTGTTCTCCAATCCTGACCCATCCAGCCCCGTCCCCTCGACATGACTCGTGCTCTGCGTGAAGTTGCAACTGCTGTCGTCGGAAATGTTGAAACCGACGTCGATATTTTCCGTCGCCGGAAAGCCGCTGCAGTTTGCACCCGACGATCCCAGCTTGAAAAGGCAGCCTTTCATGAGGGTAGGAGAACTGCTGTTCAGGGCGCCCCCTATCCCATTGTTGCCGTCGAAGGTGGTGTTGGTGAGGTAGATTATCGAACCGTCGTTGTAGATTCCGCCGGCGTAGCCAGCGTTATTGAAAGCAAAGGTGGTGTTGGTTATCTCGACCGTGGGGCCATCGGTGAAGATAGCGCCGCCGTAGTAAGTGCCCGTGTTGTTGGTGAAGAGGCAGTTATTAATCTGCAGATCGTCGCACTGAGCATAGATGGCGCCGCCGCCATAGCTCGCGTAACCGTTGGCGACGGTCAGGTCGTTAAGAATGAAGGTGTTGTTCTCGGCGTCAAACACCCCCACACCCGCTCCACTGATTATGACGCCGGGAGCAGTCGACGGACCCTGTATCTCCAGAACAGAGTCGGTGATGGTCAGCAGTACGTTAACCGTAATCGTGCCGGTGACCGAAAATTCAATGGTGTCGTTTCCGGTTCCCGCCGCGCAATCGCTTAGGGAAGCTGTCGTGTGACTGTTGGCCGACGCGACTGCGTCATGCAGGGTACAGTGACCTGACACGCTGCCCGACGCGAGCGTGTCGACAGTTATAAGGGCAGCGCGCGCAGACCCCGACATAACGAGGAACAGAGTTGACAGCGCAATCGCACGAAGCGCAAAGCGCCAATTTCTATCCGCCATAGACCCCCCAAAGCAGCACTCAGGCCGCGGCTGCAAATTTGATCCGCTGATTAACTATCGGTTTACAAAACTCTCACCGCTTGTCAGGAAGGAGTCAATCGAGTAGCAGGCGCCGTGCGAAAAAAAACGGGCGGGATGCCGTCGACATCCCGCCCGCAATCGTTGCCTTTCCCGCGCGTCACTGACGCTTGGGAAGCAGTTTCAGCTTACGCTTACCTACCCCGGCGCACTCCACGCCGCACCACCGGAATGAGCGGCGGCGGGATCTGACTGCCGATTATCGCGTTTGTGATGTCGAAGCAGCTGGCCGCGAGATCCGGCTGCAGCAACACCAGCGCGATAGGCCCGGCGCCCAAGCTCGAAGTGTCGAGACCCGAGGATTCGAGGGTGAGACTCCATTCGCCGCAGAAATCTCCCGAGCTCGGTTTCACCACGACCAGTTTCGACGAGACGGGATACGGAGACGATTGAGCGAACGTCCCGTAGCTGTTGTGATTAACCGTATGGGTGGCGAAGGTCATCATCGCATCCAGTACTTCGGTGCCCGCGACAAAATCTGCGCAGGTGCCCGGAAAGACCTCGACCCCGAAGCCACTGTTGAGCGCGTCTTCCTCTGGCCCGCAGGTTGGGGCGCCATTCTCGAAGAAGGTCAGCGCCAGGTTGATCTCATCTGAGTCGGCTGCGGTGCCACGTGCTACCTGCATCCGTTCTGTACCCGCCACGATCCCGAAGGCCGCACCCGGAACTCCGTCAGATTCGTACGCACCACTGTCGCAGAAGGTCGGGCTGTTGGGCCGCGTGAAGAGCCGCTGGTCGGTGAGCAGCGGGTGACCGAATTGATCGGTGCAGTTGGTGTCGTAGGCGATAGCCGGACTTTTTGGGCTCAGCACCAGCGAGACCGTGTTCGTCGGGCCGCCATTAGCCATCAATCCTGCCCCATCCAGTCCCGGGAAGAGATTAACTTGACTGTTGCCACTGGTGAGGTTGCAAGTGCTGTCAGTAGAAATGTTGAAGCTTTCGTCGCTTAGGTCTGTCGGTGAACTAGCGGCGCAGTTTCCGCCTGAGACGCCTGATTTGAAGATGTTGGCTTTAAAGTCGATGGGACTCGCTGCGAACAGGCTTCCGCCTTCCCCCGCTGGCGCATCGTTGCCCGAGAAGGTGTCGTTGGTGAGGAACACCGTCCCGGAATCGGCGAAAATCCCGCCGCCCTCTTCGTCAGCGGTGTTGCTGACGAAGGTACTGTTGGTTATCTCGGCAGTGCCGCCCTCGAAGAAGATCGCACCGCCGAAGTCGGCAATATTATCGGTAAAGAGGCAGTTGTTAACCTGCAGATCGTCGCTGTCGCCCAGGATAGCGCCGCCGAAGCTCGCGGCACCGTTCATGACCGTCACGTTGTTCAGGATGAACGTGGTGTTGTCGGCGTCAAACGCCTCGGTAAGGTCGACAAGGAGAAATATACCGGGAGAGGTTGTCGGACCCTCGATCTCGAGAGTGGGGTCCGTAATTGTGAGCGTCGTATCAACCGGGATCGTGCCGGTGACTGAGAACACTATCGTGTCGTTGTCCCCGGAGCCCGCCGTGCAATCGCTGCCCGGTGCTGCCGCCTGATTGTTGGCCGATGTGACAGCGTCCTGCAGTGTACACTTGCCCGCGACGCTGCCCGCGGCCAGTGAATCGACCGTGATAATCGCGGCACGTGCCGAGCCCGACATCACCAGGAAGAAAAATGATAACGCAATTGCGCCGAGCGCAAAGCGCCGACTCCTATCTGCCATGGACCCCTCCCCGCGGCTTGTGTGCCGCGTCGGCAAATTTCCCACCAGTTAACTGACTCTGGCGCTGTTTAACGGACTCTCGCACGTCGCCGGGCTAGAGTCAATCGGGGTAGTTTACGCCCGCGAAAGGCGCAAACGTGCGCCTATGTCGGTATCCTACCACAATCGTTCACTTTTCCGCGTTCCTGTGATACTAGGGCATGCCGTCTTAGTTTAAATCACTCTACGGCGCAGCCACGCAGCCGGTTCGCTGTGACCGCGTGAACCTTGCTGCACGTTTCGCATACAATCAGGCCGATGGCTGCACGCATCCATATCACCAGTGCGATCGCTTACAGCAACGGGCCGCCGCATATCGGTCATGCCTACGAACAGCTGGCGACCGACGCCTTCGCGCGTTTTCAGCGGCGCAAGCTCGGCGCTGCCAACGTCACCTTCGTCACCGGCACCGACGAGCATGGCGACAAAAATAAGCGCGCGGCCGAGGCCCTGGGGCTTCATCCGAAGGCGTTCGCGGACAATATCAGTGTGCTGTTTCGCGAGGGCTGGGCCGCGCTCGACGTCAGCTACGACTGCTTCGTGCGCACGACCGATCCCGTGCATCAGGCGTTCGTGCAGAAGATGCTCGCGCGCACCTACGAATCCGGCGACATCTACTTCAAGGACTACGAAGGCCTCTACTGCGTCGGATGCGAGCGCTTTTATACTGAAAAAGAATTACTGCCGGGCAACGTATGCCCGGTGCACAACACGACGGTCGAGCTGATCAGGGAAGGCAACTACTTCCTGAAGCTCGAGAAGCATCGCGCGACGATCCGCCGCAACATCGAAAAAAATCCCGACTTCATCCGCCCCGACCGCTATCGCAACGAGGCGCTGCGGATGCTCGACGACCCGCTCGAGGATCTTTGCATCTCGCGGCCCAAGGCGCGCCTCGACTGGGGCATCACGCTGCCGTTCGACGACAAGTACGTCACCTACGTCTGGTACGACGCATTCTGGGCCTATGTCAGCGAGCTGCCGGATACCAGCGACGCGTCGTTGAAGGAGATCCTGCCGGTCACTGAGCATTTCATCGGCAAGGACATCTTGAAGACGCACGCAGTGTACTGGCCCGCGATGCTGTTGGCGGTCGGTTTGCCGATCTACCGTCACCTGAACGTCCACGGCTTTTTGAATTTCGGCGGTGCGAAGATGTCGAAGAGCTCGGGCAGCACGCTGGATCCGGTCGCCTATCAGCAAAATATCGGCCCCGACGTGTTGCGCTTCTTCATCCTGCGCGAATTCACCTACGGCCTCGACGGCGACTTCAGCGAAGAGCGGGTGATCGATCGCTACAACTCGGACCTGGCCAACGACCTCGGCAACCTGACGAGCCGGGTGCTCTCGATGGCGGCGCGATACTTCGAAGGCGCGATCACCGCGGCTCCTGGAGCGGGCAGCGATACGCTTGACGTTGCGCTCGCCGAGACGTTCGCGTCGCTGCAGTCGCGCATCGCGCCGCTGGTCGAGGAACTCGCGTTCAATCGCGCGCTGGAAGCCATCTGGCAGGCGCTCGACGCCGCTAACAAATATATCGTCGCGACCTCGCCGTTCACGCTCGCCAAAGATGCGGACCAGCTGCCGCGCGTTGCGCAGATTCTTGCCAACCTGGTCGAAGGATTGCGCGTCGTCGCCGACAGCCTCGAGCCGTTCATGCCGGTAGCGTCGAAAAAGATTCTCGGCCTGCTCAACGTCGATGAGAACCTCGCACGCGCGCCGTACGGCGAAGGCATCGCGCCGGGGCATCGCGTAAATCCGACGACGCCGCTGTTCCCGCGCATCGACAAGAAAGCGCGCCCCTGATGGTGTTGGGAGCGTTAGGTCGTTGCGCCTTCGACGACTTCATCGAGATGCCTCGGGCGGAAGCAGTTCGCGCCGAGAATTACGATGAGGGTTCCATCGACGGCCCCCGTACAGGCGCTGATCAGCAGCTCTGTTGAAAAGTCGAGGCGATCGAAAACGCCACCGCTGACGAATTCAACGAGTTCGCTGTTCTGCTGCGCGAGGAGAACCAGAACGACGATGAGTGCAGCGAACAACGCGCCCACAGCACCGCCAACGATCATCCCTATAGCGAGCCTCCGGCCTGCAGGAAGGAGTGCCAATTTAAAGAGTCCTTCCAGCCAAACATTTGCGATGAGAACAAGCACCGCGATAAACGCACCGTTGGGACAAAGCGCGAGAGGAAATAAAAGTGCGTAGACCATGAACGCGAAGCTCAGTAAGTCTCGCGAATGCACTACTCCGAGCTCGCCGGCCAACTGAAGCGCGAACAGTGAAATGAGAAAATAGACCAGCATTCCCAGAAGAGGCCCGACAAAGAAAAGAAGCAGAGCGAACTTCCAACGGACCCGAAACACGATGATTGAGGCAACAAGAAAGACGATCAGAATTGCCCAACCCGCTGCAACCACTGTCGGCATCAATTAGAGTTTATACTTGGCAATCGCCGATTTGCACGATCCGTTCCGGTCAATGCTCCTGACAACTGCAATCCGTTGGGCTTGTGCCGTACTTTCAGGAACCAGAGCCAGACGTGACTTTGGCTTCAGCACGCCTTAAGCTTGACGTTCAATCTGAATGACAATGATTGTCGATACGCATTGCCACCTTGCCGACGCGAAGTTTAGCGGCGACGTTGAGGATGTGATCGCGCGCGCGTTCGAGGCGGGGGTGGCGCAGATCATCTCGGTCGGTGCGATCGGACCGATCGACAACGATCGTTTGACCGTTGAGATTGCCGAGCGCCATGAAAATGTTTTTGCGGCGGTCGGAGTGCATCCGCATGACGCGAAGGACTGCACTTCCGAGCGAATCGCGCAGTTGCGCTCGCTGGCTGCATCGAAGAAGGTCGTCGCAATCGGCGAGAGTGGGCTCGATTTCCATTACATGCACTCGCCGCCAGAGGCGCAGGAGGCGTCACTGCGTGCGCATCTTGCGCTCGCGGCCGAACTCGGGCTGCCAATCGTCATTCATTGCCGCGACGCGGAGCGCCAGCTGGTCGAGATCGTGCGCGAGACGGGCGTCGGGCCGCGCGGCGGCGTGATCCACTGCTTCACCGGAGACATCGACGCGGCGCGCGAGTTCCTCGCGCTCGGCTTCTGCATCTCGTTCTCGGGAATCATCACGTTCAAGAATTCCGCGCCGATTCGCGAGGCCGCAGCGATCGTTCCGCGCGACCGCGTGATGGTCGAGACGGACGCGCCGTATCTCGCACCCGAGCCGTATCGCGGCAAGCGCAACGAGCCGGCCTACGTCACTCGCACACTCGAAGTGCTGGCAAATCTTCGCCGCGTCGACGCGAACGTTCTAGGAGCCGACGTGATCGCGAACGCATCGCGCATGTTCGGGCTTCCGCAACCCGCGAAACCCTCCTGATCCTAACCTCTCCTTGTCCGAGGAGAGGTCGGCGTAAGCCGCGCAGCGGTGGCGCCGGGTGAGGTGGGACGCCCGACGACGCATTGACGCCGACTCGTCTAACCACAGTCCCGGCATCGAGGCCGTCGCCTGGCAGCAGCACCACTCCCGGAGTTGGTACAAAGGAAAACCGCGCGCAGCTGCGACGGTATGCGTCCCACCTCTCCCCGCGCCACCTGCGGTTGGCGCCGACCTCTCCTTGGACAAGGAGAGGTTGGGATTTGTCATTCTGAGACTGTTTCTTGTTCCTTGGATTTCACGCGCCTCACAAATCAGGGCCAGCGGGGTTGTAGTCAGTAGGGAGCAAAACAATGATACCTACAATCCAGATTGATGAGGCGCGGTTTGGCGAAGTCGCCGAGCAGGTTGGAGAGCGTGAAATTGGCGACGGCCTCAGGCTTGCACAGGCGTGTCTGCTCGAGGAAATCCTCGGCGTGGTTTTCGGATCGATCACGCTGTGGTACTTGGTGACATCGCTGGCCGCGCTGGCCTGAAACGCGATGCCGACCTTCACTCTCAAGTTGCCGCCGCCGTTCGAAGAGGCGGTCAAAACCATGGAGCGCGAGATCATGCGCTTCCTCGTGCGCTCGACCGGCGATCGCGAGGACGCGATGGACTTGTTCCAGGAGACGTGGCTGCGCGCCTATCGCGCGTATCCGACGCTGCAATCGGAAGACGGATTGCGGCCGTGGATTTATCGAATCGCGTCGAACCTGTGCCGCAATCGGGCGCGCGATCGGATGCGCCGCGGGCGCGTGATCGCGAGCGAGTCGGCAGATGATGCGATAGCGGATCATCCTGCGGCGCATCATCTGAATGGCGGCAGCCCCGAAGGCGCGCTTCATTTGAAGAGATCGATCGCGCGGCTGCCAGGCAAGCAGGGGCAGGCGCTGATGATGCGCAAGTTCGCGGGACTCGAATATGCCGAAATCGCAACGGCGCTGGACTGCTCGGCCGAAAGCGCTCGCGCCAGCGTTTACCAGGCGCTGAAAAAACTCAGGCTCGAAGAGTAATCAAAATGAAAAGCAATCGAAGCTCAATTGAAGTGAAAGAGAGCGCGCCGCTCGACGACCGCATGGTCGACGCATTGATCGTACAGACGCGGCCGCGAATCGAGCGCGCGATGAAGATTCTGCGGCGGCCGCAGGCGCGCGTCGGCGTGATCCCGTCGCAGCTCGGCCGCCTGCTGGTGGCCGAGAGCGACCGCGGTATCGCGGCGATTCACTTTCTGTGGACCGACGGCGCCGAGCGCACGCTCGCGCTGCTGCGCAAGAAATTCGACCTGATCGAGAACGAGCCGAGTGCGCGCCGGATCGAAGCGGAAATCGAGCGCGTGTTCGAGGGCGACTTCGGCGCGATGGACCATCCGCTGGATTTGAGCCTGGTCGAAAGCGATTTCAAGCGGCGCGCGTACACCTCGCTGCGGAAAGTCCCGCCTGGCGCCGTTATCACCTATCACCAGCTCGCCGCGACGATTGGACAGCCGGACGCCCAGCGCGCGGTCGGCACGACGATGGCGACGAATCCGATTCCGATCTTCGTGCCGTGTCATCGCGTCATTCGATCCGACGGCACCATCGGCAACTACGGCGGCGGCGTCGACAACAAGATCAAGTTGCTGCGTGCGGAGGGATTCGAGGTCGGGCGCGACCTGCGCTTGCCGAGGCTGGCCGTGATGGGGCATCGACGCACGGGAATCTACTGCCGGCCGGACTGCTCGGCGGGGATGCGCGCGGATCCCTCGCGGGTGCTGATTTATGCGGATTCGAAATGCGCACGGCACGAGGGGCTGAGGGCATGCAAGCTGTGCAAGCCTGAGTGAATGAATTCAGGCACGCATTCAGAATCGTAAATCGCGCGCACAAAGTCAGCGGCGGGCACGGCGGCCCGCCCCACTAAGACTCCTATGCTGAAATCGAGCTGAATGCTGGCGCCCTCACCTGGCGCGCGAAGCGCGCCGTCCTCTCCCGGGGGGAGAGGTATGCAATCCCTCGCGTCTCCTTGCAGGGCGAGGAGACGCGCAAACGAAAAGAGCGACGCCTTGTTTGGCGCCGCTCTTTTTTTCTTCTGGTCGCGCGGTCTGACTATTCAGTTTCCGATTGCGACTTCATCTGCTGGATTTCCTGGCGTTGATTCTCGATCTCTTGCTGTTGCTGCTCGACCTGCTGCTGGGTCTGTGCGTTGGCGTCCTGCGTGTTCTGCATCGAATTGCCGACTACGTAGCCGGTACCACCGCCCAGAAGACCGCCGATCGCAGCGCCGGCCAGAGGATGGCCCACCGCCGCCCCGACAATCGCGCCGCCACCTGCGCCCAACGCAGTACCGCCGAGGGTGCCTTCTTCACGCGTGGAGAGCGGCTGCCCCGTGCATCCTGCAAGAACGAGAGTTCCCGCCAGCGCCAGACTCATGAGTGCTGCCATACTTTTGCGCATAATGAGAACCTCCATCTTCCAATGAGTGTATACGTCAGCCGAGCTATTCGGTTTCCTGTTGTCCCTTCAATTGTTGGATCTGCTGACGTTGCTCTTCCAATTGTTGTTGTTGCTGCTGAATCTGGGCCTGTGTCTGCTGGTTGGCGTTCTGCTGATTCTGCATCGCATTGCCGACCGCGAAGCCGCCCACACCGCCGGCTGCCGCTCCTATCGCGGCGCCTGCCAGCGGCGCGCCGACCGCAGCGCCGATAATTGCGCCGGTGGCAGCGCCGATACCCGCGCCGCCCAGGGTACCCTCTTCACGCGTGGACATCGGGTCGCCGGTGCATCCTGCAATCAGAACCAGGGCGGCCAAAGCCATTGCGGCCGTTGCGATTGCGTGTATTCGCATAGCCGTCGCCCGCCCGCTATTCGGTTTCGCTCTGACTCTTCAACTGCTGAATCTGCTGTTGCTGGCTCTGGATCTGCCGTTGCTGATTGCTGATCTGCGCCTGGGTCTGAGCATTTTCATTTTCCCGATTCTGCATTTCATTGCCGACCGCATAGCCACCCAACGCGCCGATACCGCCGCCGATAGCCGCACCAGCCAACGGATTGCCGACCGCGGCGCCGATTATCGCGCCAGTTGCGGCCCCGACGCCGGTGCCGATGAACGTGCCCTTCTCACGGGTCGAGAGCGGCTCACCAGAGCATCCCACGACAGTCACGATCGCAATCGCCACGCACAGACCCTTAATTAACGAAGCCACATTTGTCCGCACGAGCATCCTCCTTAGACTGATGAGCAGTTTTCATGCCCGCGACGGCTCGGTATTTTCCCAGCCGCAGCGGGGGGTGTCTCTCTTTTCCGACGCTAGTTTTCTACCTTATGCGCGGGCGATCAACCATATCGAACATTCACGCTTCACCGGAAATTTTACCGATTTCCTAACCCGACGCCATAAACGAATATTCATCTTCGAGGGTTACCGCAACCATCACGGCACTACGGCGAAAATCCGGGTCGGCCCGCCGCTGCCGTTGCCGATCTTCATCGGGATGCAAAATATCGTCGCGCCTTTGCCCGGCAGCTTTTCCGCGTTGGCGACATTTTCAAAACCCGGCTTGTTGGCGCCGAGCCATAGCCGATGCACCGGGAAATCCTTAGAGTTGCCCGGGTCGATGCTGGCGGTATCGATCGCGATTGCGGCAACCTTGCGATTCTTCAAAATGAAATCCACCGCCGCTGCTGAATAACCCGGAAAGCGCAGGCCCGCAATGTCATCGGGCTCGTCGGTGCCCATGTAGCGCCGCTTATCGGGATAATATTTGCCCCATCCGGAGCGCGCGACGACGATCGCACCGTCGGGAATCCGGCCGTTGGCGCCTTCGTAGGCCTTGATGTCGTCGAGGTCGAGGGTCGCGTCAGGATCCTCGGCAGCGCGCGCGGAGAAATCGATTACCGCGGCTGGCCCGATACAGTCGGCGAGCGGGATGTGGTCGAGCGTGAGGCCGTCGCGGCTGAAATGGCTCGGCGCGTCGGCATGCGTGCCGCCGTGCTCGGGCGCCGCATAATTTGCAGCGGCGTAAAAGTAAGGCTCGGGCGTGTCGCCGCTGTTCTCGAACTCGAGGACGAAGCCTTTCTCGGTTGGCCAGTAAATAGTCGAAGCGTCGAAGGCGTAAGTAAGGTCAACGATTTTGGCGGTGTCGATCTTCACGGGCCTGTTCGCATCAGCGGACATTCTGAACTTCGGAAAATTCGGACCCTCATCCGCCACGCGCGGACGCGCGGCGGCCTCTCCCTGATAGGGAGAGGCGATTGGGAGCTACCAGCCGATCACTTGCGCGGGCACCACCGGGATGGCCTGGCCGCGGGGATCGGCGCCGCCCGAGAGTACGCCGGTTTTCGTGTTGATTTGCACTCCCAGCACGCGGCCTTCGGACCATGGCGCACATGCCACTATCTTATGGCCGCGCGCGGCGAGCGCGTCGCGCACGCTTGCGGCGATTCGATCCTCGACGCGCACGACGCCGGGGTGGCTGTCGTGCGGATAGAAGGTCGAAGGAAAATGCGGGGTCGAAAACTTGGGCGCCTCGATTGCCTCCTGCAGGTCCATCCCGAAGTCCACCACGTTCAGAAAAAATTGCAGCGTCCATTGATCCTGCTGATCGCCGCCGGGCGTGCCGAACGCCAGGTACGGCTCGCCGTTCACCATCGCGAGCGACGGCGACAGCGTCGTGCGCGGGCGCTTGCCGGGCGCGAGTGCGTTGGGATGACGCTCGTCGAGATAGAAGGTCTGCATCCGCGATCCGAGCGGAAAGCCGAGCGCGTCGATCACCGGCGAGCTGGGAATCCATCCGCCGCTGGCGGTGACGGCGATCATGTTGCCGTCGCGGTCCGCAGCGGTGACGTGAATCGTGCCTCCACCCCATGGCCGCGCCTCGGCTGGGGCGCCGTCGCGCAACGCACGCATCGCAATCGGATCGCCGGGCCGCTGATCCATCGAAGCGTGCGCCGAGTCGATAAGCTCGCGGCGAAGTGCGGCGTAACGATCGCTCAGCAGGCCGGCGAGCGGAACGTCGACGAACTCAGGATCGGCGTAATAGGCCTCGCGATCGGCGAACGAGAGCTTGGCGGCCTCGACGACGCTATGAATGTAGTCGGCGGAATTGTGGCCCATCGCGGCGAGGTCGAAGCCCTCGAGCAGTTTGAGCTGTTGCAGGAAGACGGGACCCTGCGACCATGGCCCGCACTTGAAGACGGTGACGCCGCGATACTCCGCGCTCGCGGGCGATTCGACCCGCGTCGTGAAGCGCTCGAGATCCGAGGCGGCGAGCAGGCCGCCGTTGGCGTCGGACCATGCGACGATGTCGCGCGCGATGTCGCCGCGATAGAACCGATCGCGCGCGGCGTCGAGTCCGGCCGCGCGCCCGCGATTTTTCGCCGCCGATTCCGCATCGAGCAGGCTCGTGAAAAAATTTGCGAGCGCGGGATTCTTGAGCACGCTGCCGGGGCGCGGAACTTTGCCATCGGGTAGATAAACGCGTCCCGTAGACGGCCACTTTGTAAGAAACCTTTGCGCATGACTGCGAATCGACGCGCCCGCACTTCCGGCAGCTTCGTCGCCCAGGTCGGGATAGCCGGACAGCCCTTCGTGCATCGGAAAACCGTCGGCGGCAAGCTGCAGCGCGGGCTCGAGCACGTCGGCGAGCGACCTGGTGCCGAAATCCCGCTGCGCAGTGACGAGCGCGTCGAGGGCCGCCGGGACGCCTGCTGCGAGCAGGCCGGCGCCGGGGATCAGCTCGATTCCCAACGCGCGGAAGTGGGCGATAGTCGCACGTGCCGGCGCCGTCATGTTGCCGTTGATTGAGACGACGCGGCGGGCAGATGCCGAATAAATCAGCATCGGCGCCTCGCCACCAATCGTGTGCATATGCGGATTGACGACGCCCTCAACGAAAGTGGCAGCGACGGCAGCGTCGATAGCATTGCCGCCGAGGGCGAAGATTCGCGCACCGGCGGAGGCGGAAAGATAGTGCTCCGTGGCGAGCATCGCGCGACGGCCCATGACGAGAGGATAAATTGTCGGCATAACGAGTAATTTTTCCCGATCTACACTGAGTTATGGGAAATTATCTAAAGCGCGAATCTTCGCGATTTGCTTTTTCCGCCTCTAGCTGAACATCACGACGCAAATTTGTCAAAAAGTGCCTGTATTCCGGCATCGTATCTTCTCAAATCGGGTATCGAGAGGGGAGCGAAAATCGGCGAATCCGGACGCGGAACAGAGAAATCATTGATTCGCGGGGGTTTCCCTGGAGCTAAAATAACTAAACAAAATTGTTCCATGGACGTCTAAATATCAGGCCCGAAGCTTGCTAGAATGTCAGTGAGGATGAGGAAGCATGACGTACAGGGAGGTCGTGGAGGGGTAAAAATATGATGACCAGCGTAAATAGTGAAGTACTGATCGGGAAACATTGCAAGTTGCAGAAGCCGGTGCGCGACCATGAAGGGCGCAGCCGTTTCAGCGAACAGCCACGGATCATCCGCGAGGTAAATAACCTGGATCGGCGCATGTACCTGGTGCAATTCGACGACGGCGCCACCACGTTTCTGTTTCCGGACGAAGTAGTAATCCAGTAGCCGCAGTGCGGCGCGATGCGCGCCGCACACGAGCGATGGATGCGCCGGTAAGCGCGGCTGCCGGCAGATTTGAATTGACCGCGCGGATCACCGGCAATCCGGTCGCCGGCTGCTACTTCGATTCATACCGAGGGCGCGGGTCGTGTCCTTCGGTCTGCACCTTGCGCCAGTAACCCCACGGATGGTGCACGAGTTCGAGCTTCATCCCCTCCGGATCGCTGAAGAAGACTGCATAGTAGCCTTTGCCGTACTGCGGATACTCCGCGGGAGCATCGAGCACCTCGATCTTTTCCCGTTCGAGGAAACGATGGAACGAGTCGACATCGGCACGCGAGCGCGCGCGAAACGCCAAATGATGAAGTCCAACCCGATAGCGATCGAAGCGCGCGTCCCGATTCGCGTTGGACGCGTCACGAATCGCGATCGTCATTTGCGCGCTGGTCCAGGCGATGTAATCGCTGCCCTCGTACTTCCGGAAACCGAGTTCGCCGAGCACCTTGTCGAAATATGCGCGCGAGCGCGCGACAGCGTTCACCGTCAGATCGATATGCTCGATCCCCAGAACTTCGATTGGCACGATCGGACCTCCTCAGCCGCGATGCTCCAGTTCGAGAAAGTCGCGTGCGCGATACAGCGCGGCGATTGATTTCGCGTCGACGATTTCGCCGCGGCGGATCATCGCGAAGGTTTCGTCGAACGGCACGCGGCTGACAGTCAGCACCTCATCTTGATCGAGCGTGCCGGTTCCCTCCGACAAGTCGCGCGCGAGATAGAGTTCGATCCGCTCGTCGCAGAAACTCGGCACCGTGATGATCGAGCCCAGGTGATCCCATCGCGCCGCCGCGACCCGCGCCTCTTCGCCGAGCTCGCGCCGTGCGCATGTGAGCGGATCCTCGCCGGCGTTGCGGCATCCCGCGGGGATCTCGCGCATCCAGCCGCCGATCGTATGGCGGTACTGGCGCAGCATCGCGATGGTCATGTTGGGATAAAGCGCGACGATCGCGCTCGCGCCGGGGTGACGGATGACAGGCAGGTCGATCTGCATGCCGCCGGGCAGCGTCGCGGTCTCGACGCCGAAATCAACGACACCTAGTTTGAGTACTGGACGACGGTTTGAAGCCATTGTGATTCAAGAATGTGCGCGGCGCGCGAGTCACGCAAGCGCCAATTGCGGCAGCGGCGCGAACGGGAGATGATCGGTGTCAGATATGAGCCGGCTGCGGATTCCCATCTACTTCGACTACGCCTCGACCCTTTGCTACATCGCGTGGCGAATCGTCACGCCGCTCGAGGACGAACTCGGTTTCGAGGCGCTGTGGAAAGGCGTGCCGATCGCGATGCGCGATTTTCGCGCCAAGCCGGGCCGCGTGCTGGGCGAGCGCGAGCGGCAAAAAGTGCTGTTCGTCGCGGCCGAGACGGGCGTTCGCGTCGCGCCGCCGTCAAACTGGATCGATTCGTCGGCCGCGCTGCAGGGATCCGAGATCGCGCGCGACGCCGGCGTTTTCGCCGCGTACCACGACGCGGTCTTTCGTGCGGCGTTCGACGACGGCGAAAATATCGCCGATCCTAAAGTACTCGACGCAATTGCCCATCGCGCCGGCCTCGATCGCGCGAAGTTCCGCGCTGCAATCGACAGCGATGCGATGTCTGCGCGCCTCGCCGATCATAAGCGCGAGGCCGACGAGTTTTCCGCGCTCGGCTACCCGACCTTTATCCTGGGCGACTTTCCGATGATCGGGATACAGCCGGTCGAATCGATGCGCTTGTTGCTCGGACGCTTTATCCGCCAGCGCGCCGAGGAGCCCCAGGCATAGCTACGATCGCGCCGACATCATCATAAATGTCGGCCGCCGGCTCTCCTCGCTCAGCTCGGGGCGCTCGCGAATCGCCTCCGCCGTCGCCACCGGCTCGACCAGCCGCACAATGCTAAAACCCTTGTCTATCAGCGTGTTTACGTAGGTCTCGACGCTGCGATGATACTTGATGACGTCGTCGACGAACCACTGCGTGTGCCGGATGCCCTCGTGTTTGTAGTCGTCGATAGGCCAGTGCAGCTTTTCACCTTTCAGGTCGAGGTAGCTGCCGACGGGAAACGCGGTGACCATCGGGTGCTCGACCGAGAACACGAACGCGCCGCCGCTGACGAGCCATGATTTTACGTTCGCGCACAGCAGGTCGAAGCGCTCGACATAATGGAGCGCCAGCGAACTCACCACGAGGTCGAAGCTGGCCGGCGCGAAAGCAAGATCCTCGAGCGCGGACTGAACGTAGCTGATGCGCGCGTCAGCGGTATCCTCGCGCGCCTTCGCCAGCATTTTGGCCGAGAGGTCGACGCCGACCACGCTCGCGGCGCCCTGGTCGATTGCGTAACGGCACATTTTGCCGAAGCCGCAGCCGAGATCGAGCACGCGCTTGTTCGCCAGCGGCGGCAGCAGCGCGCGCATCGCCGGCTGATCGACCGCGGCGTTGAGGCCGCTCTCGTGGCGCCGCAATTGGCTATAGCCTTCGAAGAATTTCTGATCGTCGTAAATATTCTGCTTCATCAGACGAGGTCGAAGCCGCGAAAAGCTAGCGGGCGAGGAACACCGGGCATGGCGAGTTGCGCAGCACGTACTCGGTCGTCGATCCCAGCACCATCTCGATGATCCGGCTGTGCCCGTACGCGCCGATGAACAGCAGGTCGGCGTCATGCTCCTTGAGGAACTTGACGATTTCCTCGTTGGCGTGCCCCTGCAGCAGCTTGAATTCGGCCTTCGGCGTGTAGTTCTCGAAGTAGGTGCGCGCCTCGGCCAGGGTGCGCTCGCCAAGCTTGGGATCGCGCGAGCAGGTGACGACGGTTACCGGAACGCCGAGGCCGTTGGCGACTTCCGCCGCCGATCGCATCGCGCGCGACGCGCGTTCGCTGCCGTCGTATGCCAGCACGGGACGTTTGACCTCGCGAAATTTATTCGGCGAGATAAACAACTGGCGCGGAGATTTGCGCGCGACGCTTTCCGCCGTCGATCCGAGCAGCCCGGTCGAGAATTTCTCGTTGACCCCGCGATGACCGATCATCACGAGGTCGGCGCTGCGCGCGCGGTCGCAAAGCTGGTTGGCTACTATTCCCATGTCGAGCACGGTCTCGACCGCCAGGTTCTCGCGCTTCGCCGACGCGGCAAATTCGTCGAGCACGGCCCGGCCGCGCGCAGTCAGCACCTCGCGCATCTTGGACGAGAAATCCAGGTAGGGTTCCAGACCGAGCGAACCTGATATATCATGAAAAAAGGAGCCTTCGATCGACACGATATCGACGACATGCAATCCGATCAGAGACGCATTGAAGATTCGCGCGAAATAGAAACCGTATTGCTGCGCGTTTTTGGAATGATCGGAGGCATCGAGGCCGATGAGGATTTTCTTGATCAAGCGGTGGACCTCCGCGTCAGCTACCGCGATAACACGCCGCGCGGTTGTGCCTCAAGAGGGGCGCCGCCGGCAACTCAATGATCGCGCAGGGATGCCGTTGATATGAGCGAACTCAGCGAGACGCGGATGATGAGAATCGTGGACGAGCTGGCCGAGGCGGCGCAGCGCGTCGGGCTCGAGGTCCGCCGCGAAAAGATCATGCGCGAAATCGGCTACCGCACGCGCGGGGGCGCCTGCCGCTTGCGCGACAAGAACCTCGTCATCATCGATCGCGATCAGCCGGCCGCCGAGCAGCTCGAAGTGATCGCCGAAGCGCTGCGCTCGCGCGATCTCGAAGCCCTGTACCTGTCACCGGCGGCGCGCCGCGTCGTTCACCTCGGAGACGCCACCCCCTGAGTACTGAGATGCCGCGCCCCGGCGAAACCGCATCGACTGGTCATACCGGTCACACCGTGATCGATCGCAAGCCTGCGATCAGCGCGGAACAGCGGATGCTCACCTTCCATGCCCGGCTCAAAGAGCGCGGGCTCAAGTCCACCGGCCAGCGCGACGACATCGCGCGCGTATTCTTCGAGCATGGCCATCATATCAGCGCCGAGGAACTGTACGCGGAGGTCAAGAAAATCAACCCGCACGTCGGCTATGCGACGATTTACCGCACGCTGCGGCTGCTCAAGGAATGCGCGCTGCTGTACGAGCGCCATTTCGACGAGGGCCAGGCGCGTTACGAGGCCGTCGGCGAGCGTCATCACGATCACTTCATCTGCGAGCGATGCGGCCGCATCATCGAGTTCGAGAACGCCGCCATCGAGCGCATGCAGAACATCGTCGCGCGCGATCTCGGTGTGACTCTCACCCGGCACAAGATGGAACTGTACGGAATCTGCTCCGACTGCCACGCCCAGCAGCAGGGCATGTAGTCACTGAAACGCGAATCGTAGATAGTCACTCGAATAGCCAGTCCCCTGTCAGGAGGGCATCGCGATGATCAAAGCGCGCGGATTAAGGCACATTAATCTCAACGTCAGGGACATCGGCCGCTCGCTCAAATTCTACCAGGATGCGTTCGGGCTCGAGGTCAAGTTCTGGGAAGGGAAGAAGCTGGTATTTCTTCACTCGCCGGGCGTCGACGAGACGATTACCCTATGCCAGGTCAAGGCTGACGAACCGATCGCAGGCGGTGGAGTCTCGCATTTCGGCTTCTCGATCGGAAAGAACAACCTCGATGAAGTGATTCGGCAGGTCGCAAGCGCGGGCGGCGAGCTGCAAAGCCGCGGCCAACATGCACCCGGCGTCCTGTACGCCTACCTCACCGATCCTGATGGCTACGTAATCGAGCTGGGAACCTCGTAGATAGCTACTTGCTATAGTCACTCGGCGGAGATTGTTAGCAATGAAACACGCGGGATCCGAGGCGCTCGATCAGCTCGAACCGATTCTCGAGGAGATTCGGCGGATCGATGGAGTCCGGGAGAAAAAGCGCGGATCGTTCTCCTGCCGATCGATCGGCTTTCTGCATTTCCACGAAGACCCCGCCGGATTCTTCGCCGACCTGAAAGTCGGTGACGACTACGTGCGCCTGCCGATCAATTCGAAATCGCAGACGCAAACCTTCCTGCGCCGCGCCGCAGCGGCCGTCAATTCCTTGAAGAACGGTCGGTAGTCCGGCGCCT
>JBEKLS010000058.1:0-35194 GCA_050010075.1 Binatus sp. (SeqCode) | reverse complement strand
CCGCGCTGCGTCGCCGCGAGCGCCAGCACCATCAGCAGCGAACTCATCAGCAGGATGAAAGTGCTGAACGAGGTGAGCGGGATGTTGAGAATCTCGGGACCGGGGCCGCTGATGCTGCGCGCCTTGTAAACGATGAAGGTCGAGATGAGGCTCGCGAAGAATACGCACTCGGAGCCGATGAACGACCAGATACCGATTTTGCGCACGTCGATGCCGCCCGAGGACGGTGCGTGCTCGGGATCGTGCGATTCCTCGCCATAGTTCGCATACTCGAATCCCATCCCGATAATCGACAGGACCACGACCACCGCGCCCATAATCACGATGCGATACCAGTCGATGATGAGACCGAGACCCATCATGCCAACGCCGAGACTGAGCACCAGCGGGAAGATCGAAGGCGCGGGCATGTGGATGTGATCGACATCGGCGGGCTCAGCCGTCTGCGGCTGTGCGGGCGCCTGCCCCGACATGTAAGCAGCAACGCCGGGGATCTTCGCAAAGTTGTAAGCGGGCGGCGGCGACGGCGTCGACCATTCGAGGCTGCGGCCGTCCCATGGATCGGCGGGCGCCGGCTCGCCGAAGATCACGCTTTTGAAAATGTTGATGTAGAAGAGCAGGAACGCGATGCCGAGAATGAATGCGCCAACCGTTTCGAGCTGGTTGATATGCGTCCAGCCCATGTCGGCGCCGTAGGTGTAGGTGCGCCGCGGCATGCCCCACATCCCGAGAATATGCATCGGGAAAAACGTCATGTTGAAGCCGACCACCGTCAGCCAGAAATGCCACTTGCCCAGCCGCTCGCCGAGCATGTGACCGGTGATCTTTGGCCACCAGTAGTAGAATGCCGACAGGATCGAGAACATCACGCCGCCGAACAGCACGTAGTGAAAATGCGCGACGACGAAGTACGAATCGGTCTGCTGGAGATCGATCGGCGCCGAGGCGTGCATGATGCCGCTGAGTCCGCCGATGGTGAACTCGAGGATCATGCCGAGCGCGAAATAAAATGCGGTCGTCATGCGCAACGAGCCGCCCCAGACGGTCGCGATCCAGCTGAAGATTTTCACGCCGGTGGGAATCGCGATCAGCATCGAGGTGATCGCGAACGCCGAATCCGCGACCGGGCCCATTCCCGTCGCGAACATGTGATGTCCCCAGACGCCGTACGACAGGAATGCGATGAGGCAAATCGAATACGCCATCATCGGATAGCCGAACAGCGGCTTGCGCGAGAAGGTCGGCACGACTTCCGAGATGATGCCGAAGGCGGGCAGCGCCATGATGTAGACTTCGGGGTGGCCGAAGAGCCAGAACAGATGCTGCCACAGGATTGGCGTGGCGCCGGCCGACGCGATGTAAAAGTGCGTGTCGAAAAAACGATCGAAGAGCAGAAAGATGAGGCCGATAGTCAGCGCCGGAAACGCGATCAGAATGAGGATCGACGTGACCAGCAGCGACCACATGAACATCGGCATGCGCATGTAGGTCATGCCCGGCCCGCGCATCGCGATGATCGTCGTCAGGAAGTTCAGGCCCGTGAGGACGGTCGAGGTGCCCGAGACCAGCAGCCCTATCACCCACCAATCGATCGCGAGGCCGGGCGTGAAATAGCGCTCGGTCAGGTTGGCGTAGCCGAACCATCCCGCATCGGGAAGGCCGCCGCGAATCCAGCCGAGATGCAGCAGGATTCCCGCCACCAGAGCGAGCCAGAAGCTCAACGCATTGAGCCGTGGAAACGCTACGTCGCGCGCGCCTATCTGCAGCGGGATCAGAAAGTTGCCCAAAAATCCGAGCAACAGCGGCATCACAACCAGGAAGATCATCGTCGTCCCGTGCATCGTGAAGAACGCGTTGTAGGTCGCCGCCGACAGCGCGTGATTGTCTGGACGCCAGAGCTGGACGCGAATCGCCATCGCCTCGAGCCCGCCGAAGGCCATGAAGAACAGCGCGCTGGCGAGATACATCACGGCGACGCGCTTGTGATCGATCGTCGTCAGCCATCCGACTACGCCGCCACCTTCGAGGTAACTCGGCTCATGCACCGGGAATGGTTTCGGTTGCGCTGCCATTCGACGCTCCCTATTTGAGACTCTCGAGATAGGCGACCAACGCGTTCAGCTTCGGCCCCGGCAGCAGCAGCGCCGGCATGTTCGCGCCCGGTTTGATCTCCTGCGGATTTTCGATCCACTTGGCGACGTTGTCGGGCGTGTTCTGCAGCACTCCGGCGGCCAGCGTCGTGCGACTGCCGAAATGCGTCAGGTCGGGTCCGATATACCCCTTGGAAATTCCCTGGATCATGTGGCAAGTCGTGCACGGACTGTCGGCGAAGACTTTGGCGCCATCGGACGCCAGCTGATCGCCCGCGGGAACTACGACCGGCCCTGCGAGCTGCGCGCTCTCCCACTTGGCGAAATCATCCGGCGTGTCGACGAACGTCCGAAAGCGCATATTCGCATGCGACAGGCCGCAGAACTCCGCGCACTGCCCCGGATACATTCCGGGCACCGTCGCGACGAACGTCAGCTCGTTGATCTGGCCGGGCACCACGTCGCGTTTGCCGCCGAGTTGCGGCACCCAGAAGCTGTGAATGATGTCGGCGGATTCCAGCGACAGGCGAATCGGCCGGTTGACGGGGATATGCATTTCGTTGCTGGTCTTCACGCCGTCGGGGTAGTCGAATTCCCACCACCACTGATGCGCGACCACTTTGATCTCCAGCGCGCCCGTGGGTGCGTGCGCCGGCTGCGATCGAAAGATCGTGCGTATCGTCGGCACCGAGATCATCAGGAGCACGAGCGTGGGGCCGAGCGTCCACGCGATTTCCAGGCCCAGGTCGGACGACGCGGTCGAGGCGGGTGCCGCTTCGCCTACCCGTGAAGAGAAGACGAATACTGCGAGGATGAACGCGCCAATCACGATCGCCAAAATGATCGCGTCCCAAATAGTCACATCGATATAGAGGCTCTGGATCCACTGCGCGAGGTCCGATTTCGGCGCGAGCGTCGTCATCGGCCGGTCTTTCTCTGAGCATCCCGCAATAGCCAGTGCAATAGCCACTCGCATAGCTATCGAGGCGATCGAATACCTATTTGAGCCACGCGTAGTCATTCCTCGTCGTCTCCAACCGGTTCGCCCGAGGTCGCGGCTTGCGCGACGCGGTTGAGTCCCGGCACTGCCGAGATAAGAAACGCGCCGATGAAACCGATCGTGATGAAAAACTGCGTCAGACCGAATGGGATAGCGTCGAGCGACAACGACGGAACCACCAGCACGTAGCGCTCGAGCCACATCCCCACGAGGCCGAGTCCCGCCACGGTGCCGAGGATCAACGGAGTCTTCTTTGAGCGCACGCTCATCAGTGCAGTGAACGGAATCAGCCAGATCAAAACCACGCACGCCACCGACAGCGGCGACCACGGCATGTGATGTACCCGTTGCACGATAAAAAACGTTTCGACCGGCAAGTCGCCGTACCAGATCACGATGTACTGCGCGAAGACGAGATATACCCAGAAGACCGAGAACGCGAATACCATTTTGCCGAAGTCGTGCATCACGATCGGATTGGTGAAGAGGTTGTGATCGCCGAGGCCGCCGCGCAGCACGACCGCCGTCAGAACCATCGCGGTCAATCCACTCCAGAAGGCGCCAGCGAAAAAGTACCAGCCGAAAAGAGTGCTGCGCCAAACCGGCGCGAGCGACATGACCAGATCGAACGAGATCAAAGTATAGACCAGCGCGAACAGGACGCCGACCAGCGGCGCGAATACTCGAATCGAATGCGGCGGCAGCTCGATGTCGTCGGTCGCAATCGCCCACGCGCGCGCATCGTCACTGCGCGAGACGCGGATGAAGGCGAAGCTCGCCGCAGCCATCACGCCCAGCCCGATTCCGTCGCGCGCAAAGAGAAACGGAATGTTCAGCCAGGCGGCTTTCTGCGGTATCGGATGCGTAACCCACGGGAAAATCTCGGCGCGGCCGAAGTACAATCCAAAGAACAGAAAAAATCCCACCCATAGAAACGGCGCGAACGCCTCGCCGAGGCGATACGGCGTCGAACCGCCCCACTTTGCCTGCGTCAGATAAAATCCTGCGGAGGCGGCCACGGCACCCTGCGCCACGCCAAGAAAAAACAGCAGATTGACGAGATAGGCCTGCCATGCGATCGCGGCGGCGCCTCGCGTCAGCGCAACTGCGAAGTCTGCCGCACCCAGCACAATCATCGCGGTCGCGACCTTCTGCGTAGTGTTGCCGACCACCGACTGTATCGGTCGCGGTCGTGCCGGCTCGCGATGCGCTCGTTGAAGACTGGTGCTCATCGGCCTCTGCTAGATACCTTCACGGACGACTTCTTCCGCGCCCGATTCCTTGAGCATCGACTCGACCCGTTCCGCTTCCGTCTCCTCGCATCGGACCACCAGGCCGAAGCGATCCTCGCCGAAACGCCCGTCGTAACCGGGTGCAATCTCGGTCGCGGGAATTCCCGACATCATCAGCACTCCCAGGAAGCCGGAAATCCCGCCAAACAAAACCATCAGCTCGAAACAGATCACGATGAAGGGCGGCCACGACAGCAGCGGCTTGCCGCCGGCGTTAAGACGCCATTCGTAAGTCGTACCAATCGTAATCGCGAGCCCGGTGAGGATGCCCGTGATACCACCGCCCAGCACCATCCATCGCACCGGACTTTTTTTCCTGCCGATCGCGTGTTCGATTCGGTGGCTCGGGAACGGCGAGAACGTATTGAAGTCGCCGACCTTCGCCGCGCGAAGCTCCTCGATCGCATTCGCGCACTGAGCGTCATCGCCGAACGAACTTATGATCTCGATCGTGCTCATGCGGCCTTCACCCGGTCCATCTTGATCGCCTTGCGCAGCCAAACGATCCCCTCCTTGAGCTCCGTCATCGAGATGATCGGCAGGAACCTGCAAAACAGCGAGAACAATCCCAGGAACCAGGCAAAGCTGCCGATGGTGATCATGATCTCAGTGATCGACGGACGGAAACCTGCCCATTGCGAGGGCTCGAAGTTCGCCGTCAGCGAGCCGGCGATGATCACGAAGCGCTCGAACCACATCCCGATGTTCACGAAAATTGTGATTACCCAGAGCGCTCGCATGTTCACCCGGATGCGCGGCGAGAATAGCAACAACGGGATTACGCAGTTGCACAACACCATTACCCAGTACATCCATCCCCATGGGCCGAAGTAGCGCATGTGGAACGTCATCTGCTCGATCGGATCGCCCGCGTACCAGGTCATGAACGCTTCGGTGATGTACGCGTAGGAGACAACCAGTGAGGTCAGCAGCACGACCTTGGCGAGATTATCGAAATGCCATTCCGTCAGCAGGTCCTCGATGCCGAGCAGCCTGCGCATCGGGATCAACAGCGTGATAACCATCGCGACTCCGGAAAAAATCGCGCCGGCGACGAAGTATGGGGCGAAGATCGTGCTGTGCCAGCCGGGGTTTATCGCCATCGCGAAATCCCACGACACCACTGAATGCACCGACAACACGAGCGGAGTAGCTAATCCCGCCATTAGCAAGTACGCCATCGAATAGTGCCGCCACTGGCGATCGGTACCCTGCCAGCCCATCGCCGCCACGGTGTAGAACTTCTTGCGCCAGCCGGTGGCGGCCTCGCGAGCGTTCGCGATATCGGGAATCAGGCCCATCGTCCAGAACAAGGCGCTGATAGTCAGATAGGTACTAACTGCGAAAGCGTCCCACACCAGTGGAGAGCGAAAATCCGGTTGTAGGGATCGCTCATTAGGGTATGGCAATAGCCAGTAGAAAAACCACACGCGGCCAAGATGTATTAACGGGAAGAGGCCTGCAGTAGCTACTGCAAATATAGTCATCGTCTCAGCGGCGCGATAAACCGCAGTGCGCCACTTGGTGCGGAACAGAAACAGCACTGCTGAGATCAAGGTGCCCGAGTGCGCGATACCGACCCAGAAAACGAAGTTGGTAATGTAGATGGCCCACATCACCGGCTGCCGAAGTCCGGTCACGCCGAGGCCCGAGTAAATCTGCCGCATCCAGAAGCCGGCCGCGATCGCAACCAGCGTGAAACAGAATCCGACCCAGGCCCAATACGCCATGCCCGCCGGTTCCATGACGCGCAGCACGCTGCGATCGATGTCGCGGTAGCTCGGCTCGACCGGTATTTTCGGCGCCGCTGCCACTCAGGCCTTTCCTTTCTCGCGATAGAGATCGCGCAGATACGTGATTGCCGGCTGGGTGTTGAGTTCTTCCAGCGCGCGGTAATTGCGCAGCTTGTTGTCATCGCGCCGCCGCATCATCGCGCTCGCCGGATCATTACTGTCACCGAACGTGATTGCCCGTGTCGGACACGCCTGCTGGCACGCGGTGACAATCTCGCCGTCGCGCAGCTCGCGATCTTCAGTCTTCGCGTTCAGCTCGGCGAACTGGATTCGCTGCACGCAGAAGGTGCATTTCTCCATCACGCCGGCGCCGCGCACGGTCACGTCGGGATTGAGTTGCAGGTTCATCGGCGCCGGCCACTCGGGCACGAACCAGTTGAAGCGGCGCACCTTGTAGGGACAGTTATTTTCGCAATAGCGCGTGCCGACGCATCGATTATAAATCTGGCCGTTGAGGCCTTCCTGCGTGTGATACGACGCGAACACCGGGCAGACCGGCTCGCACGGCGCGTGATCGCATTGCTGGCAGAGCATCGGCGCGAGGTAAAGTTGCGGCGCCGCCGGCGCTTCCTTTGCGTTCGGGTAGTAGCGCTCGATGCGAATCCACGACATGATTCGCCCGCGATCGACGCCGTCCTTGCCCACCGTCGGCACATTATTTTCCGCGTAGCACGCCGTCACGCACGCGCTGCAGCCGGTGCACGCGTTGACGTCGATCGTCATGCCCCACTTGTGCCCCGCGTATTTCCACGGCGGGTACATTTCGAACGGCCCGGTGACCTCTTCCGCTTCACTCGGCGGGACCACACCGGCTGCAAGCTGCTCGATACTCATCGCCTCGACGATCGAACGGCCCATCATGTCGCTACTGCCCAGCGGCGTTACAAGCTTGCGCGTCTCGCCGGTCGCGCGCGCGGTCACAGCCGAGTAGGTGGCGCCCGCCGCCATGATAGCCCACGCATTTGCGCCGACGTCTTTCGCATACCGGCCGTACGCGTGATGCCCCTGCCCAAGCGGCACCGCGATCACGCCGGGACGAACGGTGCTCTGGACCAGCGCAGGCGCCTCAATCATGCCGTGCTCCGTCTTGAGCTCGACGATGTCGTCCTGGGTGACGCCGAGCGAGCGCGCCGTATCGGGATGAATCTCCGCCCAGCTATCCCACACGAGTTGCGTAACCGGCTCGGGCAATTCCTGCAGCCACGGCTTGTCGGCGCCCCGCCCGTCGTAAAGAAAAATGTGCGGATAGGCGTACACAGAAAGCTGCAACTGCTCCGCCGTCGGCACGGGCGCTTTGAACGGCGAGGTGTCGAGCGTGAGCGCCGAGAGGTGCTGCTCTTCGAACAATCCGCCCTCGCGTCTCACATTCGTCCAGAAATCGTCCGGATCGGCGTTGTCTGCTTTGGGAGCCAACGCAAGCCACTCAGCCTTGACGGCATCTGCTGTGCTCGTCCATGGAAGTTTCGCACTCGAGGCTTTCGCGGCGGCCGCCAGCAGGATGTCGCCGAGCGGCTTGCTCTCGAACACGGGCTGCATCACCGGCTGACCGAGTCCGCGGATTCCCGCACGCGGCGCCGTGTCGCGCCATGACTCGAGCGGATGATGCGCCGGCAAAATGAGATTCGCCATCCCCGCGGTTTCATCGGGCACGCCTCCCGCCCAGACGACGAACGGGACTTTTTGCAACGCCTCGGCGATTCGCGCCGGCGGCGGCAGAGTGAAGACCGGGTTCGCGCCCGCGATGAAGACCGCATCGATCTCGCCGGCGCGCATCGCGTCAAGCGCCGCGTCCACGTCATCCGGCGTGCTGGTGTCTTCGGCCGGGGAGCCTTCGAAGAACATTATCGTCTTGCTGAAATTGCCGGTGACGGCGTTGAGGATCATCGCCGCAAGATGAGCCGATGAATCGTCGGTGCCCGCGATCGCCAGCGCGCCGTGTGCTTGTCCGAACGTTTCGCCAAGCCGCGTGATCGTTTCCGCCGGCACGCCCGTGCGCCCGCTGGTCGCAGCCGGATCGAAATTCTCGACCGCCTTGCCGAGCGCCGCCAGGTCGAAGCCCGAGCTCGGCGAGACTTTGCCCTGCTTGAGCAGAACGTTGAGCACGCTCCAGGCAACGTCAGCCTCCGCTCCTGGAGCCGTCGCGATCCATTCGTCACACTTCGACGCCGTCATGCTGAGCCGCGGGCCGACGTAGCTCGCACGTCCGATACTCAGCGCGCCGCGCCGCATCTGCGGCGTGCGGAACAGTGAGTATTGGCGCGCGAGTTCCACCGGCGATTGCCAGGTCTCGAGAAAGTCCGCGCCGAAGGAAATCAGCATTTCCGCCTGATCGATTCGATAGGTCGGGAGATCGCGCCGGCCAAAGAGCGTCTTCGCCGCGACCCGCGCCGGCTCGTTGTTGACTGCTTCGTAAAAAATCGCGCGCGACGAGTTATAGGCGCCCAGAAACGCGAGCGCCACCTTCCGGAACGTCGGCCCACCCGGTGCGCCGAAAAACGCGACGCGATCCTTGCCCGCCTTCGACGCTGACGCCAGCTTGTCGCCGAGCATTTTGTTTGCGTCGTCCCACGACACGGTCCGCAACGCGCTGTCGTCGCCGCGCACCTGCGGATGCGCCAGCCGGTCCGGATTGTACAGGCCTTGCAACGCGGCCTGCCCGCGCGCGCACAACGCTCCCTGCCCGATCGGATCGGCGGGATTTCCTTCGAGCTTGATGACGCGGCCTTCGCGGATTCGCGCCACCATGCCGCATCCCGCCGGGCACTCGTTGCAGGTCGTCGCAAAAAAACTCGGGACGCCGGGGACCACGTTCTCGTCGGGCACCACGTACGGGATCAGCTTGCGCGCCGCCGGCTCGCAGCCAGGGATCGCCGCCGCCGCGCCCGCAGTCGCGGCCAGCTTGATGAATGATCTCCTGGATATCGGCAGTCCCTCGCGCATTACTTCCTCACTCAGTGATGACAGCCCACGCAGTCGAGCGTCGCTTTTTTCTGCGTGTGACAGTCCACGCAGAAGCCCATGTTGATTTCATGCACCGGCACGACGCGATCCATCGTCTGCACCGGCCCGTGACAACTCTGGCATTCGATACCCGCATGAATATGCGGCCGATGGGTGAAGCGCACGAAGTCGGGCAGCGTGTACACGCGATTCCACTGGATCTCGAATGCGGCGGGCGTGTTGTCGGTCCACGGCCGCGTCACCGGCGCGATTCCACCGCCCGCGATTCCGTTGCCGTGGCATCCGACGCACCGCGCGACCGCCGGGATTCCCGGTTCGGAGGACCGGCTCGCGTATGCGTGGCAGTACTGGCAGGGAATTTTGTTCACGCCGGCATGCACTCGATGGCTGAATGGAATCGGCTGAACCACGTCATTGCGCGGCGCCCATGGCCGCTGCGACAACCCAATCGTTGCCCCGCCCAGGACGAGCATCAGCACAGCAAGCAGCAGGATTATCCGGTTCGTGCTCACGATCAGGCTTGTGATAATCCCAAAGAGCGCCGCTGCGCCACCACGCGATGGTTAAAATTTCTAACAATACGATCTCTCCTAATCAAGCAAAATTAATGATACCCGCCGCGCAAAGTGTCGAAACCGGTGCCAGACCTGTGGATTCATTGTGAGGAAACATCGATTTATTGCGGCAAGTAGTTCCGACGCCTCGGAAAGTATGTTACTTACGACTTGATCGAAACGGTCCAAGGCTTTTCAGACAGGTGCAAATCAAGACTGCTTCCCGACTGGCCCTATTACCGCCCTACCTTTTTGCCGAACTTGACCGCCTGAAAAGGGAGGTCGCAAGCAAGGGCGTCGACGTTATCAGCCTCTCCATCGGCGACCCCGACCTGCCCACGCCGCGCCACATCGTCGAGAGCCTCAAGCGCGCCGCCGACGATCCCAAGAATCACCGCTATCCCGACTACGAAGGCTTACCGCAATTTCGCCAGGCGTCCGCGCAATGGTACCAGCGCCGATTCGGCGTCAGCTTCGACTATCAGCGCGAGGTTTGCGCGCTTATCGGCTCGAAGGAAGGCATCGCCAACTTCGCGACCGCGGTCGTCGATCCCGGTGACATCGTGTTGATTCCCGATCCCGGCTACCCGGTGTACTACTCGGGATGCGTCTTCAACGGTGGCGAGCCGTACTTCCTGCCGCTCAAAAAAGAAAACGCGTTCCTGCCCGATCTCGCTTCGATTCCCGCCGAAGTCGCGCGCCGCGCCCGCGTGTTGTGGTTGAACTATCCCAACAATCCCACCGCCGCGACCGTCGATCTTTCGTTCTTCCAGGACGCCGTCAAATTCTGCCTCAAGCACGACGTGATCCTCGCGCACGACAGCGCGTACTCGGAAATCGCCTACGACGGCTATCGCTCACCGAGCGTTTTCCAGGCCGATGGCTCGCGCGAATGCGCGATCGAGTTTCACTCGCTTTCGAAAACTTTCTCGATGACAGGATGGCGCGTCGGCTTCGCCATCGGCAACGCGCAGTTGATCGGCGCGCTCGGCAAGGTCAAGACCAACTTTGACTCGGGCGTGTTCCAGGCCGTGCAGGAAGCCGCGATCACCGGCCTCGAAGGCGGCGACGGCGACAAGCTCGCCGAATACTGCGCTATCTACAAGGAGCGCCGCGACGTGCTGGTCGCAGCGCTGCGCGCGCTCGGTCTCGAATGCGAAAATCCGCGCGCAACCTTTTACGTCTGGACTAAAGTTCCACGTGGTTACACCTCGGTTTCATTTACCGAGCGCGTTTTGCAGGAAGCCGGCGTCGCAATCACGCCCGGCTCGGGGTTCGGCAAGGGTGGTGAGGGGTACGTCCGCTTTTCGCTCACGAGCGGGCGGTTGGTCGAGGCGGTGGACCGACTAAAAGCGCTGCGGTTGTAACGGCGAGGATGCCCAATCGGGCTTTCATCGGAATAGGCAGTAATCTAGGCGATCGAGCCGCCAATTATCGCGAGGCGATTCAACGGATCGCGTCGATCCCGGAAACGAGGGTCGTGCGCCAATCCTCGATCTACGAGACCGAACCGATGGGCGATCTCAAGGGCGCGTTCCTCAACGGCGTGATCGAAGTCGAAACCGAAGTCACCGCCGAAGTCCTGATGCGCCGCCTGCTCGCGCTCGAGCGCATCATGGGCCGCAAGCGGGTCAAGGGCCGCAAGCAGACACGCGGCAAGTACCGCCCGCGTATC
The DNA here is from genome assembly GCA_050010075.1 of Binatus sp. (SeqCode). Taxonomy (GTDB): domain Bacteria; phylum Desulfobacterota; class Binatia; order Binatales; family Binataceae; genus Binatus. The sequence goes on along the minus strand of JBEKLS010000058.1, from coordinate 23,829 downwards.
ATCGATCTCGATTTGCTGTTCTTCAACAAGGAGACGATCGACACGCGAATCCTCAAGGTGCCGCATCCGCGCCTGCATGAGCGTCGCTTCGTGCTCGCTCCGATGAGCGAGCTGGCGCCCGCGCTGATCCATCCGAAGCTGAACGCGTCGATCTCTGAAATGCTGGCGGGGCTCAAATCGCCGTTTCGTGTTACGCTTGCCCGGGCCGACCTGCTAAGGCCGCAACCAACAAAGAAAGAGGCTTCAAGGTGAAATATTTTATCGATAGCGCGGACGTCGCCGAGATTCGCGAGGCGGCCAGTTGGGGACTCGTCGACGGCGTCACCACCAACCCATCGCTGATGGCGAAAACCGGGCGCCCGTATCACGACGTGCTCAAAGAAATTTGCGAAATTGTCGACGGGCCGATCAGCGCCGAAGTCGTCGCTACTGAAGCGGCCCCGATGATCGAAGAAGGCGAGAAGCTCGCCAAGCTGCACAAGAACATAGTCGTAAAGTGCCCGATGATCGTCGAGTCACTCTCATCTTCACGCCGCTGCAGGCACTCGCGGCAGCCAAAGTAGGCGCGTCGTTCCTGTCGCCGTTCATCGGCAGGCTCGATGACATCGGCCAGGACGGCTTCGAGATTGTAGAGCAGATGGTCCAGATACTCTCGAACTACGACTACCCAGCCGAAGTGCTGGTAGCCTCGGTGCGCAACCAGACCCAACTGCTACGCGCAGCCGAGATAGGCGCCGACATAGCAACAGTCCCATTCGCAGTGTTGAAGCAGACGTTGCACCATCCCCTAACAGACTTGGGTCTGGAGCGCTTCCTGGCAGACTGGCGCAAAACCAATCAAAAGATTTGATCTTGTATAGCCTCTCCCTGTCAGGGAGAGGCCGACGCTCGTCATCGAGCGTCGGGTGAGGGTCCAAATTTCAGGATGTCTTAGCTTTTCAGTGGTGCGCGCAGTTCGCTAATTCGCAGCACCCGCGCCGACGCGCTCTGCAATCAACCTGTCCAGCTCGGCGCGCAGCTTCGGCAGCACTTCATCGTAGCCGAAGTAGCCGAGCTTCCGATCTTTCTTCTTGAGATTCACGGTCGTCGGACCGCACCACAGCCCAAGGTCGGCGTCGTCGGTCTCGCCCGGCCCGTTCACCCGGCATCCCATGATCGCAATCGTGATCTTGTACTTCTCGGCGTAAACCGTGAGCTCTTTCACCTGCTGCGCCAGCTCGACGAACTTCATGTTCTCGACGCGCGAGCATGACGGACACGAAATGATATTCAACCCCGCGCCGAAGTCCGGCACCGAGATGAACCGACCCGCCGCCACGTCCTCGATAATCTTGTGCCCTACCAGCACTTCCTCGTGCTTGCGCTCGTTGGGCAGCGTGAGCGAGACGCGAATGGTGTCGCCGATACTCTGCGCGAGCAGCTTCTCGAACGCGATCCGCGTCTTGATGATGCCGTCGGGCGGCAAGCCTGCCTCCGTGACACCGAGATGAATCGGCACATCGGGCCGCCGCTTCGAGAAACGCCGATTCGCGTCCATCACCTTGACCGGATCGGAATCCTTGAGCGACACGACGAAGCGCGTGAAGCCGAGGTCATCCATCAGGTCGCAATGGTACGCCGCCGACTCGACGATCGCCGCGAGTTGATCGCCCGGGTACTTCTCCAGGAACGCCGGCGCCACCGATCCGCAGTTCACCCCGATGCGCACCGCGACGTCGTTGTCGCGCGCCACGTCGACCAGCCATTTCACCTTCTGCTCGATGGTTTTCGACTTCTCGATGTGGTGCAGATGGCCCGGGTTGTAGCGAATCTTGTCGACGTGCGGCGCGACCCGGTCCGCGATTTTGTAGTTCTCCTGCAAATCGACCGACAGCACGACGCCCTTGGTCTGTTTGCGGATTTCTATCAGCGCCGGCAGCTCCTTCTCGCTGTCCATCGCGATCCGGACGATTCCAGCACCGGCGTTCGCGAGCTGATGCGCCTGCGCGACCGTCTCGTCGACGTCAATCGTCCGCGTCGCGCACATCGATTGCACCACCACTGGCGCGTCGCCGCCAACCTTGGTGCCGCCGATCTTTATCTGCCGTGTCTTCCGATCTTTTACTGCCTGATCCATTTCCACCTTGCCAACTTTCTATGCTGACGAATGCGCGCGGCGCTTGCTAGTGCTTATGCTCGTCGGCCACCGCCATCGCGATCGCGCCATGGCTGAAAGCCGCGCCCGCACGCATCGCCGCCGCCACCCAGACCGCCTCCGCGATCTCCTGGTCGGTGCATCCTTTCTCTTTGGCGCGCGTGACGTGCGCCTCGATGCACCACGGGCACTGCGTCACATGCGCCGCCGTAATCGCCATCAGCTCTTTGGTCTTGCTGGGAATCGCGCCGTCCTTGAAGACTTCCTTGTCGAATTCCAGGAAGCCCTTGAACGCGTCGGGCGCGTTCTGGCGCAGGTTACGTAGATACTTCGAGGTTTCCTTGCCGTAAAAGTCTGCCATCGTAATCCTCCTCGCGCCGGCCTTGTCTTGGGTGACTCAAATATAGCAGACCGCCGGCTCGTTCCCGCAATAACTGCGCTTCGCGACGACAAGCGGGTTGCGGCTCCGACGGACTCCGCTTCGCTTACGCTTATCTGAAAGTTATGGCTAGACAAATCTTACTTATCCAAAGCTCGCGAAGGCTGATTTAAGCTGTGACTTTTCCCTTGCAATGAGTCAGCGTTCTCACTAAGTTTTTTTCTCCGTCGATAATTATTAGACGGAAGGGGGCTTCGCATAAGAGATGCTGCTGGTCTCGCATCTCTAGCAGCCACATTTTCACAGTTCATATTCTTCGCTCGGGGGCGGGAGGATGCTGAACATGGACACCGTCGTTTCTCCAATCGTCGTCGCGGATTCGCGACCCTTTCCCGACGTTATCCTTCGCAGCCAGTTCTTTGAGATGGTCGGCACGCGCGCGCTCTCGAGCGAGCAGCGTCTGATGCTCGCGGTTCTCGCCGACGCTATCAATGTGGTGCAGGAATTCGGCGGCTCGACCAGCATGCGCAAACGCAACTCGTTCAACGAGGCGTGGAACTGGTTCTTCACCAAGGGCGTCGGTTGCCCGTTGTCATTCGACAGCGTATGCGACGCACTCGGGATCGACTCCCGCGGCCTGCGATGGCGCCTGTCGGAACTGGTAGCCGGCCGCGGCGGCAGTCCGCTGCGTCTGCGCCTGAAGGAAGCGAGCCGCATGCAGCGCCTCACGGTGAACCGAGTGCGCCGCCGCGATCCGCGCAGGATGCATCGCGCCAACCGCGTGCGCTAGCCCTCCGATTCCATCGCGACATGGATTAGCTTGCTCCGTGGGGGTATAAACCCTCTCGTGAGCGCCATTCGTCATGGCTAACGCTCGCTTTCCATACCCTTCGGCTTGATCGAGGACAGGCATGAGTGAATCCACTACCAGCTTTGCGGAATGTATCGAACGTGCGCGCAACCTCGGCCCTCTTATCACCGAGCACGCCGCAGAGTCGGAACGTCTCGGCCAGCTTTCGAAAACGGTCGTCGACGCGTTCCACGACGCCGGCCTGTTTCGCGCGCTGCTGCCGACAAAGATGGGCGGCTTCGATTTGACGATCGCCCAGCAGTGCGAAGTCGCCGAGCAGATCGCGCGCTTCGACGGCGCCACCGGATGGAACTTCGCAATCGGCTCGGGCGGTCCCGCGATCGCAAACTTTATCGCGCGCGAAGCTTTCGAAAATATCTTCAGCGATCGGCGCGCGCTCGTCGCCGGATCGCTGGCTCCTATCGGTAACAGCGCGGCGCCCTGCGAGGGCGGATTCCGCTACACCGGCAAAGCGACCTACGCCAGTGGCTCCGCGCAAGCCACCTGGATGGCAGTCTGTGGTGTCGAACTGATCAACGGCGCGCCGCAGATCGTCAACGGCATTCCAAAGATGAGGGCGGGGATTTTTCCGATCAAATTCGCAAAGATTCTGAGCACGTGGTCCGTGTCTGGACTGCGGGGCACCGGCAGCAACGACGTCGTGTTCGAAAACGTTTTCGTCCCCGCCGGCTATACTTTCGAATTTCCCAATCCGAAAAGCACCTGGCAGACCGGACCGTTCTCCCGGATTCCGCTGATGATCCAGCTTGGCAACGTTCTGGCTGCCGTAGGACTGGGGATCGCGCGTCATGCGATCGACGCGCTCAAAGAGCTGGCGGTAACCAAGGTTCCGCTTGGCACGACGGCGTCTTTGCGCGAGCGCCCGATCGCGCAACTCCAACTGGGAGAAGCGGAAGGAACGCTGCGCGCGGCTCGCTCCTACTTGTACGCAAGCATCGGCGAGATCTGGCACCGAGGCCAAGCGAACGAACCGTTCGATATCGACGCGCTGGCCTCGGCGCGGATGGCCTCAGTGACCGCGGGCAAGCTCGCCGCGCGCACGGTTGACCTTGTCTACGACGCTGCTGGAATCAGTGCAATGCAGACCGCGCTGCCGATCGAGCGATGCTGGCGCGATGTGCATGCAGTCACCCAGCACGTCACGATGAACTCCGCGCGCTACGAAACGGTGGGCCGCGTCCTGTTCGGCCTGCCCCATGGCATGTTCGTCTAAGTGCGCGAAGTGCCAACCAGGGAGATTCACGCGATGGACCGTCCGCTCGAGGGCGTGAGAGTCGTTGAAGTTGCGATGTGGGTGGCGGGGCCGTCCACGGCCGCGGTGCTCGGCGACTGGGGCGCCGACGTTATCAAGCTCGAAGACCCGCGCACGGGAGATCCGATTCGCGGCTTCGTCACGCGCACGATGGGCGATCCCGACGCGCGCATCCGCCCGCCATTCGAACTCGACAATCGCAACAAACGATCGGTCGCCGTCGATTTGCGCACTGCCGACGGCCACGCATTCGCGTTGCGACTGATCGAGCGTGCCGACGTCTTCATTACCAGCCTGCGCCTCGACGCGCTCGAGCGTATGAAACTCGACTACGCGACGCTATCCGCGAAAAATCCGCGCCTCATCTACGCGTCGATTAACGGCTACGGTCATCGCGGGCCCGACAAAAATCGCCCCGCCTACGACTACGCGGCCGCATGGGCGCGCTCGGGCCTGATGGCGACGATTGCTGAACCTGGGCAGTCGCCGCCTGCGCAGCGTCCCGCGATGATCGATCACGCCGTCGGGCTCGGCCTTGCGGGCGCAATATCCGCCGCGCTGCTCGCGCGCGAGCGATCCGGCCGCGGCCGCGAGGTTAATATCTCGCTGTTCGCGATGGGCCTATGGATGAACGCTTCTGACCTCACCGTCGGCCTCATGACGGGCCGCTCGCCGCAATCCGAATCGCGGACACAGCGCGTGAATCCGCTCTGGAGTTCATATCGATGCGCCGACGGGCGATGGATTTACTTCGTGATGATCCAGAGCGATCGCCACTGGCCCGACTTCTGCCGCGCGCTCGGCAAGCAGGATTGGCTCGACCATCCGCGCTTCAAAGATTCGACCGCACGCGCAGAAAACTGCGCAGCGCTGACCGACGAAATAGATCGAGCGGTCGCGACTCGCAGCTCCGACCAATGGGCGCCGATTTTCGATCGCCACAGTCTCATATGGGCGCCCGTCCGCACCGATGCCGAAGTTCTCGACGACCCGCAAGCGGAAGCGATCGGCGCGTTTGCGAACGTCGATCATCCGAACATTGCCGGATGCCGCGTGGTAAACAGCCCGATAGAATTCGGCGGCATCGACCGACAACCTCACCGTGCGGCTCCCGAGCTCGGCCAGCATACGGAGGAAGTTGCGCTGGAATTGGGCCTGGAGTGGGACGAAATCAGCCGCCTGAAATCTTCAGGTACGCTGGGTTAGCTTCATCTACACAACGCGCCAAAGCACCGCCGAACCGTCGATTTGAGCGGCCAGGGAAATCAAACGGCGTTGTAAACGCGGTTTTCCCCGAGTTGGTTTGACTCTGAACGACGCCCTTCCATATGATCATGGTCACCTGTCACGGAGGTCGCCTGCTTGTGCGAATGATTGTTCCTCCTGTCGCTCATCGCCGGGAAATTGATCGCAACCTCGCCGAATTTTTTCGCGGCCATCGCGCCGCGCATTTCAAACGCGCCATCTCATCTATGTGCCGCTACTTCAACGTCCGCCGCCCGCGCGTCGAATGGTTCGAGTACATCGATTGGGGCAAAACCGCGGGCCGCACCTACGAGGACGGCCGCATCCATCTGGTGCATCCGGAAAACTGGAAACGCGGCCGCGTCTATTTCAGCGAGCGCATGTGGATCCAGATGATTTACCACGAGATGGGTCACTTCCTGTTCTGGACCGACGCCGAGCGCAAGGCCGAAATCTTCTCTCGCCGGATGCGGCGTGGGCTGAAACTCCCCAGCCGCCGCGCCGCCGCGCGTTCTCGGACCCGCAGCGCGATCTCGAGCACGCGGCGCGCCGCCAATCGCATCCGCAAGCGCCGCCCGCGCATTTCGATCGCGAGAAAATCGCGGCGCTCCGCGCGCACCCTCGCTCGCAAATATCGGCGGGCCGCCTGATGCCGCAGAAGCCGACAGTCGAAAACCGGTGGTGGGTCGAAACCACCTTCAAGAAACCGAAGAAAGCCAAGTCCGAAACCGAGATGCCGCAGTTGCCGGTCGCGATGGCCTTTTACCAGGTCGCGCAGGACTACGATCAGGATCGCGCCAAGGAAGATCTCACCGACAACAACCTGCGCATCGCGCGCGCGGCCGATCCTCCGCAGGGCGACTGGGCCTACGTCGCGATGACCGAGCAGCACGCGCCGGCCAACGTGATCAAGCGGGTCAAGGACGAATTCCGCATCCCACGCGAGGCGCGCGGAATCGTGATCGATCACGGCCGCGTGGTGCGCCTGCTGATATGCGGCCCGCAGCTCGAGGACTGGATGCTCGACATCACGCTCGGCGACGAACCGTCGGTCGACGCCTACGTCTGGTCGGTGATGTATCGCGAGCGAATCTTCCGGCGCGCAGAAGAGGCACTGCGACAAGCCCGCAAATGGGCCATCAACCTGTTGCAATTCCCGCCGCCAAGGGACGAACCCTTCCGCGGCGCCCTGCTGATCTAAAGAACGTAGAAAAAGCTAAGGAACTAATTTTAATGAAACCCGCCTGGGTTTCATGCTTCCTTGGCAGGGGTAACCCCTGCACCTTAGTGTCCAGGCAAGAAAAGATGCGGGACTTCCACCGCGGGTTTCACATTAGATAAAGTTCTTTCTGGCTCGCCTTCCAAATTCCCCGCCTCGGCGCTATGTGATCCGATCGCGCCATGAAATATCTCTCGCTCGTGTTTCGAAACCTTACGCGCAACAAGCGCCGCACGATTCTCACGATGCTGTCGATCGCCGTCTCCGTATTCATTTTCGCATCGCTCATCAGTCTGCCCGGCTTGCTCGACCAAATACTGCGCGACCGCGCAAACTCCCGCCGCCTGATCACGCACAGCAAAGCCGGATTCCTCTATGTGCTGCCCGAGTCTGACCGCCGGCAAATCGAAACCCTGCCACACGTCGAGGGGGTCGCAGCCTACAGCGTCTTCCCCGCGACTTATCGTGATCCGAGCGTGCAGCTCGGCGTGCTGGCGGTGGACGACGATCATATTCCGGAAATCTTTCCCGACTGGGGTGTAAGCGCGGAGACCTTGCACGAATTCACGAGCATCCGCATCGCCGCCCTCGTCGCAACTCACCTGATGGATCTCTACGGATGGCACGTTGGACAGAACATCATGTTGCACGGCAGCCAGTATCCGGTGAATTTGCAACTCACGATCGTCGGCGTGATAAGCGAGGAGGCCTCCGGGCCGCGCATCATCTTCCGCCGCGACTACCTGGAGGAGCTGCTCGGCAGGCCGGGCACCGCCAACCTGTTCTGGGTGAAAATCGACAGCTCGAAATCGGCGCCGCAGGTAATCGCGGCGATCGACGAGATGTTCGCCAATTCGGAAAACGAGACGTCTACTGAAACTGAAGTCGGGCTGATCAAGAGCGAAATTAGCAGCAACCTGGGCCTGTTGCTCAATGGCGCAAAATTTCTCGCTGCGATCGTCATCTTCACGATAGCGCTGGTCGCCGCCAACACGGCCGCGATGGCGGTGCGCGAGCGGCGTCACGAAATGGCCGTGATGCGCGCGATTGGATTCACGCGCTACTCGATCGTCGCGCGAATTCTCGTCGAGGGCCTGATAGTCGGCGTAATCGGCGGTGTACTCGGATGCGCACTGGCGCTGGGCGGCATCGCCCTGCTACCCCATGTCTCGGGCGCGCTCGGTCCCCTGGCGCTCGCAATCACGGTGCAGCCGCGAGTAATCGCCTACAGCTTCGCAATCGCAGCCGCGATAGGAGCAGTCAGCGGCCTGATCCCGGCAACCCTGGCCACCCGCGGCGACATAGCAACAGAACTCCGCGCCATTTGAAAAATCCTAACCTCTCCTTGTCCGAGGAGAGGTCGGCGCCAACCGCAGGTGGCGCCGGGTGAGGTGCAATGCGCGAACCACGCACGCCCCGACTCGTCTAACCGCAATTGCAAAAGATTGGGGCCGCCGTCGGAAAGCAGACGCCACCGTCTGACCTCTAGCAGGCGGCAGCCAGGCTTGATGGCGTCGGCATGCGTTCCACCTCACCCGTCGCGCTCCTTCGGCGCGCGCCGACCTCTCCTCGGACAAGGAGAGGTTTGGATCCGAGTTCTTTCCCCGCTCAGGATGACGCAAAGAAAGATTTTCCTACTTGCCTCACTGCGTGACGGCGAATATTCCTGATCTTGTCCGCTTCCGCCGCGCCGGTCCCGACGAGCAGTTCCGAGTCGAGCAAGGTTGAACATGCAAAAGTATATTTCAATGATCGCCGCTACATTCGTCCTGCTGATTCTCAGCGGATGCGCTTCCACCAATCAGAATCAGACCGTACAGCAAAAGCAGGCCTGCACCGCTGGCGCGCCGCATCCATGGTGCATGCAGTTGGCGCAGACCAGGCCGCTGGGATCATGGGATTCGAATGGGCCGACCAACCCCGAGATGACGAACGACGTCACGCCCTATCCAAGAAACCCCGCGCTGCCGCTCATCACTCCGGGCCGCGGCGCTATCGTGATGATGAATTCCGGTCTCTAGCGGGGCGCTACTGTCGGAATTCGACTGTCGCCGTTCCGGTCACGAGGCGTTCAGCTTCCTCGTTCTCCATCCAGACGTCGACCTCGACGGTACGCTCTTCAGGATTCTTGTTGGTGATAAATCCGTGAATGGTGATCGCGTGATCGGGCTGCACCGGCACACGATAGGTCGTGCTCATCAGCTTCAACCAGGCGTTGCTGGAGCCGATCCAATCCGTCACCAGCTTCGAGAGCAGGCCGAGGCTCATGTTGCCCGGCAGGATTATCCCCGGCAGCCCCTCTTTCTTCGCGGCTTCATCGTCGGTGAAGCGGCCCGCGATATCGCCCATCCCCATCAACTTGGCGTAGGCGCGGCATTGATCCTTGGTCACGAACAGCTCGAGCGGTCCGAGCGTGTCGCCGATATTGATCTCGTCGAAGTTGCTCACGTGCGGTTCATAAAGCGATGGTCGATATGGGCCAGCACTTCGTCCTTCTGATTCTTCAGCGTTGAGCGAATTACCACGAACACCATCGTGCCCGTGCGACCCGTCTTCTCGTAGATTTCCTTTACGTGCGAGCTCAGCGTCACCTGGTCGCCCGGCCTTATCGGCGAGACGAACTCGACGTCCTTGCCGGCGTCGAATCCGCGCCGTCCGAAGCGCGGCACGTTCTCAAAAAAATGCCGGCCGTTCCGAAACGTCACTGCGAACGACGGCGGCGCCACGATTCCACCGTACGGTCCTTTTTTCGCCGCCGCTTCATCTGTGTAGATCGGATTGGTCTCGCCGAGGGCCGCGCAGTAGCGCTGAATCTTGTCGGCCTTGACCTCGACGGGCTCGGTCACTTCAAAGACCTTGTTTATCAGCGCCGGATCGTAATTGACTGCCATCTTGCTTACCTGGTCGGGGTTTCCATCGGGACCGCATGCGGCACAGCTTTGCGCCGCGGACGAAAATCCACCGGCTCGTAATTGCCGGTTTTCAATTCACGCACGAGGTCGTCGATGTTTTTGATATACGCGCTGAACTTGGTCGCGCACAGCCCGATCAGACTAACGAGGTGACTGTCCGAGCCGCCAGTCGCAGCAAATCCGTGCTTCGCGATCAGTTCCGCGCTGCGCTCGTCTTCGCCCTTGCGCGATCCGCCGTTGAGCGCCTCGACCGCGACCACGTTCTCGAGCGGCGGCTTGTTCTGATAATGCTCGTAGAGTCCGATATTCGGGCGCCCCGGATGACACGGCACGACGATTCCGCCCATCCGCGCCACTTCATCGATCAGCGTCTGCGCGTCGAGGCGCACGTCGGCAAAATCGAAGCGCGCGACCATGTCGTCATTCACCCCGAACACCAGCATATGCCCGTAGTTGGTCTCGACTTCCGACGCGCGCAGCACCATCGTGCCGAACTTGTCCTCGAGCGCGCGGTAGTCGCCGCCGCGATTGAACTGTCGATGCTCGGTCAGCACGATTCCGTCGACCGGCCGCTCGGTCGCACGCAGCTTGATCCAGTTGAGGTACGCCTCTACCGGTGCGCGGCTGTCTTCCGATGCTTCACTATGGGTGTGCAGATCAAGGATTGTACTCACCAGGATTGAGTCCTCACCTCGCCGGGCGAAATTTCGCGAGCGTCACCTCGGGCGTGACGTCCTCGTATACGACCTCGACGGGCATCCCTATTTTAGCCTGTTCTGGCGCGCAGTCGACAAGGTTGGTGAGCATTTTCACGCCCTCGTCCAATTCGACATACGCCATGATGTATGGCAGCGATTCGCGAAATCCCGGCACCTGGTTCTGATAGGTGGTGGTGAAGGTATAGACCTTGCCGCGGCCACTGCACTTGGTCCATTGCGTCTCCGACGACATGCAGTTGGTGCATAGCGCGCGGGGATAGTAGCGAATGTCGCCGCAGTTGCCGCATTTCTGGATGTACAGCTCATGCCGCTGCAGCGCCTCCCACCACGGACGGTTCTCTTCGTCGAGATGCGGGAGTGGCTTCGAGTATTTTTTCGCTTGCGTCTGTTCCGTCATGATTTTTCTGTCAGCCTCGATGCTTTACTGATTGCTGAGTATCAGCGTCGCGCCCGAATGCCGCAGGCCGAGCGAGCCGCCGGTGCCGTGCGTGAGCGCGATTTTGCAATCCTTGACCTGCCGCGGACCGCATTCGCCGCGCAGTTGTTTGGTCGCCTCGATCACGAGGAAAATTCCGCGCATCCCCGGATGGTTCGACGACAAGCCGCCGCCGTCGGTGTTGATCGGAAACTCGCCGTCGAAACGCAGCCGTCCACCCGACACGAACGCTCCGCCTTCGCCACGCTTGCAGAAGCCGAGGTTCTCGAGCGTCGTCAGCACCGTGATGGTGAACGAGTCATAGATCATCGCCATGTCGATGTCTTTGTGGGCGACGCCCGCGCGCTCGAATGCCAGCCGCCCCGATTGCGCCGCCGCAATTTCGAGAAAGTCGCGCTGACCGCGCGCCGCATGGCGCACCGTCTCGCCCGTGCCGAGAATATAGACCGGCTTCTTCTTCAAATCGCGCGCACGCTCCGCCGACGTGATCACCAGCGCGCCGCCGCCGTCACTGATGATGCAGCAATCGAGCAGATGCAGCGGCGACGAGATGATCCGCGACGCGAGCACGTCTTCCACAGTGATCGGCTCGCGATATTTCGCCGCAGGATTCATCGACGCATGCAGCCGCATCGTGACCGCAATCTCCGCGAGCTGCTCCGAGGTGGTGCCGTAGTCATGCATATGGCGCTGCGCGATCATCGCGTACGATCCGACGGTCGTCGGCCCGAACGGAATCTCGTATTGGTCGCATGGATCGCCGCTACCGCCGCCTCCACCTCCCGTGCCGATCGCAAACCGCGACGACGCCGCCGTCGAGCCGTAAACCACGACGCATACGTCGCACAGTCCGGCATGAATCGCGGCCGCCGCATGCGCGGTGTGCGCGACGAACGATGACCCGCCAATCGAAGTCGAGTCGACAAAGTTCGGCGTCAGGTTCAGGTAGTCGCAAAAGCCGACGATTCCCATCCCGCTCATCCCGATTCCGGTCGTGCACAGTCCGTTCACGTCCTTGATCGTCAAGCCGGCGTCGTCCAGCGCGCCACGCACGCTCTCCGCCATTATCTGGAACAGGCTCTTGTCCGGCGCGAAGCGCGTCGGATGCTCGAACACTCCGGCCACTGCGGTCTTGCGGCTTAGACTCATGTCGAATTCCTACTTCAGTCCGTCGACGAACTGCTCGATCGCGGCGTTGTACTCGGTGGGCCGCTCCCGCGGGATATAGTGACCGGCGTCCGCGACAATCTTGCACGTCGCGCCGCGAATTTTGCCCGCGATAAACTCGGCGTCGGCAGGCGTCGTGCCCTTATCGTCGGCGCCCGCGAGCACCAGCGTCGGCTTGTCGATCTTTGCGATCGCCTCGCGCAAATCGACCTGCGAGCATGCAAGAATGTCGGTGTAGCGCACACGCGGGTCAGTTTTTATTTGTTCCATCCAGCCTTCGCGCACTACGTCGAAGTTTTCTTTCGCCGTTTTGGGCGAATAGCCGTCGGTGTTGAACGCCTGCGGCGCACGGCCCATCGTGATGGCGCGCAAGCCCTCGATTCGGTCGGGCGTGACGTTGAACTTCGGCGCCGTGCAGCTGAGGATCAGCGCGTCGACGCGTGCCGAGTGCCGCAGCCCGAGGTCCATCGCGATTGCACCGCCCATCGAATGCCCCAGTATCACGGCCGATTTGATCTTTAACGCGTCGAGAAAAGCCGCGACGAAGTCGGCGTAGTCGTGAACGGTGCGCAAGCCTTCGACGCCCGCCGACCGGCCGTGACCGGGCAGGTCGAGTGCGATGGGGCTGTGCTTGCCGCCGAATGCTTCGCCCTGGCGATGCCAGGTGTGGCCGTTCGAGCCGGCGCCGTGAATGAACAGAATTTTGCGGCCGCGCGAGAAGTCGGGCACTACGTCGGGCAGCGTGGTAGCGCCCCGATAGTAATAGTAAGTCGCGTATCCGTTTACGTCGGTATATTTCGTCGGCATCGGCGCGAATCTCTCCGCCATGTGCTTTTGTGCGTTAGCTATTAGGTTGACCGCGCGCTTGTCAAACGCCGCCAAACTCAGGCATTGCGGCGGCCGAGGATCAGCAGTTCGCGCATCGTGAAAGTTTGCGATGCGGCAGCCCTGCCAAGTTCCGCGATCATCGCGTCGGCGCGCTCGCGTTCGTCCGCCGGTATCAGCGGCGTCCATCTGATTCGCAACCATTCCTCGACGCCCGGCCAGTCGACTGTGAACGGTGCCGCGCGCTCCTCGACGCTGAGGCCGGCCTTCGCAAACGCCTGCTGGAAGCGGTCTTTGAGATCGTCGGTTTCGCGGCGCATCGTGCGCCGGAAGATCATCTGTCGAAACTCCGGCCATCGGTCGGGACCGATGAACGCACTCATCATCTGTCGAGCGCTTTCGCCGCGCCTGCCGGTCGCCATCAGCATTCCGCCGGGGCGCACGCGCCGCGCGAGTTCCGCGACGACGCCGTCAAGCTCGTCGTCTGCGATGAACTGCAGAACGTGGCTGGCGAAGACCAAATCGAATGACTCGGGTTTGAACGGCAGGTGGGCGACGTTCGCGCGCAACAGCCGGCATTTCGCGCCTGCTCGACTCCGTGCCGACAGCAGCATCTCGAATGACAGATCGACGCCGGTGACTGTGCGGTTGCCGGGCGCCGCCACGAACTTCGTGAGATACGCGCCGTTGCCGCATCCGACGTCGAGCACGTCGCGCGCCTGCGCGATCTCGGGCGCGAGTGCTTCGAGCACCGCTTGCCGCCGGTTCTGGTAATACACGCCGTCGCCGTAAGTGCCGGCGAACCGATCGAAGTACGACGCTATCTGTGAAGAGGTACGCGGACGCGAGCTTTCAGTTGGGGTCACGTTGCGAGAATGACAGAAAAGCGGGCGTGCGGAAAAGTTGCGAGTTACTTTCGCGGCTTGCGGCCTTTGGCCTTGCGCGTCGGTGCGGAATCTCCGTCGATCGGGCCGACCTGACCATGCTCCCATACTTCGATTGCGGCGCGGCTGAAGCGCCACGCGCTGCCGACCCGGAAGCCCGGAATTCTCCCTTCGCGCAGCAGCCGGTAGATGGTGGTGGGATGAACGCGGAGATGCTGTGATAACTCCGAGATGGTCAGAATTTCTTCCGAGGACGCCATCATGAAATTTTTGCCCCCCGTGAGGAGATTTTACCGATTCTCCGTCAAAGCGAGTCGTATCGCTCGAAGTCGCACAAAAGCCTAGAAAGCAGCTTTTAGCCGCGCCACGGTTAAGTCAATACTGACTATCCGAGCCATTCAGAGGTTGAGATTCTTGGCGATTGTAAGTCATGTTGCGTTATTGTTACCAAAAGACGGGCAGAGGAAGTCAGGGCTGCACGTCCGTCGATTCCAGGAGGCGAATTGCGATGGCATATGAAGCTATAGAAATCAAAAACGAGGGCGCGGTCGCATGGCTGACCCTCAACCGTCCGCACAATCTCAACGCGCTCAGCGCACAAATGGTCAAGGAGCTCGAAGATTTTCTGCATCGGCTGCCGACGCAAACTGAGACGCGAGTAGTGGTGATGAAAGGTGCGGGACGCGCGTTTTGCGCCGGGCTCGATCTCAAGGAACAGAACCGCGGCGGCACCGGGCTGGGCGCGTCGACCACCGACACGGTCGAGAGCCAACGCCGGATGAGCGACCTGGTCGTCGCGATGCGCCGCGCGCCTCAGCCGTTCATCGCGGCCATCCGCGGACCGGCCGCCGGCGGCGGCTTCGCACTCGCGCTGGCCTGCGACGTGCGCATCGCGGGTGAGTCGGCGCGCTTCAACGCGGCGTTCATTCGTATCGGGCTGACTGCGTGCGATATGGGCGTCAGTTATTTTCTGCCGCGCGCGGTCGGCAGCTCGGTCGCGTCGGAGCTGATGCTGACCGGACGCTTCATCAACGCGCAGCGCGCATTCGCGACCGGCCTCGTGTCCGAGCTGATGCCGGATGAGGAAGTCGATGCGGCGGCGGCCAAGCTCGCACTCGAGATGACGGAGACGTCGCCACTCGGACTGCGGTTGACGAAGGAATGCCTGTCGATGAGCATCGACGCCGGCAGCCTCGAACAGGCGGTCGCGATCGAGGATCGCAACCAGGTGCTATGCGTTCGCGCGGGTTATATCGAGGAAGGAGCGCGCGCGTTTCTGGAGAAGCGCAAGCCGCGCTTCGCGGAGAGGGCGTGATGCGGGGAACATTATTTAATGTGGAACCCGCCTGGGTTCCACACCTCCTTGGGCAGGGGTGACCCCTGCACCCGGTATTAAGAAAATCGCAAAATCGCGCGGACGCGCTTTTGCTCCGGGGTTTGGGAAATGGGAAGTTGGGCGGGGACGATCCTGATCCTAACCTCTCCTTGTCCGAGGAGCGGTCGGCGCGCGCCGTAGGAGCGCGACGGGAGAGGTGGAAGGCTCGCCGTCGCAGCTGCGCGCACTTTTCTTTTGTACCAACCTGGAAAGTGGTGCTGCTCCTTTGCGGCGGCCCAGTGTCTGCCCTTGCGGTTAGACGAGTCGGCGTCGTGCGTCGTTCGCGCATTGCACCTCACCCGGCGCACACCTTCGGTTGGCGCCGACCTCTCCTCGGACAAGGAGAGGTTTAGGACGGAGCCGCAAAAGAGAAGGGCGGTGAATTCACCGCCCCTCAATCATTCACGAAGAGTTGCTCGATTATCGGCTGGCCATCGTCGTTGCTTCGCCCAGGCGCGCGACCAGGTACTCGGGCTGACCTTTGCGCCATACGCGGAATTGCACTCGCTGGCCGGGAGTATACTGCGCGACGGTGTCCTTCAGCGTCTTCGCGTCGGGAATCGTCTTGCCGTCAAACTCGCTGATGACATCGCCCTTCTGGATGCCCGCCTTATCAGCCGGCGATCCAATCGACACCGACCGCACTTTCGCGCCCCAAATGTCCGGCTCCCACGCCGTCATCACGCCAAAGTACGCGGGCCCCGTCGCCTGCAGCACGTCGGGATGCATGAAATGAACGTGCTTCACACCGCTGACGCCATGCACGATCTCCTTGATTCGGTTCGCCTCATCCAGGCTGTACACTTCGCCCGCGAGGTACGTATCGCCCGTCTTCGACACCGACACGCCGATATCGGTGAAGGCGCGCTCCTTGAGCGTGCCCTTGATCTGGGCCTCGAGGATGTCGGGCTGGACCTTGGGAAACGACGCCAACTGCACGTCGGTGTCCGGAATTATGACCAGAGTCGTTATCAGGTCATCCGTGCTCATCTGCGTCGCGGACACTTTCAGCGGCGCCGGCGTCGCGATGCTCTGTGCCATCAGCGTTGGCCGGGCGTGGTGGTCACCGATGATCGGCGCGCGCATCACAACGACCGACACCAACGTCATCAGCGCAGTGCCCATCAGGGTGAAGCCGTAATCGCGCGAAAAAAATTGACGGCGCGCGACAGGAATCGTGTAGCTTTCTATGACCTCGGCGTCCTCGAACTGGTGGGCGTAGACAACGTCGCGGTTGGCGAGGTCGGTCGTCGCGAGATGCTCGAGTTCCTCGAGCGTGCGCGAAATGCCACCGATCACCGCAACGACATCTTCGCCCGCCGGGTCAGCGGCGTTCGCGTCGTGGCGCTGAGCTTGGGCACTCGCGCTATTCTCTGGCGGCTTGGACTCGGTCGCCGACGTTTCCGCGTCCTCACGCTTGACCGTGGCCGAAAAGTCGGCGTAGCGGACGTTCGAGTCGTGATGGGTCTTGCCGTTGGTGTGCGCGTGCGCGCGCGCTTCGTCTCTCTTGCGCTTGAAGCGAATGAGCGCTTCTTCAAGCGTCAGGATGTCTTGTGGCTTGTGGCCGTTCTTGCCCATCGCAGCGTCGCCTCCTTGTAGATTAGGCACTCAAGGGACATCATCGGAATGCCTCCTCTACCCATAGCAGGGAATTGCGACTTAGGCCAACCATGAATCGCGCAATCTGCAACGGCTGCGCCAGAGCGCAGTGAGAACAATCTAACTGACGTTAGATTGCTTCGCTCACCGCATCCTCTCTCTGCGACGGCGTCGGCCGTGAATTTATCGGCGTATAGTGCCGCGTCGGTTCGCCGATGTAGACCTGGCGCGGCCGCGCGATCTTCTGCTCGGGATCGCGCACCATCTCCGCCCACTGCGCCATCCAGCCCGAAGTACGCGGGATCGCGAACAGCACCGGAAACATCGTCATCGGGAAACCCATCGCCTGGTAAATGATCCCCGAATAGAAATCGACGTTGGGATACAGCTTGTGCGAAATGAAGTAGTCGTCCTGCAGCGCAATCCGCTCCAGCTCGATCGCAATATCGATCAGCGGGTTGTGTCCCGTCACCTCGAACACCTTCGCCGCCATGTCCTTGAGAATTCGCGCGCGCGGGTCGTAGTTCTTGTAGACGCGATGACCGAAGCCCATCAGCCGTTTCTCGCCCTCCTTCACCTTCCTGATCATCGCGGGAATATTCGATACCGATCCGATTTCCATCAGCATTCGGATTGCCTGTTCGTTGGCCCCGCCATGCAACGGGCCGTAGAGCGCGGCTATTGCCGCCGCCGAGCATGCATATGGATCGGGCTGCGAGCTGCCCACCGCGCGCATCGCATTGGTGGAGCAGTTCTGCTCGTGATCCGCGTGCAGGATGAACAGAACGTCGAGCGCGCGCTCGAGAATAGGGTCCGGCTTGTATCTGAGCTCCGTCATTTTAAAAAGCATCGACAATAGATTGCCGGTGTAGCTGAGATCGTTGTCGGGGTAGACGTAGGGCAGCCCCCGCGTATGCCGAAACGCGAACGCCGCCAGCGTCGGCATCTTGCCGATGAGCCGCCGAGTCTGCAGCCGCCGCGATTCGAGGTTGTGAATATCGTCCGCATCGGGATAGAAGGTCGAGAGCGCACCGACCGTGCCGACCAGCATCCCCATCGGATGCGCGTCGTAGCGGTACCCCTCCATAAACTTCTTGATATTCTCGTGCACCATCGTGTGAATCTTGATGTTGTGCTCCCAGCGATCGTAGTGCTGGCGGTCGGGCAGCTCGCCCTTGACGATCAGATACGCGGTCTCGAGGTAGTTGCTTTTCTCGGCCAGCTCTTCGATCGGATAACCGCGGTAGCGCAAAATTCCCTTGTCGCCGTCGATGTAGGTGATCTTGCTGCGGCATGACGCGGTATTGGTGAAGGCAGGATCGTAGGACATCAAGCCGAAGTCTTCCTTGTTAACCTTAATTTGACGTAAATCGGCCGCACGAATCACCTCGCCCTCTTCGATTGGCAGCTCGTACTTCTTGCCGGTCCGATTGTCAGTGATGGTCAGAGTGTTGTTTGCCATCGGCCTAACCTCGACTTGCTTATGACGTTTGCGTTCAACATGAATACAGTATGCGGGATTTTATGTCCAAGCCCCGAACACTGCCGTTTGCATCGCCGCCGTTCTCGCAACCACCGCCGCGCCATGTCACTCTGTGCGCTTGTGCTTTCGCTATGAGAGCACGCCGAAAAAATGATCGACAAAATAATCTCCGGAGTCTCTGCCTTCATCATCGCGACAATTTCCGCACTCGGCTACAGCGGCGTCGTGCTGATGATGGCGATCGAAAGCGCATGCATCCCGCTGCCGTCTGAAATCATCATGCCGTTCTCCGGCTACCTGGTCGCGACCGGGCGCTTCAGCCTCAACCTGGTCGCTATCGCGGGCGCCGTCGGATGCCTGCTCGGATCGTACGTCGCCTACTTCGTCGGCCAGTACGGCGGGCGCCCGTTCATCGAGCGCTACGGTCGCTACGTGCTGATCGCCGAGCACGAACTCGAAATCGCCGACCGCTTTTTCGAGCGATGGGGTTCACACACCGTATTCTGGAGCCGAATGCTGCCGGTGGTGCGCACCTTCATCGCGTTTCCGGCGGGCGTGTCGCGGATGAGACTGCTCCCGTTCACCATCTACACACTGCTCGGATCGTACGTATGGTGCCTGGCGCTGGCTTACGGCGGGATGAAGCTCGGACAGCACTGGAAGGACCTCGCGCCGTACTTTCATCGCTTTGACGCGCTGATCGCGATACTGTTGATAGTGGGTGGCGCCGCTCTCGTTTACAACCGGGTGAAAGGAATGACCTCGGCGCCCACCGTCGCCGATTGAACGCATCGCCGCCCGAAAGGAACCGAATGTCCGACAAAGAAATGCCCGATCCGTCCGAGCTCGAGGAAATTTTCGCCAGCATCGATCCGACGCCGGTCCGGATGGCGCATGACTACCTCAACGAGGCCGGCATCGAGTCGTTCGTCTTCGACGCGGGTTCGTCGCGAATGCTCGGCACGACAGCGGCGGTGCCGACGCGCCTGATGGTTCATCGCGACGCGGTCAAAGACGCGCGCAGCCGCCTCGACGATCTGGGCTTCACGGAAAAGTGAAGGACCCGCGATGAGCGACGAACCCGGCCACGCCATCCGCTTCGGGCGAATCGCAGCCATGCTGCCGGTCAAAGACATGGAGCGAGCTTGCGAGTTCTACACGAAGGTTCTGGGCTTCACCAAAGTTTTCGAGAACGGCACTCCGGTCGGCTTTATGATCCTGAAAAAGGATCAAGCAGAGCTGCACCTGACGCTGCAGCCGAACCACAAGGCGGCACCGTTCAACGTCGCGCACATGATCGTGCACGACGTCGATGCGCTCCACGCAATCTGTGAGCGCCACGGCCTGCGCATAATAAAGAGCCTGCAGGACAAGGACTACGGTCTAAGAGCCTTCGTCTTCGAGGACCCGGACGGCAACCGAATAGACGTCGGCCAGCCGATCTGAAGTTGCAATGCAAAAGTTCCTGATCGTCTCGCTCTTCGGTCTCGTGGCGCTGATCGGATTCTCGACCCGCGTCGTGGCCGAAGGCGCTCTGGCCATCGGCTCGACTGGCAATGTTGTGACGGATGGAGTTGCAATCGGCGGAAGTGTTAACGATGCAACGAGCGAAGCGGCAATCGCGGGAGCGCTTGAGACGTGTCGTTCGCAACCCGACGTCCGGAAAGCAGCGGCGCGATGCAAGATCGTGCGGACGTTCACGGGGAAGTGTTACGCGGCAGCATTTGATCCCAAATCCGGCACTCCAGGCTTTGGCTGGGGGCTCGGACCGGACGTGGCGGTCGCCACGAGACAGGCGATGACACATTGCCAGGCGTCAGCGGGACCGGATCGCGCGCAATTTTGTCGGATACAGGAAAATATCACAGCCTGTGATCGACACAATTAACGCGTAAGTGTTTCTTGCCTCTGTACGGCGCACCCTTTCCTGCATTATCTTGAGACCCGAAACGCGCAGGCATGTGCCGCGCGAATTCCGCTAGCGCCGAGGTTATTGCGATGCCATATGCCGAAGGTCGAATCTTCAACGACGCCGACAGCCACGTCATGGAGACTCGTGACTGGCTGATTTCCCATGCCGATCCCGACATCCGCCCCAAGCTGCATCCGCTGGCGATTGGATCGGGCGGCAAGATGGTCGCGAAGGCAATCGCGCATGCCGACGAGCGCCATAAAAATCCGGCCGCGGTGGCAGACGCCGAAAAGAACCTCATGCTGCGCAAGGGATGGGAAGCGCTCGGCGCATTCGATCCCGACGAACGCCGCCGCGCGCTCGACTTGCTCGGCTTCCACTCGCAGCTGGTGTTCACGACTTTTGCGATCACGCATTTCTGGGGCGAGTTCGACCAGGTGCGATCGACACCGGAGGTCCTGTACGGCGGCGCGCGCGCTCACAACCGCGCTATCGCCGACTTCTGCCGCGGTGACAAGCGGCTGCTCGCGGTCGGCTTCGTGCCGCTCGACATTCCCGAACTTGCCGAGAAGGAAATCGACGAGGCGATCCGATTGGGGTGCGCCGCGATTCATCTCCCGTCGCTGCCACCCGCCAAGAAGTCTCCCACTCATCCCGACTTCAACGGCGTGTGGGCGCGCCTGCAGGACGCCGACGTGCCTTTCATGTTGCATGTCGGCGGCGGCGGCCGTCCGATCCCGAAAGCCTTTCACAACAACGATCGTCCGGTGACCGACTTCCTCGGCGGCGGTGAGAACATCCGCTCGAAAGATTTCATGACGATCCACGTGATGCCGGAAATTTTTCTCTCGACGATGGTCCTCGACGGCATCTTCGAGCAGTTCCCGCGGCTGCGCGGCGGATGCATCGAGCAGGGTGCTATGTGGATCGTGCCGTGGCTGCGGCGCCTCGACATCTCGCAGGAGACGTTCGTGAAGTCGGAAAAATACCTGAGCCTGCCGATGAAGGCGTCGGACTACGTGCGCCGCAATCTCCGCTTCACGCCGTATCCGCACGAGCCGGTGGGATGGATCGTCGAGCAGGCGGGACCGGAGCTGTGCATGTTCTCGTCGGACTACCCGCACATCGAGGGCGGGCGCAATCCGCTCAAGCGCTTCGAGCTGTCGACGCCGAATCTTTCGGAAGCGGCGCGCGAAAAATTTTACGCGACCAACTATGCCGACATGATGGGCTCGCGCGCCGCCTGATCGCGCCCGGCTAACCGCATCGATGGCTCTTCAATGGTGGCAGCGCGCCGTCTTCTATCAGATCTATCCGCGCTCGTTCGCCGATACTAACGGCGACGGCATCGGCGATCTCGACGGCGTCACCGCGAATCTCGACTATCTTCAGTCGCTCGGCATCGACGCCATCTGGCTGAATCCCGTCAACCCGTCGCCGCTCGAAGACTGGGGTTACGACGTCAGCGACTACTGCGGCATCCATCCGGATCTTGGCGATCTGGCGGCGTTCGATCGCCTGGTCGCGGAGGCGCATCGCCGCGGCATTCACATAATTGTCGATCTCGTGCCCAACCACACTTCGAATCAGCATCCCTGGTTCGTCGAGTCGCGATCGTCGAGCGCCAATCCAAAACGCGACTGGTACATCTGGATTCCCGGCACTCCCGATCGTCCGCCGACCAACTGGGAGAGCTACTTCGGCGGCAATGCGTGGAAGTACGACGCCGCGACCGCGTCGTGGTACCTGCACATGTTTCTCGAGCAGCAGCCCGATCTGAATTTTCGAAATCCCGAAGTGGTCGACGCGATTCACGGCGTCATCCGCTTCTGGCTCGATCGCGGCGCCGACGGTTTTCGCATCGACGTCGTACAGGGGCTGATCAAGGACGACCAGCTGCGCGACAATCCGCTGCGCGCCAAGCACGACCCCGACATCCCGTGGTACGCGGAGGGCTCGCAGGATCCGCTCTACAGTTCGGACCGGCCGGAGATTCACGAAATCATCGGCGGCTTCCGCCGCGTCAGCGACCGCTATGAGCAGAGGGTCCTCGTCGGCGAGACGTGGCCGCGCGAGCAGGAGCGGCTGGCCGATTACCTGCGGTCCGACGAGCTTCATCTCGCGTTCAACTTCCGCTTTCTGCTCGCGCGCTACGACGCGAGCCGCTTCCGCGCGGCGATCGAGCTGACGGAAAGATCCTTCGGACACGGCGCATGGCCGACCTGGACGCTTTCGAATCACGATTTCCCGCGCCATATCTCGCGCTACTCGCGCGGTGGCGACGCCGACGCGCGCGCCCGCGTCGCGGCCGTGATGCTGTTCACGCTGCGCGGGACGCCGTTCATCTACTACGGCGAAGAAATCGGGATGCGCGACGCGGAGGTTCCCGCCGATCGCAAACGCGATCCGGTCGGGCGCGACGGCTGCCCGCCAGTTGAACGATCCGAATTCGATGCTCTCGCTCTATCGCCGGCTGATCCATCTGCGCAAATCGACGCCGGCGCTGCTCGAGGGCAGCTACCGCGCGTTCGACGGCGCGCCCAAAGACTGCCTCGTGTTCCATCGCGACACGGCCGCGCAGCATATTGTCGTCGCGTTGAATTTCAGCGCCGAGCCGCGCGAGATCGATCTGCCCGGCGGCAAAATCCTGCTGAGTACGATGATCGCGCGGCGGCCCAGGTTCGCAAAATCTCCGCTGACGCTCGCCCCGAACGAAGCCG
This sequence comes from Binatus sp. (SeqCode), assembly GCA_050010075.1. Lineage (GTDB taxonomy): Bacteria > Desulfobacterota > Binatia > Binatales > Binataceae > Binatus. The sequence goes on along the minus strand of JBEKLS010000058.1, from coordinate 697 downwards.
TCGTCGTCGAAACAAACTGAACTTTGGCGTTTGCGCGCGGGCATCGCCGATTGACTGCGCGTGATCGAATAGGAAGCCTCGCGGAGGTCGGATATATAGAACAAATGGACGGGCGGGACACGGATTTTCTGATAGTCACGGCGCTAGAAGAGGAAACGGAAGCACTCATTCAGAGGCTACAGAATGTTCGCAAGCTACCCCCCGAGCAAGACGATGTTCGCGTTTACTACTCGGTTGCAGTCCCCACGACACTTTCCGACGGACGCAAAGGTTCGTATTCCGTTATACTGATTCCGTTACTTGGAATGGGCAGGCTGGAAGCTGCCACTGCTACGTCGGATGCGATTCGAAAGTGGAAGCCCCGATACGTCTTGGTAGTAGGCATTGCGGGCGGGGTTGCTAAGAACGGCGTACATCTCGGCGATCTCGTCGTCGCCGACCAGATCGTTGACTATGAGCTGCAGAAAATAAAAGAAAGCGGGCCCGAAGTCCGTCTGAAAACCTACAACGCAGATCCGAGGCTATTAGGCGCGGCGAAAAATCTAGGAGGTAATCGGTGGCATAGGACAACGGCCGTCCGTCCACGAGCAGGCGCGCCGAAGCGTCGCATAGGACCCATCGCCAGCGGCGATAAAGTGTTAGAAGACGAAGCGGCCGTGAGTAAACTCTGCGAATCCGTCCCCAAGCTGGTCGCTGT
>JBEKLS010000057.1:0-22802 GCA_050010075.1 Binatus sp. (SeqCode) | reverse complement strand
CGCGTTCTGGACGATAGTTGCGGTCTACGGCGTGGTGTCGATCCTGTTCGACGACGAAACCCCGCGCGGCGTCCCCGGCATGGAACTGTTCTACGCAACCCGCCCACACCTGAAAGATCCGCAGGCCTAGTCATTCGGCGCCGTCGGTTCTGCATCTCTTTACCTCTCCCCCCGGGAGAGGACGGCGCGCGCTTCGCGCGCCAGGTGAGGGCGCCGGCATCCAGCACAACGCTCACGCCCTCACCCGCGCCGGAGGCGCGACCTCTCCCGATGGGAGAGGTAAATTCACAGCTCATTAGTCACAGCGCTGTCAGATTGAGACCATCGCCTCGCGCTGATGTCCGCTTCTGACGCGCATATTTCAACGCGGCTTGCATTTGGTACCGACGGGCCAGAGTAGCTGCCCGTCGCCAGCGTCCGTCCTGAGGCATCGAAGTTGCACTTTTGCTGCTGACTGATGCTTCAATTCAATCATCATAGGTGGGTCTGGATTGACCTCATCGTACGCGGCGCGCGATGACGGCGGCGTCGATGCTCATCCACGGCGACGCGCCGATCGCGGCCGCCGAGTTACCCGAAGGCGTGCGCACGATGTTGGCGTCGATCGTCGATGCCTCCGAGGACGCCATAATCAGCGTCTCGCGCGACCTGAAAATCATCAGCTGGAACAACGCCGCAACTAAAACCTACGGCTTCAGCGAGGAACAGGCGCTGGGCTCCGGCCTTGATCTCTTCGTTCCGCCCGAACAACTCGATCGTTCCGTCAATTCGTGCCGCGCGGTGCTCAACGGAGTACCAACCGTGTCCTTCGAGCAGCGCACGGTGCGAAAAGACGGCAGGGTCATGGTCTCCTCAGTGAGCCTTTTCCCGCTCAAGGATGTTTCCGGAAACGTGCAAGGCGTGGCGGGAATCGGCCGCGACATCACGGCGCTCAAGGAAACCGAGCGCGAGCTGGTCGACACCCGCGAAGCGGCGCTCGCTGCTTCGCGCGCCAAATCCGAATTTCTGTCCAGCATGTCGCACGAGATTCGCACGCCGATGACCGCGATCCTGGGGATGGCCGAGCTGCTGGCCGAAGGCGAGCTGAATGAAGAGCAGCGGCGCTATATCGAAATCCTGAACAACAACGGCTACGCGCTGCTCGACCTGATTAACAGCATCCTGGATCTCGCCAAGGTCGAGAGCGGCCGGCTGACGCTCGAGCACGTCGCCTTCGATCTGCGCGAGGTGGTGCAGAAATCGGCGCAGACCCTCGCACTGCGGGCGCACGCCAAGCGGCTCGAGCTCATCGTCAGCATCGCACCCGACGTTCCGACCATGGTGATGGGCGATCCGCTGCGGCTGCGGCAGGTGCTGATCAATCTCATCGGCAACGCGATTAAATTTACCGATCGGGGCGAGGTGGTCGTCTCAGTCGATCGCAATTGCGTGCCGGACGATCCGCTATGCCTGAAATTCAGCGTGCGCGACACCGGGATTGGAATCGCCAAAGACAAGCTGCCGGTCTTGTTCGCCGCCTTCGCGCAGGCCGACTCTTCGACCGCCCGAAAGTACGGCGGCAGCGGCCTCGGACTCGCGATCGTCAAGCGGCTGGTCAGTCTTTTGCGCGGCGAGGTCGCAATCGAGAGCGAGCTCGGCAAGGGCAGCGTCTTCAGCTTCACTACGCAGCTCGAGCCGCGGCCCGACGCGCCTGCTGCGGCCCAATGGCCCGATCTCGCCGAGGTCCCGATCCTGATCGTCGACAACAATCGCACCGAGCGCGAGGTCCTGCACCGGATGTTCAGCGAACGCGGCGCGAGCGTGGCGGAAGCCACGTCGTGCGCTGCCGGTCTGGTCGCAATCACGCAGGCGGTCGCCGCGGGATCTCCACCGCGCATCGTGCTGCTCGACGATCGGATCCATTCGCCGGACGCGCACGAGTCGGGGCGGCTTATCGCGGCCGCGTCGCAATGCGGATCGTCGATCGTCGCGATGATCCATTGCGACAACCTGGCGGCCGACGTTTCGCGGCTGCGATCCATGAAGCTCGAAACCTATCTGGTCAAGCCGATCGACATGAACGAACTTGCCAAAGCGGTCCGCCGCGCAATCAAGGGCGACGCTCCCGAAATTTCATGGGAACAGAGCCGCCTCGCAAGCGTTGCCGGCCACCTCCCAATCGTCGACCGGCCGCTCAAGATTCTGTTCGCCGACGACTCGAGCGACAACCGGACCTTGATCCGGGCTTTCCTGAAGAAGACGCCGTATCGCCTCGACGAAGTCGAAAACGGCAAGCAGGCAATCGACGCCTTCGTCGCCGGCGGCTACGACCTGGTGCTGATGGACATCCAGATGCCGGAAGTCGACGGCTACGCGGCGACGCGTGCGATTCGGCGATGGGAGCGCAAGCATGATCGCGTGTCGACTCCGATCATCGCGCTGACCGCTTCGGTGTTCGGCGAAGCGGTGCGGCTGACGCGGGCGGCGGGATGCGACGCGCATGTGGGCAAGCCGATCGACAAGGCCACCCTGCTGCGCGCTATCTATGACGCGATGCTGGCCTCGTCCGCGCGGCGATCGCAGAACGCGTAAATCTCTTGTTAAATTGTCACTATCGGAACAAGAATTCGGAACAAATCTGGGCCAAATCTCTTGACTCAGAGCATGCATAAGGATTCGCCTATCTGTGCTACAATTACCGCATAGGTGATTGCATGCGGATAAATTCCATGATTCCCTCCCCGATCTTCGAGACGCTCAGGGACTCCGAAGATACCCTGCGGACCACGCTCGCCGAGCTGGCCGAAGACAAGCGCAAGCAGAAGCCGAATATCTCGGAGCGCAAGCTGGCCGAGTATCTGGCTGATCAAATGGGCTATCGCGGCGCCCGCAACGTCGAAGCGCTGGTAGCCTCACGCGAGCGAATCGCAAAATCCCGTCAAGCCGTCGGACTGAACAAGTAGCGTCCCTCAGCGCCCGAGGTGGCGGCCGAAGAACGCAGCGATGCGTCTCCAACTGTCTTCGGCGGCCTCGGGATTATACTCCGCCTTCATCGGCCCCACTTTCCCGACCCACGGAAGGAAACCGCTATTCCGGCTCATGAAGCTGTGACCGGCGTCCTCGTAGATTTTCACATCGTGATCGATTCCCATCTCGGTTAGCAGCGTTTCGAGCCTGCGGCCTTGCGCCGCGAATATCCGATCGTTGCCGCCGTAACCGCCGAGCACGGGGCACACGCCGCGCAACTGGTCTGTCGTCTTGGGCACGTCACCATAGAACGTCGCCGCGACGCCGATAGGCGTGCGCGCCGCGAACATCAGGGCGAAGCCGCCGCCCATGCAAAAGCCGATCACGCCGATGCGCGCCGGGTCGACGCCGGGTTGTTGCTGCAGGAACTTGCGCGCGGCGTCGAGGTCATGGAACGCGTCGCCGTCGCCGCGATTGAGCGTCAGCAGGGTGCGCGCAATACAGATGAGGCGCATACCCTCGCGATCGTAGAGGTCGGGCGCGAGCGCTGCGTAGCCAAGGTCGGCAACCATTCCGGTGATACGGCGGATATCGTCGTTGAGTCCGAAAATCTCGTGAATGACGATAACGCCCGGATGCTTCTGCGCGTCAGACGGCGCCGCATACGCCGCGCGCATCGAGCGGCCGCCATCGATAGGGAAGGTGATGTCGGTGGTGATCATTAGATTGTGTTCTCTCCTGAGTTGCAGCGACGCAAAGATAAGAACCAGGAATTTGGACCCTCACCCGCCGCTTCGCGTCGGCCTCTCCCTGACAGGGAGAGGCTAGCAAGGATCGGTTCGCTCGATAGTGACACAAAAAAACTTCTAACAGGGACGAAGTCCCGCATCTTTCTTTTTTCACTGGGTGCAGGGGTCACCCCTGCCCAAGGAGGTGTGGAACCCACGGTGGGTTCCACATTCAATCAAGTTTTCCCCTTCCCATTTTTCTTCTTCCCGCGATTCTTCGAGCGCGGGCCTGAGCCGTAGTCGCCGAATGGATCATCGCGCTCACGCACTGCTTGCCTGAACCCTGCGGCTTGTGCGCGCGCGACGAAATCGAGGCCTTCCTGCGTATGCCGCGCGATTCCGTCGAACAGCGAGCCGACCAGCCGCGAACTTGCCAGGCCCATATTCTCGGCGGTGTGATTGCACAGCAGCTTGAGCATTTCGAGTTGATTCACCGGCACCTGCGCCATCCGTTCGGCCAGCGCGGTCGCGCGCGCTTCGAGTTCGGCGTCGGGCACTGCTTCCAGGATGAGACCGATACGCGCAGCTTCGGGCGCCGGAATTTCGTCGCCCGTCAGCAGGTAGCGCTTGGCGCGTTCGAGGCCCATCCGATAGACCCACATCGCGGTGGTCGGCGTGCCCCACACGCGCGACGGCGGATAGCCGAACGAGGCGGACTCGGCGGCGATTATCAGGTCGGCGCATAGCACCATGTCGGTGCCGCCGCCGATACACCATCCGTGAACCGCCGCGATAGTCGGTTTTCGCGCGTACCAGAGCTTCATATACACGTTGACGTATTGCGAGATCATGCCGTAGTCGGCGACGGAGTCCCACACGCGCTTGCGTGAATGCTCACCGGCCTGCGCGCCCGTCGATCCTTCGAGCGCATAGCCGGCGCAGAACGCGGGCCCTTCGGCGCGCAGCAGGATCACATGGACGTCGCGGTCGGCGTCGGCGCGGTCGATAGCGGCGGCAAGCTCGTCGCGCAGGTCAGGCGTGATCGTGTTGTACTCGGCAGCGCGCGCCAGAGTGATAATGCCGACGCAGTTCCGGGTTTCAGTCCTGAGAGTCTTCATGCAGATCGCATATAGCAGAGGAGGACGGATCCTGGCCTCTCCCTATCAGGGAGAGGCCGACACGAGACCTTGAGTGTCGGGTGAGGGTCCAAATTCCTGATTCCGCGTTTCGCTCGTTTCCGTATTTATGGGAGGGAAGGAGAACGAAAGCCAAGAAGAGGCGGGAGGGCATCTTTAATATTCGGACCCTCACCCGCGCTGGAAGCGCGGCCTCTCCCTGATAGGGAAAGGCTATTTCGCAGCTACGCCGCTTTATGCTTCGGCTGCACCGGCGGCGTGGTCTCGCTCATCCGGCGGGTCACTTCCTCGTCGCTCATCGTCCAGATGCGATCTTCAGGAGGATAGTCCATCAGCGGCTTGGACGGATCGGGCTTCGGCTGCGCAACTTTGCCGCCCTTCGATTCGAACGCCGCCGGATGCTTATACTTGGCGAGTTCCTCCGCATTGATTCCCGCCAGCGCCTGCACTTCGGGATCGATCCACGCCTCGGCGTCGATTGAGCCGCCCTCGCTGGTCGAGAATTCGAGCATGATCCCCTCCGGCGCTGCGAGGTAGATCGATTTGCAGAAACCATGATCGAGCGGGCCCATCACCCAGTGTCCATGCGAGCGCACGCGATCGCGAATCGCCATCAGGTCGGCATAGCTATCGACGTTGAGCGCCAGATGCTGCATCGCACCGGCGGCCACGTTCTGCGCGGTGTGCCCCGCGTGCGAGACGCCCTTTATCGGCTGAATCTTCGCGACATCAGGATGCTGCACGAACGCGATCGACGAGCTGTCGCTCAGCTTCATGAAGCCGTGGAAGGTATTCGCGACCCCATGCATCCAGTAGAGCGCGACCAGCTCCATCCCGACGACCTGGGAGAAGTAGTCGATCTGCTTCTTGATGTCCTTGGTGCAGATAGCGAGGTGATGCACTCCGTTGGGCAAACCCATGATGCCGACCTCCGTAGTTGGTACCTGTGTTGTGCCACAAAGCAGCGAGGAAGGGAACTCACTCCGATCTCTGGTCCCTCGCCCGTTATGTTACGGGAGAGGTTAGGTGAGGGTTCTGCGATTCAAGCAGAAAATCAGAATAGGCAACTTGGAATTTGGACCCTCACCCGCGCTGGAAGCGCGGCCTCTCCCTGTCAGGGAGAGGCAAGATCACTTAGCCGATGATTTTATTTAGCGGGAACTCTACTATTCCGACTGCGCCTGCTTCGAGCAGTTTGGGAAACAGCTCGCGCACCGTGCGCTCGGAGATCACCGTCTCGACCGCCAGCCATTCGACGCCCTTCAGCGCCTTCGACGGGTAGAGATGCGAAATCGTCGGCGCGGTGATCGACGGCAGCAGCGCGATCACTTTCTCGAGATTTTCTTTGGCGCAGTTCATCTTGATGCCGACGCGATTCTCCGCGTCGAGTGCGCCGCGAATCAGGATGCCGATCTGGCGAATCTTGGCCTGCTTCCAGGGGTCGGTCCATGCTGCAGGATTGGCGACCAGCACCGGATTCGAGATGAGCAACTCCTCGACGATACGCAGGCCGTTGGCGCGAATCGACGAACCGGTCTCGGTCACGTCGATCGCGGCGTCGACAATCCCCTCGGCCACTTTGGCCTCAGTGGCGCCCCATGAAAATTCAACTTCTGCTTTAATTTTGCGCTCGGCCAGGATCCGCTTGACGAACTGCACGATCTCGGTCGCGATGCGCTTGCCTTCGAGGTCCTCGAGCCGCTTGATCGGCGAATCGTTGCGCACGCATAGCACCCATCGCGAGGGCGTCAGCGTCGCCTTGGCGTAGATGAAGCTCTCGACCGGCTGCAGGGTCACGTCGTTCTCGACGATCCAGTCGCTGCCGGTGATGCCCGCGTCGAGCGAGCCGTCCGCGATGTACCGGGGCATCTCCTGCGGCCGCAAAATACGGCAGCTCAGCGCGGGGTCGTCGGTGGTCGGAATGTACGAGCGCGCGTCGGCGGTGATACGCCATCCCGATTTGCGCATCAACTCCAGCGTCTGCTGCTCGAGGCTTCCTTTCGGAATGCCGAATTTCAAAACCTGGTCAGCCATATGCGCTCAGACGGCCGGCTTCTTCTGATGGCCGTAGTTGGGGCCATACTTGGCGGGATCGACCTTGCGCTCGTCGGTGATTTTCCACGCGCCGTCGTCGAGCTTGCGAAAGAAGCACGACTCGTAGCCTTCGTGGCATGCGGCGGCGTCGCCGCGCTGCTCGACCGCGACGACTACGGCGTCGGCGTCGCAATCGATCCGAATCTCGTGCACGATTTGGAAATTGCCCGACTCTTCTCCCTTACGCCAGAGCTTGTTGCGCGATCGCGAGAAATAGCAGGCGTGTCCGGTGGCGACTGTCTCTTCAAAGGCCTCGCGATTCATGTAGGCAACCATCAGCACGCGATGGCTCAAATGATCGACCGCAATCGCGGCGACGATACCGCCGTTTTTGTCGAAATCAATCGCTGCCGATGCATTCGAGGCCATTGATGCCTGCGTTGCCATTAAACTTCCACCGAATAAAGTTGCGCAGTAAATTGAAAATAGCGCTTGTGAATCAAGAAGTATCGGTCAAAGCGCGTCGCGATTCAATGCGGTCTGTTACCAACTGTACGCCTACCTGTTTTAAATTAGTGACAATGCGAGTAGATTACGGGCCGATGTCAGACAACTCCCCGAGCCCATCCGCTCGTTCACGATTAAAAATGATTGCATTCAATGCTCGCCGATTGGCGAAACTTTCTACTGTGGCAATGCTGCTCGCTGTGTCCGTGGTCGCCTGTCATATTCCCGGCAAGTCGATCGAATCGGACTACAACAACGTCGATCAATTCAACTTCGACGTCGCGATGGGCCTCAAGAATTACCATATCGAGGGCTACCTGACGCGCAGCGCCGAGCAGGGACGGCGGCCCGGGCTGCTAGTGCTCAACGGCGGCGAGGGCAACGTCGACAGATGCGTCCAGATGAGCCAGGGAATCGCCGCGATGGGTATCCAGGTCGCATGCGTGAATATTCCCGGCTACGGCAACTCGTCAGGGCCGAGCCGCTTCGTGGGTCAGCCGTCGGTGCTGGCGTCGCGCAAGGCGCTCGACATGCTGGCAGGGCGCACGGACGTCGATGCGACCCGGCTCGCGGTCTGGGGACTTGGGCATGGCGCAGTCGCCGCCGGCCTGCTGATGGACTATGACTCGCGCCCGCGCGCGCTGATCCTCGAATCGGGATGCTACGATCCGCTATCGCTATGGCAGAAGGAGGCGCCGCTGCGCACCAGGCTGTCGATTCTGCGCGAAGTATGGCCGAGCAAGCGCATCCTGAAAGAACGCAGCGTGATCGCGCATCTGCCGGCGAAGCTCGAATGCAGCGTGCTGATCATGCACGGCGAGCAGGACAATCGGATGCCGGTCGTGCAGGCAGTCAAGCTCGCGGACGCATTGCGCGAGCGCGGCGCGAAAGTGCAGACCCTGTATTTTCCGCAAGCGTCGCATGACCTCGGCAAGCGCGTCGAGCCGGAGCTACGAGCCTTCCTGCGCGACAACCTGCTAGACACAAACCGCGCCGCCGCCTCGTAAGCCATCCCGCAATAATTGAATGCGGAACCCACGGTGGGTTTCACGCTGCTGTTTTCTTTGTGTCATCTTCCCTGTGTGTCATCCCGAGCGTAGCCGAGGGACCCCGAATTTTTCTCGGCGCAAATAACTTTGCTCCGCTGGGGGCTCGCGAAGCCGAGTAGCTCCGGCTCTGGCCTCTCCCTGTCAGGGAGAGGCCGACGCGCGTCCGCGCGCGGCGGGTGAGGGTCCGAATTCCAGGATGCCTTTCTGATGTGGCCGCGAATGAAGTCGATGTGCCGCGCGCCGAGAAAAATTCGGGGTCCCTCGGCTACGCTCGGGATGACACAAAGACGGAAGGGCAGCAGGAACATCAGGACGGCGGACAAAATATCAGACAATCCGAATTCCGCTCAATGACCGCCCGTGCTACGCGATCTCTTTCAATGCCTCGAGCACTTCCTCCGTGTGCCCGTTCACCTTCACCTTCGGGAACACCTTCCGCACCACCCCCGTCTTGTCGATAATGAACGTCGTCCGCTCAATCCCCATGAACTCGCGCCCATAGAGCGACTTCATCTTGTAGACGCCGTACAGCTTGCAGACCTTGTTGCCGGGATCGGCGAGCAGCGGGAAGTTGAGCTCGTGCTTGGCGATGAACTTGCCGTGCGAGTCGGTCGAGTCGGCGCTGATACCGACGACCTTTGCTCCCAGCTTTTTGATTGGCGCGATATTGTCGCGAAAACTGCATGCCTCGACCGTGCACCCCGGCGTCATGTCCTTCGGGTAGAAGTACAGCACGAGGTTGCTCGAGCCGATCAGATCTTTCAGCGCGACGGTTTTACCCTCCGCGTCGAACAGCTCGAAGGCCGGCGCTTTCTTTCCTTCCAGCGCAGCGCTGGCGCTCTTCGACGCGGCGGTTGCGGGCTTCTTCGTAGCTTTGGCGGCAGTCTTCTTCGATGTAGGCATCAGACTGATTTAGCCGCGCCCGACATTTGGTGCAACTTCAACCGCGCCGCGGCTCGCGCTCGACCATTTCTCGAATTCACGAAAGCCCCTGTTTAGCAGGGTTTCCGGAGGCCTAGTTGACGAGGTGCCAGTCTCCCCCTAGACTTGGCGGGCTGACAGTCCCTCGATCGCGTCCTCGTTCCTATGGCCGTTTATACCGAGTTAAGCAAACCCTTTCTCAAGGAGCTGACCGACGACTACGGTCTCGGCCGCGTCGCCAGTGCGACCGGAATTCCTGAAGGCTCGGTCAATTCGAACTACGTGCTCGAGGCCGCCAAGGGCAAGTTCCTGCTGCGGATAGACGAGGTCAAAGGCGAGAACGAGCTCAAGCGCGAGATCGATCTGCTGTCGTTCCTGCGCAAGCATGCGTTCCCGTGCCCGCATCCGATGCAGGATCGGATGGGCCGCTTCTATCGCAACTTCAACAACCGCTGCGTGTCGCTGTTCAAGTACCAGGAAGGCAAGGTGCTGATGCCCGCGCGGCTCAAGCCGAGTCATCTCGAGACCATCGGCCACGCGCTCGGCGACCTGCACGTGATCGGCAAGGCCTACAAGAAGGGTATCGACAACCGCTTCAGCTTCGAGAGAATCGCCGACCTCTACCTGACCGTGCGCAACCGGCTGCCCAACTACTTCCGCAAGATTTGCCGCACGCTCGACGACGAGGTCGAGTACCTGACGCGTTATCTCGAAGGCAAGCTGCCCAAGGGCGTGATCCACGGCGATATCTTCTCGGACAACCTGCTGTTCCGCGGCGAGAAGCTGACCGCGATGCTCGATTTCGACGCCGCCTGCCGGGGCAAGTTCATTTTCGATATCGCGACCGCAGTCAACGCGCTCTGCTTCGTCGACGGCGCCTACTCGCTCGACCGCTTCCGCTACCTGCTATCGGGCTACGAGTCGGTGCGCACGCTGTCGCTGGCCGAATGGGACGCGTTTCCCAACGAGCTGCGGTTTTCGTCGCTGCGCTTCACGGTGACCCGCTTGCATGATTTTTTTCTGTCGCCGGTCGACGGCAAGCATCGGGTGGACAAGGACTTCCGCGAGTTTTTCGATCGCCTGCGCGTGCTGCGCCGCGAGCGCGAAGGCGGGATGGAGCCGCTGCTGATGGCGATGGCGACCGGTTACGACTACCGCAAATATCAGAAGGTCAAAGCGACCGAGCGCCGCCAGGCGTGACGGCGTGAATCAGACTGCCTGACGCGCGCGTCTGCGGAGAAATCCGTGCCTTCAATCCTCGACAACCTGAACGCCGCCGCGCCAGCGCTATGGCCCTCCGCGCCCGCGCTATGGTTGGAGGTGTCGCCCCCGCGCGGAATCAATCCGTCGATGCTGCTGCGCCGTCTCGGCGAGCTGGCGGGCCACGTCGACGCGATCAACCTGACCGACAACGCGCTCGGCAAGGTGAAGATGTCGGGGCTCGTGTTCGCCGCGGCTATCAAGGAGCGGTTGAAAATTCCGGTCGTGCTGAACGTCTCGTGCCGCGACCGCAACCGCTTCGCGCTGAAATCCGATCTGCTGGGCGCGGGTGCAATCGGAATCGACGCGGTCGTCGCGCTCAACGGCGACAAGATTCCGCCCGGCGCCGACGGCGTGCCGATCGCCTCGCATGATATCGACGCTTACGCGCTGCTGGCGATGGTCGCGGCGCTGAATCGCGGCGACACCGGCGAGGGCAAGGCGCTGCTCAAGGCGTTGCCGTCGCTCGTGGCCGGCGCGGTCGCCAATCCGAATCGAAAAAATATCGAGCGCGAGTTCGAGCTGCTCGAACGCAAGGCCGCCGCGGGCGCGCGCTTCGTGATAACGCAGCCGGTGTTCGACGCCGAGACCGGTCGCCGCTTCATCGCCAAGGCCGCCAGCAGGGGAGTTGGCACGATGCTCGGAATCCTGCCGGTCAAGCGCGAGGCGATGGCAAACTATCTGATCGACCGGGTGAAGGACCTGAGCGGCGCGCGCAGCCATCTGGACAGATTCGGCGGGATGAGCGAAGAAGAGGTGCGTGCGGTTTCGCTGCGCGAGAACCTGGCACTGATGAAGTCGTTGGCTCGCGATGCGGCCGGGTTCATCATCATGAGCGGCGGCGGCCCGTCACTCGCGATCGAGCTGGCGCTTCAGTTCAGCCGATGGCGCAAGGAGATTGGAAAATGAACCGGGTTCGGGCAAATGGTTCGACGGCCAAAGTGACCGCGGAAAAAAATGGCGTCAGCAGTCACGGCGAGCTCGAAGACGCCGTCCGGGTTATCCTGCGTCATATCGGCGAGGATCCGGATCGCGAAGGACTCGAACGCACGCCCGCGCGCGTCGCCAAGGCATACGAGTTTCTGACCAGCGGCTACGCCAAGGATCCCAAGGAAGCGATCAACGGCGCGCTGTTCTCGGAATCCGACTACCAGGAAATGATCCTGTGCAAGGATTTGGATTTCTACTCGCTGTGCGAGCATCACCTGTTGCCGTTCATGGGCAAGGCGCACGTCGCGTACCTGCCGAATCGCAAGATTGTCGGAATCTCGAAGCTGGCGCGGATGGTGGAAATTTACGCGCGGCGCCTGCAGGTGCAAGAGCGGCTGACGACGCAAATCGCGCAGACGCTGATGTCGGAGATCGAGCCGCTCGGCGTCGCCGTGGTACTCGAGGCCGAGCATCTGTGCATGCGGATGCGGGGAGTCGAGAAGCAGAATTCTTACGTGACGACCTCGGCGATGCTCGGGGTGTTCCGCACCAACCACGAAACGCGCCACGAATTCATGCAGTTATTGCGCAACGGCAAGCCGTGAAGCGTAGCGAGTTTCGCTTTTTTCTTTCGAAAGCGAGCTTGTTTGCTGGGGTTTCCTGGCGAAAGTGTTTCACGTGAAACGGTAGTTTAGTTCAGGGGAACGAAACACGAATCAGGCGAGGAACCTAACCCCTAACCCCTTCCCGCGCGGGAAGGGGAACCGGATGAAGAGATATGGCTGCTGATGATGCGGCGCTTGAGGCACTTGGGCGGTATGCGCTTCGGTTTGTTAAGCCGGGGCATGTTATCGGGCTTGGGACGGGGCATGCTGCCAGTGCTTTTGTTCGGGCTCTGGGAGCCAGCGGGATCGAAGTGCGCGGGGTGCCTACCTCGAAGCCCGCTGAGGAACTTGGGCGCTCGGTTGGGATTCCAATCGTCACGCTGGCCGAAGTTAAGAAAATCGATGTCGATATCGACGGCGCGGACGAGGTCGATCCTCGGCTCAATCTGATCAAGGGCTACGGCGGCGCGCTCGTGCGTGAAAAGATCGTGGCGAGCTCTTCGCGCCGGTTCGTCGTGCTGGTCGGTTACGAGAAACTGGTGAAGAATCTCGGCGGCCGCGGGAGTCTCCCGGTCGAAGTGGTGCCGTTTGGCTTGTCGCTCGTCACCGCGAAAATCAAAGCGCTCGGGATGAAGCCGCAGGTGCGCCAAAAGGACGGCATGCAGTTCATCACCGACAACGGCAACTTGATTCTCGACTGCGCAGTGAAGAAGATTGCGAATCCGGCGCGGCTCGATCGCGAGCTGCTTGCGATTCCGGGCGTGGTGGGGACCGGGCTGTTTCTCGCGATGGCGGATATCGTGCTGGTGGCGGAAGAGTCGGGGAAGATTCGCACTTTGAAGCGCTCGCGTTAACCAGGTGAGTTCACCTACCGCAGATTCCGATTCAGAACGAGCGGCGCGCGCCGACCTCGAAACGATTTACCGCGCTGCGGTCGCGGCGGTCGATCCCGGGCGGCTGGTTGGGCTCGCGATGGACGGGCGATGTGCCGGGTCCGAGCGGGTGCCGGATTTGATCGCGCGCGCGTCTCGAGTCCTGCTGCTCGCGGTCGGCAAGGCGGCGGCCGGAATGGCGCGTGAGGTCGAGAGCCGGCTCGGTGACCGGCTTGCCGATGGGATCGCGGTCATCACGAAGGACCAGCGCGCTGCTTGTTCCGCGATGCTCTCGCCGGGCTCCAAGGTGCGAGTTCTTGCGTCGAGTCATCCCGTGCCCGACGAATCCTCCGAGCAGGCGGCGCATCTGGCGTGCGAGATGTTGGATGGAGCGACCGCGGACGACCTCGTGATCGTCGCGCTCAGCGGCGGCGCGTCGGCGATGTTCACGCGGCCGGCCGAAGGACTCACGCTCGCCGACAAGATTGCGGTCAACCAGGCGCTGCTCAAGGCCGGCGCGTCGATTCGCGAACTCAATATCGTGCGCAAGCATTTGTCGGCCGTCAAAGGCGGACGCCTGCTGCGCCATTGCGGCGGCGCGCGCGTGCTCGGGCTGATTCTGTCCGACGTGCCGGGCAACGATTTGGCGACGATTGGATCGGGGCTGACTTCCGGCGATTGGAGCAGCTACGGCGACGCCGTCTCGGTGCTGAAACGGCGCAACGTGTGGGGTCGCGCGCCCGAGGCGGTGCGCGGGTTCCTCGAGCGGGCGGTGGCGGGCGAGATAGACGCGATGGTGAAAGTCGGCGACCCGATCCTCGAGCGCGTGACCAACGTGATCATCGGCGACAGCAACGTGGCTCTGGAAGGCGCCGAGCGCGCCGCGGAGGCGCTGGGATATCATCATCAGAGATGGAAGGCGCTGCATGGCGAGGCCAATGACGCCGGCCGTGCGATCGCGGAGTACGTGTGCACGATAACCTACCCGCGCGCCTGCGTGCTAGCGGGCGGCGAGCCGGTGGTGACGGTGCGCGGCGGCGGCATGGGCGGACGCGCGCAGCAGGGCGCGCTCGCGATGGGAATCGAGCTGTCGCAGATCGGGAGCGGGCGGCGAATCGCGGCGCTGGTCGCGGGCACCGATGGAATCGACGGGCCCACCGATGCGGCGGGCGCATTCGCGTCGCCGGCCACGGTCGCGGACGGCGATCGCGCAGGAGTAAGCGCGGCGACTGCGCTGGTCCGCAACGACGCGTACAATTTTTTCAAAGCATCGGGCGGGCTGTTCGTGACGGGACCGACGGGGACGAATGTCAGCGACGTTTTTATCGGGTTGGTGAATTATTGATGCTGTCTGGATCTGGATCCAGTGCCCTCTCCTTGTCCGAGGAGAGGGTTAGGGAGAGGTGCAGCGCTTGAGGCGGCAACACTTTCAGACTTTCGAAATCGAGTATTGCGGCGGGTGTGATGTTTGGCGTTGCACCGCTCCCGGCGACACCGATTTTCAATCGGCTTACGCCGACCTCTCCTCGGACAAGGAGAGGTTAGGATCAAGAAGCGGCGGGCAGATCTGAGATTGTGAAAACTAAAAGGCAGTCATCGGCTTCAGGGAAGCCGGTTCTTAAAAAACATTCGGGCGGTCGCCCGGTTACGTTGATTCCTGGCGACGGCGTGGGACCGGAGGTGATGGCGGCGGCGCTGGCGGTGATTGGTGCGACCGCGGTTCCGATCGAATGGGATCGGCAGGCGGCTGGAATGTACGCCTTTCGGCGCTTCGGCACTCCCGTGCCCGACTCGCTTATCGACTCGCTCAAACGCACCGGCGTCGCGCTCAAGGGTCCCCTCGAGACGCGCGTCGCCGAAGGATGGCGCTCGATCAACGTGCATCTGCGGCGCACCTTCGACCTCTACGCGAACGTCCGCCCGACGATGAATTTCGCGGGCGTGCATACGCCGTTCGACAACGTCGATCTGATCGTCGTGCGCGAGAATACGGAGGACCTCTACTCGGGAATCGAGCACGAGATCGCGCCGGGCGTGGTCGAGAGTATCAAGGTGATCACGGCGCGCGCGTCGCGGCGAATCGCGAAGTTCGCGTTCGAGTACGCGGTGCAGCATAAGCGCAAATCGATCACAGCGATTCACAAAGCCAACATCATGAAGCTGTCCGACGGCTTGTTTCTGAAATGCGCGCGCGCAATTGCCAAGAGCTACCCTGCGATTCGTTACCAGGAGCAAATAGTCGACGCCGCCTGCATGCGGCTGGTGACGCATCCCGAATCGTTCGACGTCCTGCTCCTGGAAAACCTCTACGGCGATATCGTTTCGGACTTGTGCGCGGGCCTGGTCGGCGGTTTGGGCCTGGTGCCGGGCGCGAACTACGGCGACAAGGGCGCGATCTTCGAAGCGGTCCACGGTACGGCGCCGGATATCGCGGGCAAGGGTATCGCGAATCCGATTGCGATGATCCTGTCGAGCGCGATGATGCTGGACTACCTCGGCTTTCATAGCGCCGGCGAGAAGATTCGCGCGGCGACCGCGTCGGTGCTGCGCGCGGGCAAAGTGCTGACGCGCGAGGTCGGCGGCAAAGCGTCGACGGGCGAGGTGACGGCGGCGATCATTCGGGCTATGTCGCGGGGGTGAATTATTGGGAGCGGCCTTTTGTCTTGTGTCATCCCGAGCGTAGCCGAGGGACCCCGGATCTTTTTCGGTGCCGGCCGACGCACCCTCAACCGTGGTGCGATCGAGAGTCTTCGACGCCCTCTGGGAAGATGCGAAGAGCAGATCGCATGCGCCGCGGTTGGAGGTGCGCTGTCGTGCGTCGAGAAAAATCCGGGGTCCCTCGGCTACGCTCGGGATGACACAAAAAATGACAGCACCGAATGTACGAAGTTGACCCTTTCACCAGATCTGTCTGTCAGCTAATAGTCACGCATATGGCAAAGGCGCTTATCATGCAGGACGTTGCCGCGCGGGTTCCGCCGGGACAGATCCTGACCGACAAATTCCCGGTTCTGACTTACGGCGCGACGCCGCGTTTCGATCCGAGGACGTGGGATTTCAAAGTCGTAGGCCTGGTCGAGAAGCCACTGCGATTTTCATACGAGGAATTCCGCGCGCTGCCGCAATCGCGCGAGGTTGCCGATTTTCACTGCGTGACAACCTGGTCGCGGCTTGACAATGCGTGGGAAGGCGTCAAAGTTGCGGACCTGATGAAGCTGGTGAAGCTCAGCCCCGAAGTGCGCCACGTGATTATCCATTGCGACGGCGACTATACGACCAACGTGCCGCTGGGCGAATTTCTGGATGACGATGTGATGCTGGCGCATCGCCATGACGGGCGCGACCTCGAGCCCGACCATGGCTTTCCGCTGCGGCTGATCGTGCCGAAACTGTACGCATGGAAGAGCGCCAAGTGGGTGCGCGCGATCGAGTTCGCCGATCTCGACCGGCGCGGATTCTGGGAAGTGCGCGGCTATCATAACCATGCCGACCCGTGGCGCGAGGAGCGCTACTCGTTCGAGGAAGATCGCGAAGACTGACCGTCATGATTTCGATGGTCCTGAATAAGACGGACGGTCGGACGCATTGGCCTCAACCCTGAATCGTCAAAAAAGCCTCGCAAGATTTCGCGACGGGGAATTCGACCTCGCGATAATCGGCGCGGGGATCAACGGTGCGGCCGTCGCGCGCGACGCCTCGATGCGCGGCTTGAGCGTCGCGCTGATCGAGCGCGGTGATTTCGCCAGCGCCACCTCGTCGCGGTCGTCGAAGCTGATTCACGGCGGCTTCCGCTATCTGCCGCAGGGGCAATTCAAACTGGTGTACGAAGCGTTGCGCGAACGCGAACGCCTGCGCCATCGCACGGCGCCGCATCTGGTGCATCCGATTCAATTTTTACTTCCGGTCTATCGGCGGCGCGGGTTCAATCGCTTCACGATGTCGATGGGACTGACGCTGTACGATCTCTTCGCGCGCATGCCGTTCAAGGAATGGCATTCGAGTCTGAACGCCGCCGAGGTGCGCGAGACCGAGCCTGCGCTAAGCCGCGACGGGCTGACCGGCGGCGCGATGTACTTCGACGCGTGGGCCGACGACGCGCGCGTCACCTTCGAGAACGTGCTCGACGCGGATTTGCATGGCGCCGCAGTTGCGAATTACACGGCGGTCGAAAGTTTCAACCTGGTGGACGGAAAGATCGCGTCGGCGAGCGTGCGCGATCTGCTCGGCGGCGTCACCTGCGAAGTGCGCGCAAAGAGATTTCTGAACGCGGCCGGGCCGTGGGTCGACGAGATCAGGCGGATGGACGATCCGTCGTCGAAGCCGTGCGTGCGCCTGACCAAGGGCGTGCACCTGGTGTTTGCGCGCACGGTTCTGCCGGTGCGCGAGTCAATCGTACTCGCCGACGAGCGCGGGCGAATCGTGTTCGTGATGCCGCATGACCGCTACGTGCTGGTCGGCACGACCGACACGGATTTTTCGGGCGATCCCGCGAGCGTCAAAACGGAAATCGCGGACGTCGAGTATCTGCTCGCGGTGCTGGCCGAGAGTCTGCCGGGAATCAAGCTCACGAATGCCGACGTGGCGACGAGCTTTGCGGGGCTGCGCGCACTGGTCAGGGCGGCGGAAGGTGCGTCGCCGTCGTCGGTGCCGCGCGAGGAAGTGATCCTCGAGAGCGCGTCGGGAATGATCACGGTCGCGGGCGGCAAGTTCACGACCCATCGCGAGATTGCGCAGAAGCTGGTCGATCTCGTGATGAAGAAGCTGGGGCGCGGGGCCGGAGTTTGTCCGACGCTCACGAAACCGTTCCCCGGCGCGCGGCCGCTGGCGGACGGCGACGGTTCGGGCGGCTCGACGATTGCGATGCGCAGTATCCCGGCCGCGTCGGCTGAGATTCTCAAGGCTCGCTACGGAACGCGCGCGCCGATTGTCGCGCGGATCGCGGCGCGGCGGCCCGAACTGGCGGAGCCGCTGTCGCGCGGATGTCCCGCTATTGGCGCCGAGGTCGTGAACGCCGTCAGCAACGAGATGGCGCATTCGGTCGGCGACTTTCTGATTCGGCGCACGTCGCTGTCGTGGCGCGCGCCGGTCGAAGCGGAAGCGGCGGCGTCCGCGGTCGCGCGAATCATGGCGGCGGAGCTCGGATGGGATCGCGCGCGCGAGGAGCTCGAAGTCGCCAGCTTTACGCATGAGCAGCAGAGCCGGCGCGTCGTCGCGTGAAACGCGATGGCGGCGCGCGAATCGATCGCGGAGCTGAATAAGCGCGCTGGCCGGGTTTCTCACGCGCTCGCGAAGCTGTATCCCACCGCACGCATCAGCCTTGATTTCGAAACGCCGTGGCAGTGCCTGGCGGCGACGATTCTTTCGGCGCAATCGACTGACGCGGGCGTGAATCGCGTGACGCCGCGTCTTTTCAAGGAGTATCCGGACGCGCCCGCGATGGCGGCGGCCGATCCGCGGCATGTCGAAGAGTTAATCGTCAAGACGGGATTCTTTCGGCAGAAGACGCGCTCGCTGATGGGCGCGGCGAAGAAAATCGTCGAGGACTACGGCGGCGAGGTTCCATCCGAGATGGAAGCGCTGGTGAAAATTCCGGGAGTAGGGCGCAAGACTGCGAATGTGATTCTCGGGCATGTCTTCGGCAAGCCCGGCTTCGTCGTCGATACGCATGTGCGGCGGCTGACGTACCGGCTGGGGTTCACGAGAAATGTCGACCCCGCGAAGATTGAGATCGACATGCAGAAAATGTTGGCGCCCAAGGAATGGACGCCATTCTCGATGCGGCTGATTCTGCACGGGCGTCAGATTTGTATCGCGCGCAAACCGCAGTGCGAGATTTGCGCGATAGCGAGCGATTGCCCGCGGATTGGCGTGGGCAAGTCTGCTAGTAAAGCCGCTCCGTCCAAATCCGGTTCCTCCAAATCCGGTTCCCCTTCCACCAGGGGAAGGGGTTAGGGGTTAGGTTTTTCGGATTCGGCAGTCTCCCAATGACCCATCGCGCCAAAATCACACGTGGCCAGCACGTTGAGCCGGACAAGCTCTCGTTCGCAAAGCGCTTGCGACGAGAGATGACCCCGCCAGAGCGCATACTCTGGAAGGCTCTTCGACGAAATGCCGTGGACGGATTTCATTTTCGCCGTCAGCAAGTGATCGAAGGGTGTGTCGTCGACTTCTATTGCGACGCCGCTAAACTTGCGATCGAGCTGGATGGCGGTGTGCATGAAGAACAGTGGCAATACGATGAGTCGCGCGACAAAGCGATTTCCGGTCGCGGTGTGAGGGTTCTGAGAATCTCCAATGAGACGATGCTCGATAGCGAGGCGGCGATTGCGCTGATTCGAGAGACGTTGCGGTCTGCGGGCAAACCTAACCCCTAACCCCTTCCCCTGGTGGAAGGGGGACCGGATTTCAGACCCCTTCATCCAAGTGAAGGGGGATTCAGATCCTACCACCGGGGAAAGAGGGACCGGATTTTAGGAACGATCGGCTGTTAGATCCATCGCGTTCGCGCGGGCTATTTCGCCTAGCCATTTTGCGCTTGGTTTGATCGTGCGCTCCTGCGTCTCACGGTCTACCGCTACTAATCCGAAGGTTGGTCTATAGCCTGAGTTCCATTCGAAGTTGTCCAGCAGTGACCAGTAGAAGTAGCCGCGGACCTCGATTCCGTCGCGGACGCAGCGGGTGACGCCCTCCAGCGCGCGTTGCACGTACACGATGCGGCGATCGTCCTTGTCGGTGCCGATGCCACTTTCGGTGACGATGACCGGAACCTTGGCGACTGCACTCGCTTGCCGGATCGTCGCTTCGAGCGCTTCGGGCCAGAATTCATAGTGCATCATCGTGATCTCGGCGCCGGGGTCGGGGCGCAGCGCGCCGTCGGCGCCGATGCGATCGCGGGTGTAGGTCTGGACGCCGATGAAGTCGTCGCCGCGCGCGGCTTCGTAGAAAATGTCCTGGCATTCGGCTTTGATGCGGTCGCGACGCTGCTCGCCGCCGGGCACCGCCTGCAAATCGCCGAGCGCGAGAGTGATGCCCACCGGAAATTTGCCGCGCGAGGATTTGAGCGCCGCGGCGGCAAGCCGATGCGCCTCGAGCATCGTGTCGCGCGCCTTCATCTGATCGCACATCAGGTACGGCGCGAAGCGATTAGGATCGGCGCCGATGCGTCGCGCCGCTTCTGTGAGCCAAGGCAACTGCGCGGGGTCGAGTTTCAGCGGCAGTACGCCGATAAGGTGCAGGTAGGCGCCAAGGTTGGCCTCGTTGATGGTGCAGGCGACGCCAATCAGGTCGCCGAGATGCGCGGCGGTGCGCTCGCAATATCGCGCGAACAGCTCGGCGGTCTTCTTGTCCGCCCATCCGCCGTCACCGGCGACCCATCGCGGCGACGTAAAATGATGAAAGGTCACGACCGGCGTGACCTTCTGCTCGTGACAGCATGCGAGCACGCGGCGATAGTGATCGAGCGCGGCGCGCGAGAACTCGCCGGGCTCGGGCTCGACCCGGGCCCATTCGATGGAGAAGCGATAGGAGTTGAAGCCGAGCCGCGCGAGCATCGCGATGTCGTCGGCGTAATAGTGATACTGATCGCAGGCGTCGCCCGACGGCTCGACGAACGGCGCGCCCGGCGTATGCTCGAGCAGCCAGTAGTCGCTGTTGACGTTGTTGCCCTCGACCTGGTGCGCGGCGGTCGCGGTTCCCCACAGAAAGTTGGCGGGAAAAGTGAAGCGATCGGTAGCCATTGATAATTTCCTTCGATGCCAGGTTTCCCGCGACGCTACAGTGAAACGCCGGCCGCGCCAAGCCACGTATTTGGAAGATCGCGCTCGAAATGTAATAATTTCTGTTCCACTATCGCGTCCAAGGCGTCACGTGAGCGGTGAAAATCCGAATCGAGGACATAACGGCGGATGCCAAGCAGTTGGCGTTTGCCGAACCGGAGAATGAAATCAACCGCATTCTTGGCGAGGGGCCGATCCGCGAGTACCATCTCGAGGGGCCGGTCGAGGTGACGGTGTCCTTCTATCGCGCCGGGATGGAGCTGTTCTTCGAGGGCAAGCTGAAGACGCGGACCGGCGCCGTTTGCGCGCGATGCGCCGAGGATTTCGATGCGGCTGGCGATCGGCCGTTTCGCTTCGTGCTGTCGCCCAAGTCAGTAGGCTACGACGACGACAATCTTCGCGCGGAGGACCTGGAGTTCTCGCTCTACGAGGGCGACGAGGTCGACCTGAGCCCGCTGATTCGCGAGCAAGTGCTGCTGGCGCTGCCGACGCGTCCGCTGTGCCAGGAGGATTGCCGCGGGCTGTGCCCTCATTGCGGGTTGAATCTGAATCGCAGCACCTGCGGATGCCGCGTCGAAACCGTCGATCCGCGCCTCGAAGCTTTGCGGTCGCTAAAGCTGCCGCGCACCTGATAGGCTCAACTTTAACATTAGGAAGTAATTCGCCATGCAAGCACCCAAACGCCGTACCTCGCACTCGAAAAAGAACATGCGCCGCGCGCATGATGCTCTCCGCGCCGTCAACCCGGGTTCATGCGCGTCGTGCGGCGAGCCCGTCATGCCGCATCGCATCTGCCGTCATTGTGGATCCTACCGCGGCCGCCAGCTCGCCGAGATAAAGGAATAGGCGCGGCGGAGTACGACCGTGAAAATCGCGCTTGACGCGATGGGCGGCGATCTCGCCCCCAAAGCGACCGTTGAAGGCGCCGTGCTGGCTGCCCGCGACTTCGGCATCGAGGTCGTGATGGTCGGCGACGGTGAGATCCTCGCGCGCGAGCTCGCCGACCATGAAGCCGCCAACCTGCCGATTCGAATAGAGCACGCGCCTGAGGTCGTCCTGATGGACGACTCGCCGCTCGAATCCGTGTTGTCCAAACCGCGATCGTCGATTCATGTCGGACTCGATCTCGTCAAGCGCGGCGAGGCGAGCGCGTTTGTCAGCGCCGGAAATTCAGGCGCCGTGATGACGGCGTCGATGATGATCCTTGGCAATCTCACGCACGTCGATCGGCCGGCGATCGCGTCGCTGGTGCCGACCAGCGAAGGCTTCAGCCTGCTTATCGACGCGGGCGCCAACACCGAAGTGAAGCCGATCAATCTCGTACAGTTCGCCGTGATGGGCAGCGTGTACTGGCGTTACGTGCGCAACGTCTCGCGCCCGCGCGTCGGCATCCTCTCCAACGGCGAGGAAAGTTCGAAGGGCAACGACAACACGCGCGCCGCGGCCGCGATGCTCGAGCAGATGCCGACCTACGTGAATTACATCGGGTACGTCGAGGGCCGCGACATCAACCGCGCCAAGGCGGACATCGTGGTGACCGACGGCTTCACCGGCAACGTGGCGCTCAAAACGATGGAAGGATTTTCGTCGTTCCTGCTCGGCAGTCTGCGCGAGGTGTTCGGCGGCAACTGGCGCAGCCGGATAGCGTATCTGCTGGTGCGGAAAAATCTCACTGCGATGCGCGAGCGACTCGACCCGTCGGAATACGGCGGCGCGCCGCTGCTGGGCGTCAGCGGAGTGTCGATCATCGCGCACGGATCGTCGAATCCCAAGGCGATTCGCAGTGCGATTCGAGCGGCGGCAAACGAACAGCTCGTGCATCACGTGAACGCCGAGATTCTCGAAATTCTCGCCAAGATTCAGCCGGTCGGACCGATCAAGCCCCCCGCCGGCAAGGGCATCCGCGCGCTGTTCGGCAAAATGCGCGAACGGTTGCATCGCCGCGACAAGGAAGCCGAGCCGGATAAGCGCGACGAATCGCATCCCACGCCTGCCAGCGACGCGCTCGCGGCGCACGATGCGCCGGCGGAGCATGGCGC
>JBEKLS010000056.1:0-26369 GCA_050010075.1 Binatus sp. (SeqCode) | reverse complement strand
CCAATAGTCCGCTGGGAGAAAAAGGCCTAGCAGCTCCTAACCTCTCCTTGTCCGAGGAGAGGTCGGCGCCAACCGAAGGTGGCGCCGGGAGAGGTGCGGCGCGCGACAAGGCACCATGCCGACTCGTTTAATCTCAATGCAAGACACTGAGGCCGCCTTCCGGCCATCGCGCCCCTACCCGATGCGGCAATCAAGGAAGCAAGCGAGACTAATAGATGCAGTTGCGTTGTCCGGCAGTGCACCTCTCCCGGCAACACCGCGCTTCGCGCGGCTTTCGCCGACCTCTCCTCGGACAAGGAGAGGTTAGGATCAGGCGCGTCCGTACCTAACTCGCAATTTTCGTTTCGCCCACTAAATCAGCCCCGCAATTTCAAGCGCGCGCTGATAATCCTCCGCCGTATTCACATTGAAAAAACTCCGGAGCTCGGGCTCGATCTTCCTGAGCTCGTCCTCACCCACTTTTCGCGCATTGAGCGCCGCCGCAATAGCCGTAAGCCGTTTCTCCCCGCCAGCCGCCAGCGACTCGATCTTTCGCGCGCATTGCTTGCGATAAACGGCATGCAGCGGCTGCAGCTGGCCGCCGACTTCCGGAATCACCGCATCGAAATCCTCAAGCATCGCGACCAGCGCAGCCGCAACATTGGCATTCAACAACGGCAAGTCGCATGAGCATGCAAACGCAACTTGATGCTCGAGCGCGTCCAAGCCGCGCCGCAACGCGTCGAGCGGTCCCGCGAATGCGCTCTCATCATGAACGATCTTAACTCCCGCAACTTCGATACGCGGCTGCCATGCTGACGCAGGCGCCGCGACGATCACAATTTCCTCGAAGCGCCGTTTGAGCTTGGTAACTATCCTGGTGAGAAGCGGCATACCGCCGAAATCCAGCGCCGCTTTCGGCCGTCCCATCCGCGAGCTTTGCCCGCCAACCAGAACAATCGCGCCCGCCTCTTCAACAGCCGACACGATTATGCGGCAGCATTGCTCTCGGGCGCGCGATTCGCACGCAGCGACGTGCCGATCACCCGCAGCGCCTCAGGATGAAAGATCAATGCGAGATGCCCGACGTTGTGCAGCGTCACGATCTGCCCGAAGGCGACGCGCGTCATCAGCGCTTTGACCGGCGCCGGCACGATCGGATCATCGTCGCCGAAAATCCCGACTTCGCGCGGACTCCACTGGCCATACGAATACGGCGATCCAAGCGTGATGAGCGATCGCACCGCGCGTTTTGGCGCAGCGCCCGTATAGCGCCGCGCGACGGTGCCGCCGAGGCTGTGACCGATCAGATGAACGCCCCTGCCGCCGGATTTTTCCTCGGCGAAGCGCTCGAGTTGTACCGCGGAATCGCCGATCGTTTGCCATCGCGGGTACTCGAAGTATGAAACGTTGTCGAATCCCGCCAGCCGCAGGTACGCCGCCAGCGCGAGCAGATTGGATCGACTGCCGCCAAAGCCGTGAAGCAGGATGACGGGTTCGCTCGACGGCGTGCAGAAATATGGCTCTCCGCGTTGGAGCAGCCAATCCAGTGGATACGATCCAATCAATACGCCCGCAGCGGCGATTTCAGTGATGGCAGTTCTAGAGTTCAGACTTTTCCCGCTCCCGCCAGCGCCTCGCCTTAAAGGCTAACCACCGATTGCCGCCTCGGCAAGCCGCCCGGCGCGGGTTTGCGCATGCGCGTGCGACCGGCGCAGAATGCTGGCAACGCGACGCCCCACCATCAGTTCCGTGCCACGGCGCCAATCGAGGTGACCCTTATGAGCGAAGCCAAGCGCGAATCCAAAGGACCGGTGCGCGGATATTTCTTCGACAAATCGGTGGTCGTTACCGGCGCGTCGAGCGGTATCGGCCACGACGTCGCGCTCGCGTTCGGCGAACAAGGCGCGCAGGTTGCATTGCTCGCGCGCCGGCGCGTGCAACTCGAAGAGCTCGCGCAGAAAATCAACAAGGCTGGCGGCAAGGCGCTCGCGCTCGATTGCGACGTGACCGATCGCGCGCGCGTTTTCTGGGCGATCGAGCAGGTCAAGGAAGCCTTCGGCAAAGTCGATATCCTCATCAACTCGGCCGGCTTGCTGATCACCGATCCGGTCGAGCACATGCGTCCCGAAGATCTCGAGAAGATGATGGGCGTGAACGTCTTCGGCGCGCTCAACGCGATGCAGGCCGTGCTGCCCGTGATGCGCAAGGCCAAGTCGGGCAACATCGTGAACATCTCATCGCTGGCCGGACGCCGCGGCGTCAGCCCGCTCGGCGGCTACAGCTCGACCAAGTTCGCGCTGGTCGGGATGACCGAAGCGCTGCGGGTCGAGCTGTTCAGCAGCGGAATAAAAGTGTCGCTCGTGATGCCCGGAGTGATCGACACTCCAATGGCGCGCAACGCGCTCAAGCACGACACGCTCAAGGGCGTGCCCGCCATGATGGCGATGCCGGCGCGATGGGTGACGTGGGCGGTGCTGGCCGCGGCCGCGTTCGGGTTGACCGAAGTTGATGTGCCTCCCGGCGCCGCGGTCGCGGAAAAACTCGCGTCGCTGTTTCCCGGCGTCACCGACGCGCTGCTCAGCGTCGGCACCAGGGTCATGCAGGGTGCGGCGACGCTGATGGGCGGCGGCGCCAAGCCGGAACCCAAGGCCAAATCCTAGATGCGCGTACCCGATCGAAATCTCGCCGAGGTCTGGGATCAGGGCTTCACCATCGTCGAGAACTTCCTGGACGCCGAAACCCTCGCCGCCGCTCAGCAAGCGATGTGGGAGGTCTTCCCCAAGCCCGAGGATTATTTCAAAGCGCCCGAGGACCATGCGGATCTCACGCGCGGCCAATTTTCCGGCTTGCGCTTGTTTCCCTACAAATCATGGGCGCTGAGCCGCCTCCCCGTGTATCCCGATCTCGTCAACGGTGCCGAGCGCCTGCTCGGAAGTCAGGACCTGGAAATCTACAAGATCGAGCTATGGGCCAAGTACTCGGGCGCCGTCAACTACGATCAGTTTCATCATCGCGACTTCGGCAATCACAGCCTGGTCGTGCCGCGCGCCGATCGGAATCACACGCAGATGACGACCTTCATGCTGCTGTCTGACGTGACCGCGGAAGATGCGCCCACCAAGCTGGTGCCGCTGAAGTTCACGCGGGACATTTCGTTCCCGACGCGCGCGGTGGCGTTCGGCGAGCTGTTCGAGCACGAAATCGCGGCGACAGCTCCGGCCGGCAGTCTGCTCATCTACAAGACCGACGTTTTTCATCGCGGTTCCGATTTCACCGGGGTCAATCGCTCGCGCTTCATGATGCTCGTCGATTTTCAGCAGCGCGGATGGCGATGGCAGGGGAAGATGAGCTGGCCGGATCGCGCCGATAAGCCCGGCATGACCGAGGCCCTTGTGCGCATGACGCCGCGCGATCGCGATCTTTTCGGCTGGCCGCCGCCCGGCAGCGAATACTGGAACGATCAGACTATCGCCGATGTCGCCGCGCGCTATCCCGGCATGGACCTCACGCCCTACCTCAAGCAGGCTGAAAATCCTACATAAAGTACGGCTTCGACATCTCGTCGAATTTGCCGTACATCAGCCATACTCGCACGTTGAACGCATGCGGATGCTCGATTGGCTCACGCCCGACCGTTTTGAGCCCGAGCTGTTTGTACATCTCGTAAAGCGGCTCGACCGGATTGGTGATCAGCAGCTTGGGCCGGCGCGAAAAAACGAACAGCCGCGCCGTGTCCGACATCATCTTCACCAGCCCTTTGCCCTGGTAGTTCGGGTCGATCACCATCCCGCCAAACTCGAACACCTCCGAGGCGTACAAGCCCTTGAACAACTGCGGCGGATACAGATGGCCGAGCGTCAGCGGCGCTTCAGCCAGGCATCGCGCCCAGAACGCGCCAATCAGCGGCGGACGCCGCCGCTCGTTGCCCTGGCCAACGGAGTAGAGACCGAAATGAATCGCCAGCGGCCATAGCAATACGTGCACGCGCTTTTCCTGCACGTTGAGCATTTTCCAGGTCCGCTTGTGCAGCGCCGCGAGCTCGCGCAGACCCATCGGCGTGCCGATCGGACGCACCTCGAGCCGCGATTCGAGCGCAGAATGTGTCGGCGGGCGCAGCGGTGGCGATTGAGGCGCGCGCGCCTCGGGCTTGGGCTTCTCCGGTGCAGCAGCCGCCTCGACGATCGGCGGTTCGGCCGGCTGCTCGATAGGTTGCTGGGCCGCAGGTGCGGGGACGACCAGTTGCGGCGCGCGACGAAGCGTTCGCGACGAGATCATCGCCTCGATCGGATCGTCGTTCTTCTCGGCCGTCATCAGTGAACCCCGCCGCGCCGTCGGAATTCGACGACGCCGATTTCACACCACCTGCTTAAAGCCGTCCTAGACGGCTCATCCCAACGCCGTAAAGCGTGCGTCTGCCACTGTCTGATTAACGCGGCTCAACGCCAACCACCTCTGGCTCACTACATTCAAATAATAAGGGATAGAAAGATCAAGAGAAACACTGGTAAGGCTCAAAATTGTGCTTTTTTTACGTTGCCATGGTTACTCAGCGCGCCGGAGAAAGAAAAAGGGCGCCCCGTTGGGCGCCCCTTTCAACAATTCGTGCGGTTTTTCGGCTACCCGATCTTCGCGTAGACCGATTTGATCTGCGTGTAGAGGTCAATCGCGTACTTGCCCAACTCGCGGCCGAAGCCCGACTGCTTGTAGCCGCCGAACGGCGACATCGGGTCGATCTGACCGTACGTGTTGATCCAAACGGTGCCGGCCTTCAGCTTGCGCGCGACGCCGAGCGCGCGGTTGATGTCCTTGGTCCAGACCGCGGCGGCCAGGCCGTAGCTCGTGTCGTTGCCCTGGAAGACGACGTCGGCTTCATCCTTGAACTTGATCGCCGAGGCGACCGGGCCAAAGATTTCTTCGCGCGCGATCTTCATCTGGTTGTTAACGCCGGTGAAAACCGTCGGCTGGATGAAGTAGCCGGCTTCCTGCTTGCCAGCCTCGCCGCCGGTCTTGGCGGTCGCGCCCTCTTCCTTGCCGACCTTGAGATAGCCCTTGACGCGATCGTGCTGCTCCTTGGAAACCAGCGGCCCCATGCGGGTGTTCGGGTCCAGTGGATTGCCGAGCGTCAGGCCGCCAGCGATCTTCGACAGTTCGTCGGTGAACTGATCGTACACGCCTTCCTGCACGAACACGCGCGATCCGGCGCAGCAGACCTGGCCCTGGTTCATGAAGATGCCCAGCGCCGATCCGAACACCGCCGACGGCATATCGGCGTCGGGGAAAATGATGTTGGGCGACTTGCCGCCGAGCTCGAGCGAGACGCGCTTCAGGTTGCCGGTCGAGGCCTTCAGGATGAGCTTGCCGACTTCGGTCGATCCGGTGAATGCCACCTTGTCGATGTCGGGATGCTCCGCGATCGAGCTGCCGGCGCCGGGGCCGAAGCCCGTGATGATCTGCACGACGCCTTCGGGCAGGCCTGATTCCGTGATGAGCTCGCCGAGGCGAATCGCCGTCAGCGGCGTCTGCTCTGCAGGCTTCAGGATGACGACGTTGCCGCATGCGAGCGCGGGCGCGATTTTCCACGCCGCCATCAGCAGCGGGAAATTCCACGGGATGATCTGGCCGCACACGCCGACCGGCTCGCGCAGCGTGTAGTTGAACATCGAGGGATCGGACGGGTTGGTCTCGCCGTAAATCTTGGTCGCGAAGCCCGCGTAGTAGCGGAAGGTCTCGGCGGCGCCCGGAATGTCGATATTCTTCGACTCGAACAGCGGCTTGCCGTTGTCGAGCGTCTCGAGCTCGGCGAGTTCCTCGGCATGCTCGTCGATCAGCGCCGCAATCTTCAGCAGCACGTGAGTGCGCTGATGCGGGCTCATTTTCGACCACTTGCCGTCCTCGTAGGCCTTGCGCGCATGCTTGACGGCCTCGTCGACGTCGGCCTTGTCGCCCTCGGCGACGAGCGCGAGCACCTGCTCGTTGGACGGGTTGAGAGTCTCGAAAGTCTTGCCGGACTTCGACGGCACCCATTTGCCGTTGATGAGAAGTTTTTTGGGCGAGCTCTTGAGAAACTCAAGCGCTGCGCTCGACTTGGCGCCGCGAGTTGCTGATTCGAGTGACGCTGATGCTGCTGCCATTTTTCCTGTTCTCCTGTCGGTGATGTGTCGCCGTATTCCTTCCGCGAAAACGGTATCGCAAGGACGAACCCGGGCGAGCTGTAAACTACGTCTGCTTAACACTCGCACCATAGTAAATCGAGCTGCATTCAGCAAAGAGAAAAATGCCGCACGCCAGGGCTGAACTAGTTCAGCCTGCCGCCCCCACCCATCCCCGTGCTACTCCTGCAAGGTGACGCAATTCCCCATCCGCTCCCTTCCTCGCCTCTCCCTGTCAGGAAGAGGCCGCGCTTCCAGCGCGGGTGAGGGTCCAAATTCCGGGATGGCCTTCTTCTTGAGCCGATTTTGTGAACCGTTTTTGTGTCATCATCCGCGCGATTCAAGATTCCGCTCTTGCTCGATCACATGCTGTCGCCAAAAAAAAATATTACGGAACGAACCTAAGACTGGCGCCTCTTCCGCTTACGCTGTTTTGCCCATTTAACCGGTGACGGCTATTGTGGCCCCAATCGCATCAGTGGCAGCCGTCAAGCAAACACCCCTCATCGCGCAGTACCTCAGCGTCAAGCAGCGCGTGCCTGACGCCATCCTGTTCTTCCGCCTCGGCGACTTTTACGAAATGTTCTTCGAGGACGCCGAAGTCGGCGCGCGCGTGCTCGACATCCAGCTAACCTCGCGCAACAAGGACGGCGTGCCGCTCTGCGGCGTGCCCTACCATTCCGCCGAACCCTACATCGCCAAGCTGCTGAAGGCCGGCCACAAGGTCGCCATCTGCGAGCAGGGCACGCCTGACCCCAAAACGCCCAAGCTGATGCCGCGGCAAATCGTGCGCGTCATCACGCCCGGCACCGTCGGCGAGGAGATGGTGCTGACTGCGGCCGAGAAGAGTTACCTGGTCGCGGTGACTGGCGCCGACGGCGCAGGCTTCGTGCTGGCGGCGCTTGACGTCTCGACTGGCGAATTTCTCGCCACGCAGATTCGCGAGGCCGCAGCGCTATGCGAGGAAATCGCGCGAATCGCACCGCGCGAAATCATCGTCGCCGGCGACGGCGTTGAACTGAGCGCTCTCCTCAAAGATCTGAACTGTCCGTTGACGACGCTCGATGGCGAATCGTTCAGCGCCGATCGCGCGGCCGCGGCATTCTCGAATCGTTTCGCGGCGGCCGCGGCCGATCTTCATGAATCTATCGCGCACACGGCGGGAATCGCTCTGCTCTACGTCGAGGAAACCTTCGGCCGCGACCTCGCGCACATCGCGGCGCCGCGCCTCTACCGTATCGCCGAATATATGGTGGTGGACGAGACCACCCGCCGCCATCTCGAGCTGATTGCTTCGACCGACGGCGCGCGCAAGGGTTCGTTGCTGTCGATTCTCGACGAGACGCTGACCGCGGTCGGCGCGCGCACGCTGTGCAACTGGATCATCTATCCGCTGCTCGCGCTCGACGCGATCCAGGCGCGGCACGACGCACTCGAAGAACTCTTCGACGCCGACCTGGGCGGCACACTGGCCGACTCGTTGAAGCGAATCGGCGACCTCGAGCGGCTGGCGGGAAGAATCGGCGCGATGCGCGCGTCGCCGCGCGACTGTCTGCGTCTCGGCGACGCGCTCGGCGCTGCTGACTCGCTCAAGCATGCGATGGGCGCGCTCAAAAGCCCGCTGATTCGCGATCAAGCGGCGAGAATCTCGCCGATGCCCACGCTGGTCGTGCAAATCGCGGCGACGCTGTCCGACGAGCCTCCCGTGAATCCGCGCGACGGCAACGTCATTCGCGCGGGCCTCAGCGCCGAAGTCGATGAACTCCGCAGCCTGGCGTCGGGCGCGCGTGGCGTGATCGCGAAATTGGAAGCGACCGAGCGCGAACGCACCGCAATCCCGTCGCTCAAGGTCCGCTACAACAATATCTTCGGCTACTACATCGAGGTCACCAAGCCGAATCTCGAGCGCGTACCCGCCGACTACGAGCGCAAGCAGACACTGGTCAGCGCCGAGCGCTTCACCACACCGGCGCTCAAGGAACTCGAGCGCAAAATCCTGACCGCGGAATCGGCGCTCAAGGAACTCGAACTGCAGATCTTCACCAAACTGCTGCGCGACCTGCAGTCGCACGCGGCAACGATCCTCGAAACCGCTCGCGCCGTTGGCGAATTCGACGCGGTGATGTCGCTGGCCAAAGTCGCGCGCCATCGCGGCTACGTGCGCCCGAAGATCAACACCGGCCTGCGGATTCGCGTGCGCGACGGACGCCATCCGGTGCTCGAAGCCGGGATGCGCGCGGGCGAGTTCGTGCCCAACGACCTCGACGCCGAGCCCGGCACGCGTCAAATCCTGCTGATTACCGGCCCCAACATGGCGGGCAAATCGACCTATCTGCGCCAGGTCGCGTTGATTGCGATCATGGCGCAAATCGGCAGCTTCGTGCCCGCCGCCGAGGCGACTATCGGGCTAATCGATCGCGTGCTCACGCGAATCGGCGCGCGCGACGAACTGCGCCGCGGCGAGTCCACCTTCATGGTCGAGATGAGCGAGACGGCGCGCCTGCTGAAGGGGTTGTCGGAGCGCAGCCTGCTGTTGCTCGACGAGGTCGGCCGCGGCACCAGCACTTTTGACGGCCTTGCGATCGCGTGGGCGGTCGCCGAGTACCTGCACGATCAAACGGGGGCCAAGGTGCTCTTCGCCACGCACTTTCATGAGCTAACCGACCTCGCGCGCGAACGCCCGCGCGTCAAGAACCTGAGCATGGCGGTGCGCGAATGGGGCGACGAGGTGATTTTCCTGCGCCGCGTGATCGAGCAGCCGGCCTCGCGCAGCTACGGCATCGAGGTGGCGCGCCTGGCAGGCCTGCCCGACACGATCATCACGCGCGCTCGTGAGATTCTCGCGAACCTCGAACAAGGCGAGCTGGACGAAGCCGGGATGCCGCGAATCGCCCGCGACCGCCGCGCCAAAACTCCCGCACCCCAACTAGGCCTGTTCTCGCCACGAGACGAACGCATAGCCGATGAAATCCGCGCCCTCGACCTCGAGCACATGACCCCAATGGACGCCCTGAACGCCCTCGCCCGCATATCCGCCCGCTTGAAGAAAGAGAAATGAGATAGTGCGGCACTTGTACATTTCACGGTACAGTAGTACTAAATAAGGTACAGGATGCCAGAGGACTCGCAGCGGAAGAAAATCCCACTGATTTTTTATCGCGTGCGGCCGCGACACGAGCCTGTTCGGGAGTGGCTGAAAGCGCTGCCGGAAGCGGAACGTCAAGCTATCGGCAAAGATCTATTGCGGGCTCAATGGCGATGGCCGGTAGGGATGCCGCTCTGCCGCCCGTTGGGAAACGGACTGTGGGAGATCCGTACGGACCTGCCAACCAAGCGGACGGCGCGCGTCCTGCTTTGTCTCTACCGTGAACACCTGGTCGCGTTGCATGGGTTTATCAAGAAGACGCGCTCGACGCCCGACGACGACTTGGCTTTGGCGCGCGAGCGCAAGAGGGAGTTGGAAAGATGAGCAAGAAACATATGGGTTCCGGAATTGATGACTTCCTCCAGGAGGAGGGCATCTTTGAAGAGGCGCAGGCGGAAGCGGTCAAGGAGGTTGTCGCCTGGCAGCTCGCCGAGGCTATGAAGAAACGCAAAATCTCCAAGAACAAGATGGCCGCGCTGCTCAAGACAAGTCGAACCCAGGTTGACCGCCTGCTTAATCCAAAGGACGACATCACGCTTTCCAGCCTGCAGCGGGCGGCGGCCATGGTCGGTCGCCGCGTCTCGATCGAACTGGTTTAGTCCAACCAAGGTCGCTTGTCGGCGGCTGGCTAGGGGCGTGGTGATCGTCTCTAACGGCGGCTATCCTTGTGGGTGGGTAGGCTGCGGTGATGCGGAGAATGTTGGCGGCTGCGGCCGTCACGGCGATCATTGGCGCGATGGTTGGCCATGCGCGCGCAAGTGTCCCTGCTTCCGTTTTGATTTCCGCCCGAATCGAGCATCGCGGCCCCACTCTCGAACTGCATTTCGGCTTCAGCGGGCCGACTCCTCGGCTCGATCTCAGCGCGCATGGCGACGAACTCTGGATCGAGCTCGCGCATACGCACGTCGCGATACCGCCGCGTCCGCTGTTCGGCTATGAGACCGCGCCGCTCGCGAGCGTGCGCACGATCGAGGCCGACGGCAAGTCGCGCATCGTGGTCGAAGTTGTCGGCAAAGCCGACTACGCAGTCGCGCGGTTCAGGAACACCGATGAAATAGTACTGCGAGTCGCGCCCGAGGGCGCGGATCCGAATATCGCTGCGCCGACTATCGTGCACGACGACGCGCCGCCGCGGCCCCCTGCCCCGTCGATCGCGCGACCGGTCGCATTCGCATCGTCGGAAAACCGGCGTCCCGAAATTCCCGCGCAACCGATCGCGCCGCCCGTGATCGCCAACGCGAACGAGGACAACCGTCAGCGGGGTAATTTCCTCGTGATGATCGATCCCGGTCACGGCGGCTACGATCCCGGCACGCAGTCGGCGGCGGGCGTGATGGAGAAGGACCTTGCGCTGCAGATCGCGACGCGCCTCAAGACCGCGCTGGAAGCCCGTGGCATCCGCGCCGAACTCACGCGCTCGAGCGACGTTTTCATCAGCCTCGCCGATCGCACCCGAATTGCGAACAGCGCCGGCGCCGATCTGTTCGTCTCAATCCACCTCAACTCGAGTCCGAACCCCGACACCGATGGCATCGAGGTCTATTACCTGAACAACACGACCGACCACGCGACGATTCGGCTGGCGCGCATGGAGAACGCGGGCGCCGGCGGCTATGGCGCAGCGGACGACTCCAACTTAAACTACATCCTGACTGACCTGCGCCAGAACTATAAGGCGTCGGAGGCTGCGTCGCTGGCCAAACTGATCGACGCGCAGACGGTCGCCGATCTGGACGCCGGATTTGGACTTAACGTGAACCCGCTGGGAGCAAAGATGGGACCATTTTACGTGCTGGTCGGCGCGCATATGCCGGCTGTGCTGGTCGAATGCGGCTTCATGTCGAATGCCGCCGAAGCCGCGCGGCTCGGGTCGGCGCGATACCAGGACGTACTGGCGGGCGCGGTCGCCACGGCCGTGGTGGATTACTTCAACGCCGATGTGGCGGTGGGAAATCTGTGAGCGCGGTCATTGGCGCGAATCGCGCCGGAGCGGTCTCGACCGACGTATCTTCGCCGCGCGGCCAGGACGCGCTGCTGGCGCAATTCGTCGCGAGCAAGACTCCCGGCCTCGATGCGCGCGCTTATCTGCAATCGGTCCGCGCCGAGCTGGCCGAGCGTCACTTCGCCGGCGCGAGCGGCAGCGAAATCGTGGCTGCGATGACGGCTGCGATGGACGATCTGCTGCGCGCATTGTACTGGTACGCCGACGCCGAACACGCGCGCCGTGCGCCCAAGCTCAACCAGAAAATCTCGGTGGTCGCGCGCGGCGGCTACGGACGCGGCGAGCTGAATCCGCAATCCGACGTTGACCTGCTGTTCCTGCACGATTACAAGCGCGGTCCGTACGCGGAAATTGTCACCGAAATAATTTTGCACGCGCTGTGGGATGCGGGTCTGATCGTCGGGCACGGCGTTCGCACGGCGAAGGAGTGCGTGCGGCTCGCCAACGATGACCTGAAGGAAAAAACGGCGATCCTCGACGCGCGCTTCCTCTGCGGCGACGAAAAACTCTACGCCGAGCTCGACAAACTGCTCATCGCCGACGTCCTCAATCGCAACCAGGACAAGTTCTTCGCCACCAAGCTCGAGGAAAGCCGCAAACGCCACGCCCAGTATGGCGATTCGATCTACTTGCTCGAGCCGCAGATCAAGGAAGGCGAAGGCGGCCTGCGCGATCTGCACACGGCGATGTGGCTGGCGAAGGTCAAGTACAAGGTCCACTCGCTCGAAGAGCTGGTGCAGAAAGCCATTATCACCGAGCCGGAAGCGGCGGAGGTGATCGAGGCGCGCGATTTTCTGTGGCGCCTGCGCAATTCGCTGCACTTCCTGACGGGACGCCATTTCGATCAGTTAACTTTCGAGATGCAGGAGCGGATCGAGCCGCTGCTCGGCTTCAAGCCCGAAGAAGGACAGGCCGCCGGGGCCGCGCTGATGCGCGCGTACTATCAGCATGCGTCGACGATCCATCGCTTCGCCGAGGGCCTGATCGCGCGCGTGACCGAGAACAGCGCCGGCGGGAGATTTTTTCGCCGCACGCCGAGCCGCAAGATTCGTCCCGGCGTGATCGTTCAGGGCAATCTGCTGAGCGTCGCTCAACCCGATTTCTTTCAGCAGGATCCGCTCAACCTGATCACGATTTACGCCGACTGCCAGGCGCAGAACGTGAGCCTGTCGGGCAGCACCTACCAGTTGGTGCGCGACAATCTCGGCCTGATCGACGACCGCATGCGCCGGGATCCGCGCGTCGCCGCTGCCCTGATAACGATTCTCTCGGCGCGCCAGCGCGTCGCTGACACCCTCGAGGCGATGCATCTGTCGGGCGTGCTCGGCGCGATCATCCCGGAGTTCGGCAACCTCTACGCCCGCGTTTTGCACGACCTCTACCATATCTACACCGTCGACCGGCATTCGCTGGTTGCGGTGCGCGAGCTCGAACGCCTGCGCACGGGCGAGTTCAAGGACACGACGCCGCTGCTCACCGAGGTCGCGCGCGAGCTGCCGCATCTGCCGCTCGTCTTCCTCGCGTTGCTGCTCCACGATATCGGCAAGGGCCACGGCCACGACCATCATGAGCGCGGTGCGAGCCTCGCGGCGGAAGTGTCACAGCGCCTTGGACTCGACAACGAGGAAATCGATCTGGTCGTGTTCCTCGTCCGCAATCACCTGATGATGTCGCAGGTCGCGCAGAAAGGTGACCTCGATGATCACACCACCGTCCAGGAATTCGCGCATACCGTCGGCTCGATCGATCGTCTCAAGGCGCTCTACCTGCTGACCTACGCCGATATGCGCGCGGTCGCGCCGAAGGTCTACAACAACTGGCGCGACATGCTGCTGAGCGATCTCTACTTGCGCGCGCTCAAGGTGCTCGAGCAAGGCGATCGCGAAGCAGCCGATCCTGCGCGCCGCCTGGCGACGGTCAAGGCGGCGGTGCGCGAGACCCTGCTCGCCACGTCGGCTCCTGAAGCGGACGTCAACGCGTTTCTCGACGATATGCCGGACCGCTATTTCTTCACCGTGTCCGAAAACGACATCGTGCTGCACTTCGACCTGATGCGCTCGCTCGGCGACCGGCCGCTGGTCTGCCGCATCAGGCATTTCCCCGAGCTGGAATTCAGCGAGTTCATTGTTGTCGCGCACGATCAGCCGGGACTGTTTTCGATGATCGCGGGCGCGCTCACCGCCAACAATCTCAACATCCTGTCGGCGCGAATCACCACGCGCACCAACGGCGTCGCGATCGACGTCTTTCGCGTGTCGCATCAGATGGGCGAGGGCTCGATGGCGCTGGAAGAGGACCGCTGGCAGCGCGTCGAGCACGACCTCGAGCGCGTCGTCACCGGCCAGCAGGACATCGCGGCGATGGTCGCGGCGGCGCATCATGTGCAGAGCGCCGGGCGCAAGTTCATCCGCCACGTGCCGACCGAGGTGACGGTCGACAATCGCACCTCCGAGCAGTTCACCGTCATCGACGTCTTCACCCAGGACCGCGTCGGACTGCTGTTCGCGATCACGCATACGCTGTTCCGGCTTGGCCTGCGGATTCACCTCGCGCGGATTTCGACCAACGCCGATCAGGCGCTCGACGTCTTCTACGTGAGCGATCGCGATGGCGGTCAGAAAATCGAGGACCTCGATCGCATGCGCGAGCTGCGTGCGGCCTTGCTCGAAAAGGTCGTACAGAATCCGCGCCCCGGTGCGCACACATGAGCACGGCAGGCTGGGACGATCTGATCGATCGCCATCTGTCGCGCCAGGCCGTCGAGCGCGGCCTCAGCCGTCACTCGATGGAGGCGTACGCGCACGACCTCGGCCTGTTTCAATCATGGTGCCGCGACAGCGGCCTCGAGCCCGCGCAACTCGACGCTGCCGCCCTGACCGCATACCTCGAAGCGCTTGCCGACCGTGGCTTTGCCGTGAGCTCGCAACGCCGCCATCTTGCGAGCCTGCGCGGGCTGGCGCGCGAGCTGGTGGACGAGAAGATCATCGAGCGCGATCCGGCGCCGGCGGTGAAACTCAGGCCGCATCCGCGCAAACTGCCGCGCACGCTCTCGTCCGCCGACATTGAAAATCTGATCGCCGCGATCGATGCGCACGATGCCCGCGGACTTCGCGATCGCGCCATGCTCGAAATGGCCTACGGATGCGGCCTGCGCGTTTCGGAGCTGGTCGGTCTGCAAATCAATCAAGTGAACCTCGCCGCCGGTGCCGTCGTCGTGCTCGGCAAAGGCAGCAAGGAGCGGATGGTGCCGATGGGCGGCGCGGCGATTCGCGCACTGAAGGCCTATCTGGATCGCCGCGACGAGATTTTGAATCCAGCCGGCGACGGCAAACGGGAACAGAAAAAAATCCCGCTTCGCGTCTCGGCGGTTTTCATCACGCGGCTGGGCCGCGCGATGACTCGGCAGGGATTTTTCAAGGCCCTCAAAGGATGGGCCTCTTCCGATCCGCGGCTGGCGTGGGTCAGCCCGCATACTTTGCGCCATTGCTTCGCCACGCATCTGCTGGAAGGCGGCGCCGATCTGCGCGCGGTGCAGGAGATGCTCGGCCACAGCGACATCTCGACCACCCAAATCTACACGCACCTGTCCAAGAGCCACCTGCGCAAGGTCCATCGCACGTTTCATCCGCGCGCGACGCGAGCGAGCGCGGCGGAAGGTACGGACTAACTTGGGTGATCTGAACGGAACCCTCGCGACAATCTGTGTCGTTGCGCCGCCGATCATGTTTGCGATCATCGCGCACGAGGTGATGCACGGGGTGGTGGCGCTGCGCCTTGGCGACGACACCGCGCTGCGCGCCGGACGCCTCACGCTGAATCCGATCTCTCATATCGATCTCTTCGGCACGATCATCCTGCCGTTCGGGCTGTACCTGTTTGGCTTGCCGGTGCTCGGCTACGCGAAGCCAGTACCGGTTGATTTTCGCGTGCTACGCGGCGGCCGCACCGGCATGCTGAAGGTCGCGGCCGCGGGTCCGCTGACGAATTTCGTGCTGGCTATCGTGAGCGGGCTGCTGCTGCGCGCGCTGCCGGACCTGATGCCCGCGTCGCTCGTGTCTACCGTCGCCGAACCGCTGGCCCGAATGCTCCAGGCGTCGGTGATCGTCAACGTCGAACTGGGAGTCTTCAATCTGTTTCCGGTGCTGCCGCTGGACGGCGGCCGTGTCCTGTTCAGCGTTCTGCCCATTCCTGCCGCGCGCGCGTACGCACGGACCGAGCGCTACGGCTTCCTTATCCTGATGCTCCTGCTGTATACGCATTGGCTGGATGTCGCGATTTATCCCGTCATGAATTTTGCACTTGGCGCGATTTCCCGGATGGTGCAACTGTGAGCGACGATCCCAGCCCTCGCCGCCTCGATGCCGACGCCGGCGTCCGCTTCCGGCTGCCGATTTACGAAGGCCCGCTCGACCTGCTGCTGCATCTGCTAAAGCGCGCCGAGCTCGATCCGCACGAAGTGACGGCCAGCGTGATCACCGAGCAGTATCTAGCGTGGCTCGAGCTGCTCGATCAGCTGAATCTCGACGTCGCGGGCGAGTACCTCGTGATGGCGGCGACGCTGCTGTTGATCAAGTCGTTCGCGATGCTGCCGCATCCGGAGCTCGCCGACACCGAGGAGGCCGAGGAGCTCAAGCGCGACCTGGTCGAGCGGCTGCTCGAATATCAGCGCTACCGCGAGGCGGCCGAGAAGCTGGCCGAGCGCGCGATTCTTGGCCGTGACGTGTTCACCACGCCCGGCGAAAGCGCGCCCGAAGACGCCAACGCAAAGCAGTACACGGTTTCGATTTTCGACCTGGTAGAGGCGATCGGCGCGGTGCTCAAGCGCGTCGCCGACAAGACCCCGCGCGCGATCGAGCTGCGCGACATCCCGGTCGCGGAGTGTATCCCGCGGATATTGCGCGCGCTGGAAGGCGCGGGCCGAATCCAGTTCGCCGCGCTGTTCGAGGACGCGCGCGATCGATCGCTGGTGATTGCAACCTTCATGGCGCTGCTCGAATTGATACGCCGGCGCGAGGTTCGCGCGTTTCAGGACGTGCGCTTCGGCCCGATTTTGCTCGAGCAGGTCGCCGTAGCGTGAACGGAGGCTGAGTGGAAGACGAGCGGCTGAAATCAATTCTCGCGAGCCTGCTGTTTGCGGCCGGCGAGCCGGTCTCGATCGCGCGGCTGGCCGCGGTCTTCGACGACGTGCCGCGCGCGACCGTGCAAAAGGCGATCGCCGAGATGGCGTCGATGTACGCCGTCGAGAATCGCGGCATCGTGATCGACGAAGTCGCCGGCGGCTACCAGATGCGCACGCCGAAGGAACACGCCAGTTACGTGCGCAAGCTGCTCGCTGCCCGGCCGCCGCGTCTCAGCCGCCCGCTGATGGAAACCGTCGCGATCATCGCTTATCGCCAACCGATCACGCGCCCGGAGATAGAGCAGTTGCGCGGCGTCGACACCGGCGGCGTGCTCGAAACGCTGCTCGAAAAACGGCTCGTCAAGATTGCCGGCCGCAAGGAAGCGCCGGGCCGCCCGATGGTTTACGAAACCACGCCTGAGTTCCTCGAGCTGTTCGGCCTGAAGGACCTCGAAGGCCTGCCGGACCTTTCGGAGTTCCGCGAAATCGAACGCGCCGTCGAGCAGGCGAACACCGGGCCGGTGGAAGGCATCGAGACTCATCCTGAAGATTCCGCCACGAGCGCGGAGACCCCATCAGATACGCCGGAAGAGCCGGCGCCTGAGACCTCCGACGACGATAAGACCTCGCACTGAACGGAGAACGCGATGTATCGATTGCGACTGCTTGCACTCGTAGCGCTGATTTGTTTTGCGTTCGCGCGATCCTCGTTCGCCGAGCCCAAGGCTGCGCCTCCCGAGAATGACCCCCTGTACATGCGCGTGATTGCGACGCCATGGCCGCCCGAAGCGGCAATCCTCGACGGTGCCGGCCGCCGCCATTCAGCCTACGAGTTGTGGGTCACGAACTTCGGCAAGACGCCGCTCAAAGTCACGCGGCTCGACGTGGAAGGGAAAGAAGACGACAAGGTCATCCTTTCGCAGTCGGTCAGCGGCGACGACCAGCTCGCCGCGATCTTCATGTCGGTGCAGAGCGGCCCCGGCAAAGCGAAGGGAGCGAACCTGATGCCGGGTCAAGCCGGCGTCTTCTTTATCTTCGCCGACTGGCTGCCTGACCAGGACGACCCCGACACGTTCAATACTGCGATTACGATCGAGCAGCACGGCGAGCGCAGCGGTTCAGGAACAATTCACACCTCCGGGCTCGAGGTGAACTCCGACGATCCGATCGTCATTCACTCTCCGCTGCAGGGTAAGAACTGGCTCGCGGCCAACGGGCCGTCGAATACGTCGGCGCATCGCCGCGCGATACTGCCGGTGAACGGACAGCCGCACATCGGCCAGCGCTATGCGATCGACTGGGTCCAGCTCGGCGCCGATGGCAACACGTATACGGGCGACAAGAGCCAGAACAGCAGCTATCACGCATGGGATCAGGAGATTCACGCGGTCGGCGACGGCAAGATCGTCGAGGTGAAGGACGGCATTCCCGAGAACGTCCCCAACAGCGGCAAGATAGCGGTGCCGATTACCTATGACACGCTCGCCGGCAATCACATCATCGAGGATCTCGGCGACGGACATTTCGCCGCGTACGCGCATCTGCGGCCCGGTACGCTCAAGGTGAAGGTCGGCGACCAGGTTCACGCGGGCGACGTGCTCGCGCATCTCGGCAACACCGGCAATTCATCTGAGCCGCATCTGCATTTCCAGGTCTGCGACGCGCCGTCGTTCCCCGCCTCGGAGGGACTGCCCTTCGCGATCGATCAGTACACCTACGAAGACTACAGGCTCGACAAAACCAAACCCGCGCAACCGGCGCTGGTCCTCAAGTCGTCGCATGCGATGACCAAGCAGGAGCCGATGGAGGACGAGCTCGACTCCTTCTAGACGCCGGTGTCTTCGAACACGCCCGTTTCCGGCGTGTAGTTCTCGAACCGCGTGTAGTTGTTGATATAGGTCAGCTTCGCAGTGTCGGTGGGACCGTTACGTTGCTTGGCAACGATGATCTCGGCGACACCGGGCTCCTTGCTCTCCTTACCCTTGTACATTTCCTCGCGGTAGATGAACGCGATCACGTCGGCGTCCTGCTCCAGAGCGCCCGACTCGCGCAGATCCGCCAGCATCGGCCGCCGATTCTCGCGCGATTCGACCTGCCGGTTGAGCTGCGACAGCGCTATGACCGGAACCTTGAGCTCTTTCGCCAATGACTTGAGCGAGCGCGAGATTTCCGCGATTTCTTTTTCGCGCGACTCGCCGGGCCGCGCCGATCTCATCAGTTGCAGATAGTCGACGACGATCAGACCAAGATTCTTCGCGCGCTCGCGCTTGAGCCGCCGGCATTTGGCCTTGAGCGTTATCGAGGTCGTGTCCGACGAGTCATCTATATAGATGTTCGACTCCGACAGCCGCGCCGCCGCCTGCGCCAGCTTGGGAAAGTCGCGCTCGCCGAGAAATCCCTGCCGCGCACGCGCGCTGTCAACCCGCGCCTCCGCGCACAACATGCGCAGCACGAGCTGCTCCTTCGACATTTCCAGCGAAAAGAATGCGACCCCCACCGGCTGGTCCGCGTCCATCGCCGCGTAGGCCGCGATGTTCAGCGCGAGCGCGGTTTTCCCCATGCTGGGACGGGCCGCGATGATGACCAGGTCCGACGGCTGGAAGCCGGCCGTGATGCGATCGAGATCGATGAACCCGCTCGGCACGCCGGTGATCATCTCGCGGTTCTCGTACAGCCGCTCGAGAATCTTCAGCGACTCGCGCGTCAGCTCGGGCATCGTGTGGAACGACGGCTTGATCCGTTTTTCGGAAATCTCGAAGATGCGATGCTCGGCTTCGTCGAGAAAACCGTCCACGTCCGCCGGCGCCTCGTAGGACGAGCTCGCGATATCGGTCGCGATCGAGCCGAGGCTCCGCAACACCGCCTTGTCGTGCACGATGCGCGCGTAGTGCGCGACGTTCGCCGCCGTCGGCACGACAGATGCCAGCTCCGCGATGTATCCAGGGCCGCCGATCTGCTCGAGCACGCCCCTCGTGCGCAGCGCGTCGGTCAGCGTGATCGCATCGACCGGCTGGCTGTGGTCGGTGAGCTCGGCCATCGCGCGGAAAATCTGGCGATGCGACTCCCGATAGAAGTCGTCATCCGAGAGAATTTCGAGCGCGTGGTTAATCGCGTCGTTGTCCAGCAGGATCGCGCCCAACACCGACTGTTCTGCTTCGAGATTCTGCGGGGGAACGCGCTTTAGAATATCGTCCGACGATACCGCCACTGACCACTACCTCCTCAACCACCGCGCGCTCTGAAATCCAGCAGCG
Organism: Binatus sp. (SeqCode); assembly: GCA_050010075.1. Classification (GTDB taxonomy): domain Bacteria; phylum Desulfobacterota; class Binatia; order Binatales; family Binataceae; genus Binatus. The sequence continues at coordinate 6,718 of JBEKLS010000056.1, read as the reverse complement.
CAAATTATTTCGCAAGCCTTCAACGCTTACAACAATTACACCCACCGCACGCCAACGGTTGTCCACTCTGTCCACATTCGATGAGCGAGCTGCTACCGCGATCGGCGGCGGCGCGGGCGATTCACGGCGAGCATTGGGCCGAGCGCGATGCCGAACATGAAGCCGCCGACGTGCGCCCACCATGCGACTCCGCCCGTCATCCCCGCGCTGCCGCCCTCTGCGAGTCCCGCGTAGAGCTGCACTGCGAACCAGAACAGCAGGTAGATGACCGCGGGAATCTCGATGAACTGAATGAAAATGAAAATCGGCAGAATCGTCAGGATGCGTCCGCGCGGATACAGGATGAAGTACGCGCCGAGCACGCCGGCGATCGCGCCGCTCGCGCCGATCACCGGCACTATCGACGCGGGCGCGATCCAGACCGTCGCGAGCGCCGCGGCGATTCCGGCGGCGAGATAAAAAATCAGGTAACGCAGCGCGCCCATCCGATACTCGATGGCGGCGCCAAAGATGAACAGGTAGAGCATGTTGCCCGCGATGTGCCAGAAACCGCCGTGGATGAACATTGAAGTGACGGTCGTCATCAGCGGCGCGAGCGCCTCGACGCTGCGATGCACGCTCGACAGGGCACGCGCCACCGCCGCCGGCACCATCGCGAATCGAGCGACGAATTCCGTCAGGCGCGGGCCGAGTGTCAACTCATAGGCGAACACCGCGATGTTCGCGGCAATAAGTGCGGTGTTCACCAGAGTCAGGCGGCGCGGCGCAGCGTTATCGCGAAGCGGGATCATCGAAGCATCAGGCCGGGGAACGCGCAACGATCTGGCCGGCGGAGCAATACTAGCGGCGCGCAGCGGGTGTTCGCGAGACGTCACAGGCGCGGCTAATCTTTTCTGTTTTCCGGCTTGAGCCGGACCTCGTTGTATGCGAGAAGGATCGGTGGATCGGCGACAACATCGAGCGCGATCCGGAATCGCGATTTGCTCGTAAGCGGACGCGAAATGTTTTCAAGGAGGTTTCAGCTATGGAAGTCGTCTCGAGTGAAATATCGGTCCGTACCGGCGCCGAGCAGATGCCGGCGCATATCGCGCGTCCGGCGTCGGGAGGCCCTTACCCCGCGCTGGTGGTTGTGATGGAGGCGTTCGGCCTCAACGATCAGATCAGGCGCATCACCAATCAATTTGCGTCCGAAGGTTTCGTCGCGATCGCGCCGAATCTTTATTTTCGCCAGCCCAACAACGTCGTCGGCTACAACGATCTGCCCGGCGCCTTTCGCCTGATGGGCTCCGTCAATGACGATCAGGTGGTCGCCGACATGGGCGCCGCGATCGATCACCTCAAGGCTTTGAAGGAAGTAAAGCCGGCCTTCGGCACCACCGGCTTCTGCATGGGCGGACGCATCGCCTTCCTGACCGCGTGCCGCAATTCCGCTGTCAGAGCCACCGCGCCGTACTACGGCGGCGGGATCGTGAAGTCGCGGCAACCGGGCGCCAAGCCGCCAATCGAGTACGTAGCCGGTCTCAACGGTCCGGTGCTCGCGTTTTTCGGCGGCAAGGACGCATTCATCCCGATTACCGAGGTCGACGAGTTTCGCGACGCGCTCAAGAAAGCCGGCAAGCCGGCCGAGGTGGTCTTTTACCCCGACGCCGACCACGGCTTCATGTGCGACGATCGTCCGTCGTTCCACCCGGTGCATTCGAAAGAGGCGTGGGCCAGGACTATCGCGTTCTTCAAAGAGTATCTCGGCTGAAACGGCGTAGTCGCGCTTTGTTGAAGCCATTTTGGCGGGCCGGGCGGTTCCGGCCCGTCTGTTTTCTTGCGCTTGCGCTCGTCGCGGCGAGCGCGTGCTATTCGACCGACTATCGCCGCACGATGGCGGCGAACGTGTCGCTGCTGTCCGATATGTCCGACAAGCTGGCCGACTATTGCCGAACTTTTTTCAAGCTCGACGATCGCCAGCTCTCTTCCGAGGAGATGGGCGAATTCTACTACGCCTTCAACAAGGCCAACGCGTTCTCTTCGTCGACGCCGCGCGAGGCGTCGCGCCCGTCGCATCGCGATTTCATAAAGCTGCTCAACGCTTACGAGCGCTTTGCGCATACCGCCGACGAGTATCGGCTCGGCGGCAAGTCCGACCCGGCCGTGCTCGCGTCATTGCTGTCGCAGCACGACCAGGTCCGTCATCTCGCCGGCAAAGTCACCGAAGATCTCAAGGACGAAAAAGATTAGCGCTGCGCCTGGCGCTCAATCCTTCCAGTGGCTGCCGTATTTGTCGAGGTAGGCGACCTCGCTCACCGGCCGGCGCTTGATCGGGCCGAACTTTCCCTGCGGATATCCGATCGGCATGAGCGCGAAGGTCATCACATCGGGCGGCAGCCCCAGTATCGCCTTCACCTCGTCCTCGAAGAACGTGTGAATCGTCGTGAGCACCGTGCCAAGTCCGAACGCGCGGCAGGCGAGAATGATGTTCTGCACGGCGGGATAGATGCTCGAGCCTGAAATCCGCGCCTGGCTCTTCATCGCGGCGGCCACCTCGGGCGGAAGCTTGGGCGCCGGACCCGACAGCGGCACCTGCTTCAGGCATGCGACCAGCAGCACCGGCGCGTCGGCCATGTGATCGATCAGGTAATACGCCGACGCCATCAGTTTGCTGTAGGTATCCTCGGCCATGTGCTCGGGTTTGACGCGATCGGTGTACAGTGCCTTCAGAATCGCGCCGCCCTTCTGATAAACGGCGCCGATCTTTTTGCGCTGCGCGGCGTCCTTGATGACGACGAACTCCCAGCTCTGCTGATTGCTGCCCGAGGGCGCGCGGATCGCCGCGTCCAGCACCTTGGTGATTACATCGTCGGGGACCGGGTCCGGCTTGAATCGCCTGAGCGACCGCGCCGAGTAAATTGCCTCGAACAGTCCTATCTCTGCCATCGTTGAAGCTCCTGCCAGGTGATTGTTACTGAGCCGAAGAATGCATCGCGCGATGCGAAAAGAAAAGCGGCCGTACGATCGCGATTGATCGCCGGCCGCATTCGTTCAATCGTCAATTGGCCGCGCTTACACCGGCGTGCGAACCGGTTTCGCGTGCTGCGGCCCCATCAGCATCTTATAAACCTTCTTCAACTCGTCCGGATCGGTCACCATCGGTCCTCGTCTGCGGTGAAGGCGCGGACCGTCGTGCAATATTCGAGCAGCAGACCGTTGGGATCGCGGAAGTAGATCGAGCGGCACCATTCGTGATCGACCACCGGGGTCACATCGACGCCGCGCCCGACCAGTTCGTCGCGCTTTGCCTCGAGTTCCTTCACGTCGTCGCAATGAAACGCGAAATGGTAGAACGAGCCCGGCAGTCCCTGCGCGCTGTTGATGTCCGTCGACCATTCCGCCGGCACGCCCGGCACATTTTCCGGACACATGAACGCAACCAGGCTGCCATCGCCGGTGTTCAGAAAGACGTGCTTGATCTTGCCGCCGCCGGCCGTCTCGATGATGTCGGCCCACGCAACTTCCCAGCCGAGCTTGGTCGTGTAGAACTCGACCGTGCGATCGAGGTCGAGAGTCGCCAGCCCCAGATGATGAACTCCCGTGCGCTTCATAGTCGCCCCTCCTGGCCGATGTTCGAAAAACGCCGCCAGCCAACTACTAACACGGCCAAACCAGGAGTCAAACACTCCGGAACGATCGTTCAAGACCGTCGTTCGGGCCTCTCAATCGAGGCGAATCAATTTGTGCTTGATCGCGTACCGCACCATCGCCGCCGTCGAGCGCAAATTCAGCTTCTGCTTGAGATTCTCGCGATGCGCCTGCGCGGTCTTGACGCTGATGTCGAGCCGTCGCGCGATCTCCTTGGTGGTGGCGCCCTCGCCTATCAGCTTGAGCACCTCGCGCTCGCGCCGGGTCGGATTCGCCGCGCGCGGCGCCTTCACCGGCGATCCGTTTCGCAACTGCGCGAGGAAGACTGGCGCGATCGTCGGGCTGAGATACGGCCGCCCGGAATTTACCGTGCGCACCGCGCGCAGCAATTCTGCCGCCGCATCGGTCTTCACCATGTAGCCCGCGCAGCCGGCCTCGCCGAGCGCTTCGAGCACGTACTCCTCGTCCTCGTACTGGCTGAGCACCAGCACTTTGCAGGCCGGCGCTTCTTTGGCGATTCGGCGCGCCGCCGACAGCCCGCCGATTCCCGCCATCGCAAGGTCCATCACGACCACTTGCGGCTTCAGCCGCACGGCAGTCGCGACGGCCTCTTCGCCGCTCGCCGTTTCCGCGACCACCTCGCAATCCTTCTCCAGCACCATCCGCAGTGCCTCGCGCACGATGCGATGGTCATCCGCCAGCAGGACGCGAATCCGACCATGATCTTCCATCACGCGTACTCCGGAATTTCCGCGACGACCATGGTGCGGCCGGGCCGCGACTCGACCGTCAAGCTCCCGCCCATCAGCTCCAGCCGCTCTCGCACGCCTGCCAGGCCAATCCCGTCGCTGTGGCCCGCGACGATTCCGCATCCGTCGTCGGTCACCGAGACCCGCGCGGCTGCATCGATTTTTTCGATCGCGATTTGCACCGCCTTCGCGCGCGCATGGCGAATCACGTTGGACAGCGTCTCGCGCACGACCTGAAAGCAGAGTTGCTGTACCGGCCGCGAAATTTTATCGACCGCCTCGCCGCCAACCAGCGTGGCCTTCACGCCAGCGCGCTTCAGCCGCCCGAACTCGCGATCGATCGCCTCGCCGAGCGACGCGTTGCCAATCGTCGCCGGGCGAAGCTCGCGCGTCTTGCGGCGCAACTCCTGCTCGACCTGCTTGAGAATCTCGCGCGCGGCGTCGCCGCGGCCCTCGAGCGCAATTTTCGCCGCCGCAATCAACTGCGCCTGATCGTCATGCAGATCGCGAGCGATTCTTGCCCGCTCCTGATCGACCGCCGCGAACATCCTGAGTGTCAGCTGGCGCATCAGGGCGCTGCGCCGCGATGCGTCCCGCTCCATCACCCACCCGGCGACCAACGGCGCCAGCCGCTCGACGAGTTCCTCCGCCCGCGCCGCCGAGGCGTTCACGTCGCTCGACCCAAGCGCGATAGCGCCCGCCTCGAACGGGATACACACATAGGAACCACCGAGGATTCTGTCTTCTGAAAATTGTTTGGCGCTGTCGGTCATGCCCGAGTCGCGGTCGCGCCAACGCGCTATCACGATATGGCGCCGGAAACTCTCCGCCAGCGCGCTGCCACTCTCGCCCAGCTCGAATTGTTTCTGGCCCGACGAGGATGCGGCCACGATGAACGAACCGCCGTCCGCGATCGCGACGATCCATTGGCCGAAGCCGGCGCCGCCGGCAACCAGCTCGCCAAAGCGCCCGAATCTTTCATCGGGCCGTGCGCGCTGCGCCGATGCGACCGCCTCGTCGAGGCGATTGGTCTCGGCCCGCTCGCGATCCAACTCGCGCTTTGCACCGACCGCCCGCCGGCCGTTCTCCGCGCCATGCGTGCGCCAGAAATCAAGCGAGTCGCGCGCCGCGATCAGCGCGATCTCGCCAAAAACGGCCCTCGCCATAAGTTCAAGCGATGCTTCAAGTTCCTCGCGCGTGCGATCCGCGCGCGTCACCATCACGATTCGCACCGCGCTTGCGCCATCAGTGAACGCCGATGCGGCAATCTGCCGCCTCACGTCTAACTGTCCGCCGAGCGCGATTGCCTCGATGTCGCGTGCGCTTAGCGCAACCCTTTCAATCTCGACTGAATCTGGCGCTGCGGGAGCGCGCTTTCTGTCATCGGCGGCAAACGCGTCGCCAATCCGATTGTCGAGCGCACCAAGTAGTGCTTTCCCAATCGCATCCCAACGCGACTCTCCCGACGGCGCGCATACCACCTCATCGGCGCCCGCGACACTCGATCGAAACGCGATGACGCATCGTTCGGCCGCCAGCATGCCGGCGCCGAGCTCGGCGATAGCCAAAGCGCGATCCCTGAGACCCTGCAGCCGCGATGCGGGCGACGGCGCATCTACTTCCAGCCGTTCGCGTAGTTCAAACGCTCGTCCCAAAAGAATTCCCCGGTCCTAAGAATGACAGAGGAAATCGAAGTTCTAAGAGAGCGCCACGTTAAGGAACGAACGCGAAAGTCACCCAGGGAACACTTTGTGTGGAGATTGCGAGCACACCATCAAGCCAGCCGTTCGAGCGGACTTGGAGGTCGGCTTTTTCTGTCAGGGATGGCCGGAGTCGGACGGCTTTGACAGTTCGTCGCCGAGCGCTTTCATCTCGGCGCCGAATGCGGTCCAGTCGCCGGCGCGGATTGCGTCCATCGCACGGTTGTAGTGCTGCGCGGCGCTCGTCATATCCGCTTTACCCGGTTCCGCACCCTGCGCGATCGATTGTGGCGCTGACTCATTCGAGATTGCCTTGGCGATCGTCGGCGTTGGCAGACCCTGGTTGGAGAACAGCGCCGCCATCGTCAGATCAAGCGTGTCGCCCATCACGACGCGATCGCTGTACGACGCGACCACCCGTTGCAACTCCGGCAACTGGCCGTTCTCGGCACGAATGAACAGCGGCTCGACGTAGAGCAGCGAGTCCTGGATGGGGATCACGAGCAGATTGCCCAGGATCACCTTCGATCCCATCTGGTTCCACAGCGAAAGTTGGCGCGATATTTCCGGGTTCTGATTGATGCGCGCCTGGATCTGATAAGGCCCGTAAAACAGCCGGTCCTTCGAAAACGAATACTCGAA
>JBEKLS010000055.1:0-23346 GCA_050010075.1 Binatus sp. (SeqCode) | reverse complement strand
CGCTCATGGCGAGCGATTGCCGACAGGGTCGCCCGCAACTCTTCAGCTTTTGATTTGCCGTAAACTTCGTCGAAGCGAAGCTGCGCGATTTTCCAGAGCGGAGTGGCTTTGCGGTAGCGCGCTCTGCCTCGCGCGGTCATGACGACATGGCGGCGCCGCCTGTCCTCGGTGCTTCCCTTCAGAACGATCAGTCCGTCGCGCTGCAGCGGGCGCAGATTGTGGCCCAGGGCCGATCGATCAATCACGAGGACGTCCGCAAGCTCGTGCATCGTCGGCGGTTTTCTCGACCGGCGGTCGAGCTCGAACAGAATCGAGTACTGCGTATTGCGCAAGCCGGAGGGGCCGAGTGCGTCGTCGTAGAGTTGCGACAGGCGCCTCGACGCCTTGCGAATCGCAGCCGCGATACAGGGAGTATCGGCGAAGGCTTCTCTGGAGTTTTTCGCCATGCGAGTCCTTATGCCGCCGTTAGTGTAGGGCATACGCCCTTATAACGAGAGGCGTAGGAGGGAATTAGCGGCCCCAATCGCGGGCGCAGCTCAGGATGTCGATCTGGGTGCCGGTTTCTAGTGCGCGATATTTTTCCCAGAAGCTGGTGTCGATTTGCTTGAGGGCCGGCGGTTCGCGCCGGCGCCATCGATTGCACGCGCCCGGGCCGCCGTTGTAGGCGGCGTAGGCCGATCGCGCGAGGTGGCTGGCGACCGGAACGGGATCGAACTTCGGCTGCGCGAGTGTGTAGCGCATCATGCGCGCGAGAATCTCACATCCCGCGCCCGCGTTGTAGAGCACGTCCCACTCGAGCCGGTTGATATCGTAAAAGCCGCGCCAGACGTGCTTGTTCACCTGCATCAGGCCGATGTCGCCGGTGGCGGACTCGAGCCATCGGATGCGCGCGCCGCTCATCACGAATTGCCGCCAGCAGCTTTCCTGCCATGCGGTGCTGAGCACGAGCTTCGTGTAGGTTTGCGCGTCGTCGGCGTCGACGCCGCCCTCGCCGAGTTGATGCTGCGCGCTGAGCTTGAGCAGCAGGCTCATGTCGTTGCGGTAGGGATCGGCGTTCGCCTGCGTAACGACGAGACGGTAGAGGCGATCCGCGACTTCCTGGAGCTGGGGCATCAGCGCGCTGTCGTCTTCGGCGGCGTCAGCATCGAGCGGCGAGAGGAAAGAAGCAAGTCGCGTGAAAAGAGGCGAAGCGAGTTGCAATGTGGGGTTGCGAGCGTTGCATCTCTCCCGGCGCGATATGAATCGCACCGACCTCTCCGCGGACAGGGAAAGGTTGGGATTCGGAAGGAGGCGAGCAGCGCCGGGCGCCGGTGACGGGAGTGCGGCGGGCGTGCTCGCGCTGCTTGATCCGGGCAGCGCGCCGGGAATTGATGGCGGAATGTCCTCTTCTTCGATTGGGTGATGGCTCGTTGGCGGTTCTGGCACTGCGAAAAGTTTTTTCAGGTTGGGGTCTTCGCGGTAGTTGAATTCAAGCGGGTCGCCGGTCGCCGTTGGCGCCATGATATGTGCGAGGCGGCGCAGATCGGCGGCTGAAATACGCATCCCGAGCGCGGGCGCGGCCTGATCGAGCGCAAACAGAGCGTCGCCCGCCGAGATGAACGACATGAATTCGAGCGCGCGCGGACCGAGCATCCCGCGCGCAGCAGCGGCGCGGACCGCGTCGTGCAATTGACGCCATTCGTCGAGGAAGAGCGCGCGAACCGGGTCGGGCTCGCCGGCGGCAGGCGGACTGCTCAGCGCATCGACGAGGCGGTAGCGGCTGTCGAGCAGGATTTGCAGCAACTGATCGCGGAACTGCTGATCGCCGACCGCGTCGCCAAGCTGCTTGATCGAAAAAACCATGAACGCGTCCCATTGATCGAGCGTGTCCTGTAACGCTTTGAGCTCTGCGGGCGTGGGCGAGGACGCCGCATTGGGAACGGCGGCCGCGGCCGGGGCGTCGGGGATGGTCATCACGAGCGTGATGCGGACGCCGTCGTCGAGTGCGGCGATGTTGGGCTCGGCGGTGAGACTTGCGATGGCGGCGCGGACGCGGTCGGCGGCGTCAGGCGGGATCGAGTCGGTGGCCATCGCGGCGAGCTGCTGCACCGCAGGCCTGAGATCGTAAGTAAAATCGTCGAGCCGCGGGATGAGATAGCTCTTGATGAGATCGAAGCTCTTGCCGACGATCTCGGTCTTCTGATGCGCGGCGTCATAGACATTCAAATCAGTGAAATGAAACTTGAGCTGCAGGCCGGGTGCGACGTACGGGACGCCGAGCGCCTCGACGATGCCGCTCCACTGGACGGCGTTGAGACATTGCGATCCCATCGCGACGCCCAGCTCGAGACTGTTGTTGGTTTCGAGCTTCACGGTTGCGGCGCCGGGCGTGGTCGCGCGCGCGAAGTTGGGATTTTCCGCGTATAGAAACTGGCAATCGTCGAGCCCGTTCCAAAGATCGGCGCGGCCGCCGGGCGCGGTGTAGATTTGGCGCTTTAGCGCCTCGCGCAGCGTGAGGTAGTCGATGGTCAGCGGAATCCGCACCTGCGACGCGCGCGCGGGCGCGACCGGTAGGATCGCGATGACGATCGCGACAAATATCCACAGCTTGACCACTGAGCCTTTGCCTCGTGGGCAGCGGATTAATCGCAGACAGAATATCGGTCGATCGCGGATATTCATCTAATTGCTGGTTTTTGTCACGCAGGCGACTTGCCGCGCGCGTTCGGGGTGAGCACTAAGTCCACGACTCCACTATTATGGCAACCATCATTCATCCTTGAATGCCGATGTGTCGCCAATGATAATCGAAATGCAAGCATCGCCCAAAAATTGCGGGTAAGCCCGATGAGCACAGAACGTCAGGCAGATTTTTACGAAGCGGAACCGCCGCAGGCCTCGCGCGAACTGGCGAAGCTGCGCACCTCCAGCGAGTACACGGCGCCATTCGAGATTGTGCGGCGGCGCGTGATCGACGACGTCTACGACGGCAAGATGACGGTCGACGCGACCCTTATAATCAGAATCGGCGACGTCGAGGAAACCGAGGCCGCGTCGGGCGTCGGTGTGTTGCATGCGCTCGACGTGGCGCTGCGCAAGGCGCTGCTGAAATATTTTCCGTACCTCGAGCCGGTGAAGGTTATCGAAACCTACCAGCATGCGACCGGCGCCTCGACCGAGGCCGATGTCGTGTCGGTGAAAAAATTTGCCGACGGCGACCTGGTGTGGACCACGCTGGCCAAGTCGTCGAACACGATGGAAGCGGCGTGGGTGTCGCTGCTCGACGGTTACGAGTGGCGGATTATCCAGGAGAAGGCGCGGCTGCGGCGGATGCACGCAAATCCCAAATGGTCGAAGCGCTGACGACACCGTTGGCGTCCCCGCGATGAGCACCGGCGATCAGACGGTGAGCGTCGGCAAGGCGTCGGCGGGCAAACTCGCGATTTTGTACGACGGCTCGTGCGAGATGTGCCGCGCTAGTCTCGACGGCGTCCGTCAGTTCGACAACTCGGGAAATATGGAGCCGCTCGACCTTCAAGATGAAGAAGTGCGGGCGCAGTTTCCCGAACTTAAGCTGGAAAGCCTCCTCGAGGAATTGCACGCGGTTGACGATACCGGCCGCGTGTTCCGCGGCGCTCGCGCAATCAACGAAATTCTGCGCCGGCAGCACGGGCTCAAGGGCTATCTCGCGTACCTGTGGTACGTCCCGGGTTACGCGTGGCTCGCCGACCGGCAGTACAAGCGGATCGCGTCTTCCCGCTACGCCCGCGATGCGCGCGGCCGCCTGAAAGAGCAGGCGCTTCAGGAGCGCTAGCCCTCCTTGTTCGCGGTCGCGAGCGCACGGTAAGCTTGACGCTCGCACTAGTGAAGCCATTTTACATTTTCAATTCCCTGAACCGCGCCGTCGAGGAGTTCCAGCCGCTCAACCCCGCTGAGGTGACGCTGTACTCATGCGGCCCGACCGTTTATCTGCCGCAGCATCTCGGGAATCTGCGCGCCTACGTTTTCGTCGACAGCCTCCGCCGCGCGCTGGAGTTCAACGGCTACCGGGTGCGGCACGTGATGAACGTGACGGACGTCGGGCACATGACGGGCGATGTCGACGAGGGCGAGGATAAAGTCGAGAAAACCGCGCGCGCACAAGGCAAGTCGCCGCTGGAAGTCGCGAACTTTTATTTCGAGCAGTTCCGGCGCGATTGCGCGGCACTCAATCTGGAGCCGCCGGGGGTGTGGTCGCGCGCGACCGATCACATCGGCGACATGATCGCACTGATCAAGAGAATCATCGACGCGGGATTTGCGTACGTCACGAACAGCGGCGTCTACTTCGACGTCGAGAAGTATCGCGGCGAGAATCGCCTCGGGCGGCTCTCGCGCCAGAGCCTCGACGAGCAGGACGCGGCGCATCGCCTCGAGCATTCCGCCGACAAGCATAGTCCCCACGATTTCACGCTCTGGGTGCTCGGCCAGCCCGGCCACCTGATGCAATGGGACAGTCCGTGGGGCCGCGGCTACCCCGGCTGGCATATCGAGTGCTCCGCGATGGCGATGAAATACCTGGGCGAGACCATCGACATCCACACCGGCGGCATCGATCACATCCCGGTGCATCATGAGAACGAAATTGCGCAATCCGAGAGCGCCACGCATCAGCCGTTCGCGCGGTACTTCGTTCACAACGCGTTCCTGGTCGGCAAGGAAGGCACCAAGATCAGCAAGAGCGCGGGCAAATTCCCGCTGCTGAGCGATCTTGCGGCGGCGGGAATCGATCCGCTGTCATTCCGGATCTTTTGCTACGGCGCGAAGTATCGTTCCGAGATAGCATTCAACGACGAAGCGATCCGCGCGGCGCAGAGCAATCTCGACTATGTTCGCGAGTTCGCGCGCAGCGTGCCGGACGAGGCCGCGGCCACAGGCGCCGAAGCCGCGGGCTGGGCGGCGGAGTACTACGAGCGCTTTCACGACGCGATCAACAACGATCTCAACACGCCGCAGGCGCTGGCGGTGGCGCTGGAACTTATCGCGGAAGCGTACCGGCGCAAGGACTTCCGCGCATGGCCGACCCTGCTGACGCTCGACGCAGTGTTGGGACTCGAGCTGGGAAAGCATCGCGAGACGGCGCGCTCAGGCTCGATCGCACCGGACATTCAGCACTTAATCGACAATCGAGCGGCAGCTCGGAAGGCCAAAGACTTCACGACTGCCGACGAATTGCGCAAGGAAATCGAACGGCGCGGCTACGAGGTCAAGGATAATCGCGACGGCACCGCCAGCTATCAACGCCGCACTTGAGCTACAAGTGACGGAGATGCTGGTATTTTCCTGTCACTGGGTGCACGGGTCACCCCTGCGATTTGCCTTGAATGGTTGCGCCAAAGAATCTTAGAATCGCGCCTTGACGAATCGACTGCCCAGAAGGAAACGATGGGGATTGAGTTAAAGAAGTTCGACACCAGGCTGCAGGCTGAGGGACCCGAGGTTAAGCATCTCGACCCGGCCGCGGCACCGTTCTACCTGCCGATTGGCGACGAAGTGGAAATTTTCACTGCCGCCTACAAAGCGCGCCTGCCCTTGCTACTCAAGGGGCCGACAGGATGCGGCAAGACGCGCTTCGTCGAGCACATGGCGCATCAGCTGTCGTCGCTCGCCAACGGCCCCAACGAATTGATTACGGTCGCGTGCCACGAGGATCTCACGGGCAGCGACCTCGTCGGGCGCTTCCTGATTCAAGCCGACGAGACGGTGTGGGTTGACGGGCCGCTGACGCAGGCGGTGCGGCGCGGCGCGATCTGCTACCTCGACGAAGTGGTCGAGGCGCGCAAGGACACCACCGTGCTGATACATCCGCTGTCGGATCATCGGCGGATTCTGCCGATAGAAAAACGCGGCGAGACGATCGAGGCGCACGAGGGATTTCTGCTGGTGATTTCCTACAATCCCGGCTACCAGAGCATCCAGAAAAACCTCAAGCACTCGACCCGCCAGCGCTTCGTGACGATCGAGTTCACCTATCCGCCCGCCGACAAGGAAGTCGAGATCATCGCGCATGAGGCGGGCGTCGAGCAGGATATCGCGTTGCAGCTCGCGGTGCTCGGCGAGAAGGTGCGCCATCTGAAGGCCTCGGGCCTGGAGGAGGGCGTCTCGACGCGGCTTCTGATTTACGCCGGCGAGCTGATTCGCCAGGGAATTGCGCCACGGCGCGCGGCGACGGTCGCCGTCACCTGGTCGCTGACCGACGAAGCGGACAGCAAGCGCGCGATCGACGAAGTGGTAAAAGCGATCTTTCCATAAGTTGCGGCAAGATTTCGTGAATCGGCCCGAATGACTCCAAACAACCCAGCGAGGTCGCGTACATGAGGGTCTCCGCAAACTTAAAAATGATTCTGGCTTCCGCCGCGATTCTCGCAGTGGCCGCGTCCGCGAGCGCGCAAGATCTGCAAGGTCTGCAGGCGCAGTCGGGACCGCGGCTGGATTTTCCGGCCGGACTCGCAACCGATGGCCGCGCCGTTTACGTTTCGAACAGTCGCAACAATACGATCGAGGCGATCGACGCGGCCACCCGATCTCTGCGCATCGTGGCGGGCAAGCTTTTCCAGGAAGGCAGCAACGACGGCGTCGGCGATACGGCGCGCTTCAACAGCCCGGACGGGATGACGATCAACGGCTCGAATCTCTATCTTTGCGACACCAATAATTCCGACATCCGCCAAATTGCCGTCAGCGGAGCGGTCACCACCGTCGCCGGCCAGGCGAATATCTCGGGCAGCGACGATGGCACCGGCTCGGCCGCGCACTTCAACCTGCCCACCCAAATCGCGACCGACGGCACCAATCTGTACGTGGCCGACAGCGGCAACAGCTCGATTCGGCGCATCGCGTTCCCCGACTTCAAGGTCAAGACTATCGCGGGACAGTCGGGCACGACGGGCAAGACCGACGGCGGCCCGGACAAGTCGGTGTTCAGCGGTCCGCGCGGAGTCGCGGTCGATAAAAAATTCATCTACGTCGCCGATACCGGCAACGACATCATCCGGAAGATCGACATCAACACGCTCGAGACCAGCACGCTCGCCGGCACCGGTGAGGAGGGCGACAAGGACGGTCCCGCGCTGCAGGCGCAGTTCGATAATCCCGGCGCGATATGCACCGATGGCGCGTTTCTGTACGTGCTCGACGCCGATAATCATTCGATCCGCAAAATCGATCTCAACGCGAACACCGTGACCAAGCTCACTCTCGTCAACGGCCATATCGGTTCCGGCTGCGCGCTCACCAGCGACGGCAAGCAACTTTACTTCTCCGACACGACGGAAAACGCGGTCGAGGTCGTCGATACGACGAGCGGCAATTTCACCACGCTCTATCCTCCGGGGCAGTAGGCCCCGCGCGGCAGGCATCGCGTCTTGATCGATTTGCGCAGCGACACCGTGACCTTGCCGACGCCCGAAATGCGCGAGGCAATCGCGCGCGCCGAGGTGGGTGACGACGTTTACGGCGAGGATCCCACCGTCAACCGGCTCGAAGCGATGGCGGCCTCGATGATGGGCAAGGATGCCGCGCTGCTGGTGCCAAGCGGCACGATGGGCAACCTGGCTGCGATGCTGACCCACTGCGCGCGCGGCACCAAGGCGATAGTCGGCGCGGAGTCGCACACCAATCTCTATGAGGCAGGCGGCGCGTCGGCTCTGGGAGGCATCGTGCTCACGACGATAGCTAACACCGAGGACGGCGAGCTCGACACCGATGCGCTCGCGCACGAGCTCGCGACGCCCAATGACGATCACTTCGCGCTGCCGGCGCTCGTCGTCATCGAGAACACGCACAATCGATGCGGCGGCGCACCGGTCAAGCTGTCGCACATGGCCGAAGTTTCCGCCGCGGCCCATCGCAAAAAACTTCCGCTGCATCTGGACGGCGCGCGAATCTTCAACGCGGCGCTCGCGCTCGAAACGACGCCGAAAGAAGTCGCCGGCGGCGCGGATAGCGTTTCGTTCTGCCTGTCGAAGGGCCTGGGATGTCCGGTGGGATCGCTGCTATGCGGGAGCCGTGAATTTGTCGCGCGCGCTCATCGCACCCGCAAAATGCTCGGCGGCGGAATGCGGCAGGCGGGAATAATCGCGGCGGCCGGAATCGTCGCGCTGACCACGATGGTCGATCGCCTGGCCGATGATCATCAGAATGCGCGGGCGTTGGCGCAGGGACTCGCGCTGGTCGCGGGACTGAACGTGCGGCCGGTCAGCAATCGCACCAACATGGTCGTGTTCGACGTCGACGGCGACGCGGACGCATCGCGGCGTTTCGCCGCTGCGATGAAACAGCACGACGTCCTGATATCGCCGCGCGAAGCGACCTCTTTCCGCGCCGTTACTCATCATGGAATTTCGCGCGCCGATATCGATCGAGCAGTCGCGGCGGCCGCACAAGCCGCGGGCGAAGTTTTCGGCGACTGATGGATTCATTGGAAGCGCTGTTCTCCTTGCGCGGGCATCGCGGATTGGTCACCGGTGCGTCGTCCGGGCTGGGGGTGGAATGCGCCAAGGCGCTGGCGCTGGCCGGCGCCGACGTCGCGCTGGTCGCGCGGCGCAAAGACCGCGTTACGCGAATTGCCGCGGAGCTTGCCGACGCGCACGGCGTCAAGGCAGTGGGAATCGGCGCCGATGTGACGCGTGAGGACAACCTCGATCGCGTGATGGCCGAAGCGTCGGCCGCGCTCGGCGACATCGACATCCTGGTGAACAATGCCGGCGTGTCGCCGACCGGACGCGCCGAAAATTTCAAGCGCGAAGCGTGGGACGAGGCAATCGCCGTGAATCTGACCGCGCCGATGATGCTCTCGCAGCGCGTCGCCCGCCGTCTTATCGAGCTCAAGCAACCGGGCCGAATCATCAACATGGTGTCTATTTACGCGTCGGTGGCGAGCTCGGTGTACCGGCTGTCGGCATACACTGCCACCAAGGCGGCGCTGGCGAATCTCACGCGTCAGCTCGCGGTCGAGTGGGCAGGCTATGGAATCCTGGTCAACGCGATCGCGCCCGGATGGATTCCCACCGAGGCCACCGAAGGCGGAATCGCCAAACCCGCAAACAAGGAACGGATGGAAGCGTTCACCCCGATGAAGCGGCTCGGATTGCCGCACGAGATTCGCGGCGCCGTGATCTTCCTTGCGAGTCCGGCTTCAAGCTACGTTACGGGGTCGGTAATTTCGGTGGACGGCGGCTACCAGGCGTGGTGAGCGAGTCGCCGGGGAGCGTGGATGAACGACAGCGGGCTTAGAGCGCAGCTTTTCCGTCGCAAACCGATAGCATCATTGATGGCCGACGCCGATTCGCACTCGGGCGGTCTCAAACGGGCTCTGGGAGCCCTGGATCTCACACTGCTCGGAATCGGTGCGATCGTCGGCGCCGGAATTTTCGTACTGACCGGCGTCGCCGCGGCCAAAGACGCCGGACCCGCAATCGTAGTCTCGTTTGTAGTGTCGGGCTTCGCGTGCGCGATGGCGGCGCTCTGCTATGCGGAGTTCGCCGCGATGATCCCGGTTGCAGGCAGCGCGTATTCGTATTCGTACGCGACGATGGGCGAGCTGGTCGGCTGGATCATCGGCTGGGACCTCGTGCTCGAGTACGCAGTCGGCGCCGCCACCGTCGCGTCCGGATGGTCTGGCTACCTTGGGATCCTGCTTCGTGGCCTCGGCATCAACCTTCCGTCCGCCTGGACCCACGCGCCGTTGTCGGTGCCGGGCGCCATAATGAATCTGCCGGCGTTTCTGATCGTGGTGTTGATCACCTGCGTGCTCTACATCGGCATTTCGGAGAGCGCGCGGCTGAACTCGATCATCGTCGGAATAAAGTTGTTCGTCATCGGGGCCGTTATCGTAGTCGGCGCGTTTTACGTGAAGCCAGCCAACTGGAGTCCGTTTGCGCCGATGGGATGGGCGGGCGTGATGCGCGGCGCAGGAGTTATATTCTTCGCGTACATTGGATTCGACGCGGTCTCGACGGCGGCCGAGGAAGTGGTGAATCCCAATCGCGACCTGCCAGTGGGAATTCTCGGCTCGCTGCTGGTCTGCACGATCCTCTATATCCTGGTCGCCGGAGTTCTGACCGGCATGGTGCCCGCCCACAATATCGACATCACCGCGCCGCTCGCGTCCGCGTTTCTGGAGCGGGGGATGCACGCCATCTCCGGGATGATCTCACTTGGCGCAGTCGCCGGATTGACCTCCGTGTTGCTGGTGCTGATGCTCGGGCAGTCGCGAGTCTTCTTTGCAGTATCGCGCGACGGACTACTGCCGCCCGCGTTCAGCAAGGTACATCCGAAATATCGCACGCCTTACATTCCGACGACCTTGACCGGAATCGCGGTCGGTCTCGCCGCCGCGTTTTTTCCGATTGACGAACTGGGAGAGATGACCAGCATCGGCACGCTGTTCGCCTTTGTGCTGGTATGCATCGGAGTCTGGATTCTCCGCCACTCGGAACCGCAACTGCACCGGCCGTTTCGCACGCCGCTGGTTCCGCTGGTGCCGATTCTCGGCGCGATTTTCTGCTTCTACCTGATGGCCAGCCTGAGAGAGGCAACGTGGGTCCGGCTGGTCGTGTGGCTGGCGGTCGGGCTCGTCATCTACTTCACCTACGGCCGCTACCACAGCAAGGTGCAGCACCACGTAGAAGATCAAGCCGCCGCATCAGGAAGATAGCTTTATCGGCGCTACAAAAGGCGCCGCGCAGAACTTCCTATAACCTCTCCTTGTCCAAGGAGAGGTCGGCGCCAACCGAAGGTGGCGCCGGGAGAGGTGCAGCGCGCGACATCGCACCAACCCCGACTCGTCTAACCGCCATCGCAAGACACTGGGGCCGCCGCAAAGGAGCAGCACCGGTTTCTAACTTAGTACAAAAGAAAAGCGCGCGTAGCTGCGACCGCGAGCATCCCACCTCACCCGTCGCGCTCCTTCGGCGCGCGCCGACCTCTCCTCGGACAAGGAGAGGTTGGGACCTCCGATCAAGCGCGCTACTGGCCTTGGCCGTCTGCTGCTTTCTGTGCTGCTGCGGCTGCGGCGGCTGCTGCCGCGTGGGTTTCGGCGGATTTCTCCATCGCAGCCCTGCGCTGCTCGCCGCGCGCGAGGTTCTGGTTCATCTGCTTGGCGCCTGCAAGGCCGAGATCCTGCGACTCCCACTTGGGCTTCGCCACCGAAACCCATTGCCCGTCGTCCAGCGCGTAGGTGAAGACCAGGTACTTGAGGTTGCCGGTCGCGAGACCTTTAGCGGTGCCTTTCTTGGTCGGGTCATACTCGACACCGCCGAGCTTGCAGCTCACGACCAGATGATTGTGCGGGCCGTAGGTCGGCAGGTACTCGAACTTCTGCAGCAAATCGATATAAATCTGACCCTTGGCTTTCTTTTCGTCCTGCTCATCGAAGTAAGGCCCGGCGACGTCCGAAAGTTTATCCTGGAGCGACTGCTGCAACGCCGGCGTCAGGTCTTTTTGCGCGCGCGCATGCCGCAAGTCCATTGTCTGCGCATGCGGCGCGCCCGGAGAAAAAGAGAGCGCGGCCGCAAGGGCGACCGCGCTGAGGATTTTGAAGTTTTTCATAGCGTCCCGGTCACCATCATATTAGACGGTTGGCCGGACGCAAATATTTATTGACTGGCGTTGTTCAGCCCGCGGCCAAAGGCAGAGACCTGCGATTGCCACTGGTCGCCGAACGCCAGGATCAGCACCTGCTGATTGATATGCGCGTCCTTGGTCAACGACTTCATCGAGCCGCCACCCGCCTGCGCCAGCACCTTGTAGGCCGCCTGCGTCTGCCGATAGAACGCCGGCAACGGCGAGATCTTCGGTGGCTCCTCGCGATGCACCTTCAGCCAGAACTCGCGCTCGAACCGCTCGTGCTCTTCCGCCGCCACGTCAACCGTGTTGAACGTGCCGTTGTTGTCTTTGAACTGACGAATCAGCGCCAGCAGCGGCGCGAAGTCATCCTTCTCCGGCGGCGAATCTCCGACCAGCACGACCACCTTCTTCGCGTACGGCTTCCAGTCCATCTTGTTGATTGCAGTATCGACCGCGCCGAGCGTGTCTTCTTCCCACTCGCCGCCGCCCATCGCCTGGATGCTGTTGAGGAAGTCGCTCAGCTTTTGCGGTGACAACGTCAGCGGCTGGATCTTCCGCTGCTCACCCTTGCCGCCGAACACGATTATTCCGATGCGCGCGATCGGCACCAGCCGGTGAATCGATTGCACCAGCTGCCCCATCTTGGCCTTGACGTCGTCGATGATCAAACGCATCGAGCCGGTGCCGTCGATAACCAGCACCACGTCCAGTCCCTTGCGCCGCAGTTCGCCGATGAACCCGCCGAAGCCGGAGCCGATGCCATGACCGTAGCCCGAGCCCATGCCGCCGCCACGGCCGATTCCGATGCCGCCGCCGCCGGCCGCGCGCACGTAGTCATTGGCGAGACCGACCGCCTGCGACGTATCGACCGCGGTCGGCTGCTCCATCTGCTGCGGCGCCGAGTCGGGCATCGGCACTTCGGGCATGTCGAGATCCTGCATCTCGTTGCCTCCACCACCGCCGCCGCCCGCTTCCAGGTTCACCATGATCAACTCGCGCCCGCGCTGCTCGTGCACCGTAATGATCAGGAAGAGCAGGGCGAGTACGTGCAGGGCGACCGACAGGGGAAACGGCCCGATCAGCAGACCGAGCGCGTCTTTCATCTTCTGCAGACGGGTCGCATCGGCTTCGTCATCGTCGCGCCGCGCTTCGGCTTCGAGCTCTCGCTTGCCGATGATGCGGTAGAAGATGAAAGCGACGACGAACGTCGACAGGACAAGCAGAATAATAATTGCTGCGATCATATAAAAATGTGCTCCCCGCTTGGGGCGCGTTTAACGCCGCCGCCGAGGCCGAGATCCTCACTCACTGGATTTAAGGCCGCGCGATCGTCGCGGCGACGCGTCAGATCTACAAAAGTCAAATTCCTACGCTCCGCCTCCAGGCGTTGCGCCGCCACCGCCGCCCGGAGGCAGCGACGACACCGCGATAGCTATCGCCTCCGCACCGGCCGACTTCGCCATGTCCAGGATGCGAACCATGTCTCCGAGAATCACCTTCGGGTCGCCCTGGAAAATCACGATCTTGTCGGTCGAGTTCTGAAGCGCGTCATGCAGTTGGGGCACCAGCTCGGGCTCGGTGACCTGCTTGTCGTTCAGGTAGATCAAATGGTCGGCGGTGTAGGTGACGATGATGCCTTTAGGCTTGTCGGTCGGCGACGCCGCCGCTTCAGCCTTGGGCAAGTCGACGTGAGCCGCGGACTCGATCGTCACCGCCGTCGTCACCATGAAGATGATCAGCAGGACGAGAAAAATATCGGTCAACGGGGTGATGTTGATGTCGGCGAACACCCCGCCGCCTTTGTTCTTACTCATTGCCATGGGCAAATACCTCTGCGGGCGTTCAACTTCCTCCACCACCGGTGGAGTTGGCGAGTTGTGCACCCGTGACCCGCTTGGCCGCGATTGCGATTTGTTCGGCGCCGGCGCCCTTGGCGATGTTCAGGATTCGCACCATGTCGCCGAGCAGCACTTTGCGATCGCCCTGGAACACGACAATCTTCTGATCGACCTTGCCCAGCGCCTCGCGCAGGCTCGAACCGAGCTCGCGCTCGGGCACGTCCTTCGAGTTCACGAACAGCTCGTGCTGCGCGGTATACGTGACGATGACGCCCTTGTTCTCGGGCGCAGTGTTGGTCGCGTTCGGCAGATCGACGTGAGCGGCGGACTCGATGGTGACCGAAGTGGTCACCATGAAGATGATCAGCAGCACCAGGAAAATATCGGTCAGCGGCGTGATGTTGATGTCGGCGAAAACGCCGCCACCTTCGCCACCATGTGGTCCGCTAATTGCCACGCGCTTGTCTCCCCTGGAGCGCAGCGTCGATCAGGCGATCGTCGTTGATGTGCTGGATGGCGCTGATGTTCTCAACCTTGACTGAGAAGTAGTTGTAAAAAATAACCGCGACGATCGCCACCGCGAGTCCGAGCGCCGTCGAGATCAACGCTTCCGAAATACCGGCCGCGACGACCGAGAAACCGCCGGTGCCCATAATCGCCATCGACTGGAACGCCACGAGGATACCGACGACCGTGCCGAACAGCCCGATGAACGGCGCCGACGCGCCTGCCGTCGCGAGCACCCAGATGTAGCGCTTGAACTCCAGGCCTTCCTGGTAGCGCCGCTCGTCGTCGAGCTCGAGCAGATGATCACGGTCCATCGTCTGCGCGCCCGAGATGAGGGTGTGATAGATGCGCTCTGCCGCCGTGCCGCGCGCCTGCGTCGCCTGCAGCGCCTCGTTGAACTTGCCTTGCCGCAGTTGCGGGATCAGCGAGTCAGCCAGCTTGGCCGTCCGGGGTCCGATGCCCCACAACGCCCACAGGCGCTCAAAAATGATCGCCAGGCACACGACCGATATGAAGAGCAGGGGATAGGTCGCGTAGTAGCCCTGCTGGATCATCGACAAAATTCCAAAACTGCTTTGCATCTCTTACCCTCTCGAGATTAGTAATTTTTGAGCGGTGAAATTCGGGCCCCGCTCGAACCATTGCGATAACTGCCCCAAAATGCCTTCGCGGCGCTCCCTTGCACCGGTCGTTCGCCCAATTTTAGTCGATTGGGCTCCCACCAGCCGGTCAAAGTTGTCCGTGATGGCGCGGAAAGTCTGAATGCAACAATAGGACGTATTTGTCAAGAGTCACCCCAAAGAAGCAAAAATGTTGACTGATTCGTCCATGATTGCGAATGCCCACCGGCGGCTCCCCGTGCCGTGCCCGGCTGGCGCAACCCTCGCACCGCGCTCGATTTCCGCGACCTTCTGAGATTTACTCTACGCCGACGGCCATGCTGCCGACCAGCGCAATCTAGCGGCGCCGTTGGCTCGCGCCGCCTTGACTTCTTGGCCTCTCACGTCTATCCAGAAGCTTGCTACAGCAAGCCGCAGGTTGACCGCGATGCGGTCATTGTTTTTTTGGGCGATTGAAGCTTTTGAGAAATCTCGAACCACTATTTGTTAAGACGGTGAAGCGGCCTCATCTGTTCAAATTGGCCGCGCTGGCCGCTGTCTGCGCGCTCGTCTGTGCGGCCTGCAAATCGGCCCAGGTGGCCGTTACTCCGGTAGCACCTCCGCCGGTGGTTGTGGCCGGTCCGACCGACGAGCCAAGCCAGGAGTTGCCGAAGGACGTGTTCCCCGCGATGCCCATGTACCCGGGCGCCAAGATCGAGCACGTCCGCAAGCCCAAGGGCGCGATGCGCGAAATCCTGTTCAGCTCCAATGGCCAGATGCAGGAAATGGTCGCGTACTACAAGGACGGCCTGAAGAAGGGCGACTTTCACGTCACCTCGTCGCTGATCATGCCCGCGCGCAAAACCTGGTCGTGCGATTTCAACTACGAGGGCCGTCCCGGCAGCCTGATGCTCTATCCGAGCGATCAGGATAAGTCGAAGATGACGATCGATCTTATCTACGAGCTGCCCGCGCACCTGGACCCTTCGATGATGGAACCCACGGAAACTTTTGACGTAGAAGGACCGGGCGAAATCGCCCAGCAAGCACCGAATCCAAATCCCCAGCAATAGAGAAAAGAGGAACTAACGAAATGGCACTACTGACAGGCAAAGTTGCGGTAATCACGGGCGCCGGCCGCGGCATCGGACGCGAAGAGGCATTGCTGCTCGCCAAGCACGGCGCCAAGGTCGTCATCAACGATCTCGGCGGGCACTTCGACGGCACCGGGCAGTCGCGCTCGCCGGCCGAAGACGTCGTCAAGGAAATCCGCTCCGCCGGTGGCGAGGCAGTCGCCAATTTCGAGAGCGTGACCGATTTCAAGTCCGCCAAGCGGATCATCGATTGCGCAATCGACAACTTCGGCAAACTCAACATCGTCATCAACAACGCGGGCATCCTGCGCGACCGCATGATCTTCAATATGAGCGAAGAGGACTGGGATGCCGTCGTCGGCGTCCATCTGAAGGGCACCTTCAACGTCGCCCGCCATGCAACCGCCTACTGGCGCGAGCAGCACAAAGCCGGCAACGTGCTCAATGGCCGCCTCATCAACACCAGCTCCGACTCGGGCATCCTGGGCAACGCGGGCCAGAGCAATTACGGCGCCGCGAAGGCCGCAGTCGCCGCCATGGCGGTGATCATCGATCGCGAGATGAGCCGTTACGGCGTCACCGCCAACGCGATCGCGCCCGTCGCGCGCACCCGCCTCACAGTTGACGCGACCCCGCAGACCGCTGCCGGCATGACGCAGAAGGCGGGCGAATGGGATGCGTTCACTCCCGCGCACGTCGCGCCATTGATCGCGTGGCTGTCGAGTGACGATGCGAAGGACGTTCACGGCGAAGTGTTCCGCGTCGGCATGGGCAACGTCTGGCTGATGCGCGGATGGCACACCGGGGCCAAAGTTTCGAAGAAGGGCTCGATGTGGGAGCCGGCGGAACTCGGCGCCAAGCTCAAGGAAGAGCTCGCCAAGGGCGTCACTAAGAAGGAGAGCATGGGCGAGGTGATGGGCGGGGGCGTGTAGATTCTTGACGGTTGAGACCAAACCTAAAAGCGCGGCTCCTCGTGAGCCGCGCTTTCGTTCCATCCTCTTTATCTGCGCCGCCAACACCGCGCGCAGCGTGATGGCCGAGCATATCCTGCGCCGCGAGCTCGACGGCCTCGGCTTCGACCATCAAATCGAGATCAAGTCTGCCGGAATCGCGCCGTACGCGCGTGACGGCGCGCTGGTCTCGCTCGACACGCGGATGGCGCTGCGCGAAGTCGGTATCGACATCGGCGATGAGGCAACTTCAACCGACCTGAAGCGGCATCCCGAGATGCTCGAGCAGACCGATCTCATCATCGCGATGACTGAGCAGCAGGCGCGCGAGCTGGTAGAGCGATTTCCCGGCGCCAAGGAACGCCCGGTGTTCACGCTACGTTCGTTCGCAGGCGAGACGGGCGACATCAACGATCCATACGAAAAGGGCGACATCGTATTCGCCGAATGCCGCGAAGAAATCCACCGCCTCGTCCCAACAATCATCGAACGCCTGTTCCATCATTAGCGAGATGGCAATGGAATTCAAAAATCCTTCAGACGCCGAGATTCGCGCGATCCTCTCCAAACCGGCCACCGTCGCAGTCGTAGGATGCTCCGACAACCTCGCGCGCGACTCGCTCAAAATCGCACAACTGCTCAAGCGCCACGGCTTCAAGGTGATTCCAGTCAATCCGCAGCTCGACGCCGACGCTCTCCAGAGCGCGCTCGGCGAGAAGTGCTACCCGGACCTCGCGTCAATTCCCGAGGCAGTCGAAATAGTGGACGTGTTCCGCCGCTCAGAGTTCGTGCCGCAAATCGTCGAGGATGCAATCGCGAAAGGCGCGCGCATACTGTGGTGCCAGCTCGGCGTGATCCATCTCGAAGCCGCGCGCCGCGCGCAGCAAGCCGGCATGACGGTAATCGTCGATCGATGCCCCGCAATCGAATACGCCCGCCTGTTCTGATCGCAACAGAGGCAGAATCGTGAATCGCGCGCAAAATTCTCCACCTCTACCCCCGGGAGAGGACGCGCCTCCGGCGCGGGTGAGGGCGCCCGCTTCGAGCTCGACGCGCGAAGTTCCTGGCCTCTCCCTGTCAAGGAGAGGCCGCCGCGAAGCGGCGGGTGAGGGTCCAAATTCCAGGATGTCCTTCTTTTCCCGCCCGTCTTTCTGAGTCTTCAATACAATGAGAATTATCGTAATCGGAGCGGGAATTGGCGGCCTCGCCGCCGCACTGACCCTTCGACGTGCTGGCCTCGATGTCCAGATTTTCGAGCAGGCCACCGAACTGCGCGAGGTCGGTGCCGGAATCCAGATAAGTCCCAACGCGTCGCGAATTCTGCAGCGGCTCGGACTCGAGCAGCCGATGCGCCGCTTCGGAGTGCGACCGCAGGCGGTGATCTTCCGCCGCTGGGACGACGGGCGCGAGCTCGCGCGACAGCCGCTGGCCGACGCATGCGAGCAAAACTTCGGCGCCCCCTATTATCATTTCCATCGCGCCGAACTGCTCGACCTTTTTTCGGCGGCGGTGCCTGACGGGATGCTGCATCTCGACCATCGATGCGTAGGGCTGACTCAACACAGCGACCGCGTCGAAGTGCAATTCCATAACGGCGCGACCGCCGATGCCGACGTGGTCGTCGGCGCCGACGGCATCCACTCGACCGTACGCAAAGCCATCATGGGCCCCGAGTCGCCGCGATTTTCGGGACACGTCGCCTATCGCGGGCTGGTTCCTGCGGATCGCGTCGCGCATCTGGGCGTCGAGGTGGCGGCCATCGCATGGTGGGGTCCCGGCCATCACTTCGTGCACTACTACGTTGGCGCCGGCGCGCGTTATCACAACTGGGTCGCCGTCACTCCCGGCGAATGGCGCGTCGAGTCGTGGACCGCCAAGGGCGAAGTCGCGGACGCGCTCAAGGAATTCGAAGGATGGCATCCGCAGGTCCGCGCGATTATCGGCGCGGTCGAGACGACCAATCGATGGGCGCTCTACGACCGCGACCCGCTCGCGCGATGGACCGTCGGGCGCGTTACTCTCATGGGCGACGCGGCGCATCCGATGCTTCCCTACATGGCGCAAGGCGCGGTGCAATCAATCGAGGACGCCGCGGTGCTGGCGAAATGTCTCGAGCACGCCGATGCGCACGATGTGGACGCGGCGCTCTTGCGCTACGAGCAGACGCGCAAGCCTCGGGCCTCGCGATGCCAGGAAGGCTCGCGCCGCAACGGCGTCATGTACCATCTCGCCGACGGCCACGATCAACAAAAACGCGACGCCAACCTCGCGACGTCCGCGACCGCCCCGCTGCCGCAGAACGAATGGCTCTACGGCCACGACGTCGAAGCCGAATTCGCGCAATCGTGAGATGAAGCCGCGCAAGTGGAAGACGCTCAGCAGCGACGTCGCCTATAGCACGCCGATCTTCGATCTCCATCGCCGGCACTCGACACACGCGCGCCGCGGCGAACGCGACTTCTTCATCCTCGACGCGCCCAACTGGGTGAATATCATTCCGCTCGCGAAAAACGGCGACGTCGTGATGATTCGTCAATGGCGTCACGGCATCTCGGAGTTCACGATCGAGGTTCCCGGCGGAATGGTCGATCCTGAGGACCCCTCGCCGATGCATGCCGCGAGGCGCGAGATGGTCGAAGAGACCGGTTTTGATTCCGACGCGATCGTCGAGCTCGGCAAGGTGCATCCCAACCCCGCGATCCAGGGCAACATCTGTTTTTCATTCCTCGCCAAAAACGTGCGCCAGGTCGACCGCGTGGTCTCGCTAGGCGACGAGGAAACCGAAGTAGTGATGGTCCCGATGCGCGATATCCCCGGCCTGATAGCCTCGGCCAAAATCATGCACGCCCTGACGATAGCCGCATTCTCGTTCCTGCACGTCTACAACCCCCCGCCAAAGCCCCGCCGCAAAAAGCAGCCGTCTTAATTCCTCGTCCCTAACTCTGATTCCCTCCTCCAAATGGGAGGAGGGTTAGGGTGGAGGACCATGTGCGGCGCGATTGTCCCTTGCGCCGCCCACTCTGCAGAACCTCGGCCTCTCCCGTCTTCGGGCGAAGCAAAGAAAACTGCTGCAAGAAAATCCAGCCCGCGCGTTCAAAGAGTCGAGAGGGACGACTCGATGGACGCATCAAGCTCGAAGTTCAAGATCTGGAACGGCTCATTTACCGATCCTCGCCTCTTCCAAATCCTTTCGCTCGGCATCCTGCTCGCCACCGGCGCGTACTTCCGCGACTTCAGTATCCGGCCTTCGCAAGTCCTGCTGACCTTCGCCACCGGCCTGCTGACGCAAACCGCCTGCTGGAGGCTGACTCCGTCGAAGCCTCGATCACTCCGCAGCGCCATCATCACCTGCCTCAGCCTGTCGCTGCTGCTGCGCGCCGATAACCTGCTCGCGCATCCGCTCGCCGCCGCCGCTGCCATCTCGTCGAAGTCGATCTTCCGTTACCGCGGCAAGCATCTGTTCAACCCCGCGACCTTCGGCGTCATCTTCGCGATCGTTCTTCTCCCCGGCACGTGGGTCTCACCCGGCCAATGGGGTCAGGACGTTGCGATAGCGGGATGGGTGATGATGCTCGGCACGTTGGTGACGAATCGCGCGCGCCGCGGCGACATCAGCTGGACCTTCCTCGTCTTCTATCTCGGCGCGCTCGCACTCCGCGTCGGGTATCTCGGTCAGCGATGGGCCGTGTGGACGCATCAGCTCGAGAGCGGCGCGCTGCTGCTGTTCGCGTTCTTCATGATTTCCGATCCGATGACCGGCCCCAACGCCCGCCGCGGCAGGATCGCGCACGCCGCGCTCGTCGCTCTCCTCGCGTACGCGTGGCAGTTCCGGCTCTACCACACCAACGGACTTATCTGGGCTTTGTTTATCGCGGCGCCATGCGTTCCGATTTGGGACGCGATTTGGCCCGCGCGAAAATTCGAATGGACCCAAAATGGAGGTGCCCATGAACTCTCTCTACCGCATCCCGTTGCTCGTGACGCTGACGCTCGCCGCGCTGATTCCCGGCACGCCGCCTGACGCGCACGCGTTCTGCGGCTTCTACGTCGGCAAAGCCGACGAGAGCCTCGTCAATCACTCGTCGCAAGTCGTGATGGCGCATCATGACGACAAGACCGTCATCAGCCTGATGAATGACTACCAGGGCGAGCCGTCGGAGTTCGCGCTGGTGGTGCCGGTGCCGGTCGTGCTGCAGAAGGGCCAGGTGCATATCGGCGACCGCGAGCTGTTCCAGAAGATCGACGCGTACAGTTCGCCGCGGCTGGTCGAATACTACGACCCGGACCCATGCGAGCTGATGCGCCCGATGGCTATGGGAGCCGCTGTTGGATTCGCGAGCAATTCGGCAGGGGCCGCGCCGGCCAGGGCGGAGGCCGACGCGCTCGGCGTCAAGATCGAAGCGGAATACACGGTCGGCGAATATGACATCGTGATTCTGTCGGCCAAGCAGTCGCTCGGCCTGCAAACCTGGCTGCAACTCAACGGCTACAAGATTCCGCTCGGCGCCGATCGCGCGCTCGAACCCTACATCCGCAGCGACATGAAGTTTTTCGTTGCCAAGGTCAACCTGACCGAGCAGAAGCGCACGGGACTGACCTACCTGCGCCCGCTGCAGTTCGCCTTCGACTCGCCAAAGTTCATGCTGCCGATTCGGCTCGGCATGATTAACTCGCAGGGCCCGCAGGATCTCGTCGTCTACATGCTCACCGAAGAGGGCCGCGTCGAGACGACGAATTACCGCACCGTCAAACTGCCGTCCGGCGTGGACATCCCCGAATACGTGCGCGGCGAGTTCGGCGATTTCTACAAGGCGATGTTCGACGAGCAGGTCAAGCGCAACGACATGCGCGCGGTGTTCACCGAGTACGTGTGGAACATGGGATGGTGCGATCCGTGCGCGGGACCGCCGCTCTCGCGCGACGAACTGAAGAGCCTCGGCGTCTTCTGGCTCGACGACGAAGGAAGCGCGTCGCGATTTCGTCCCGGCGGCATGATGCCGTATCAACCGATGGGTGGCGGCGCGATGCCGGTGATGCTGACGCGCCTGCACGTCCGCTACAGCGCTGACACGTTTCCCGAAGATCTGAACTTCCAGGAAACGCAGGATCAGGAAAACTACCAGGCGCGCTACGTGATGCATCGGCCGTGGGACGGCTCGCCCACGGCATGCGAAGGCGCGCGCAACTATTTCGAAGAACTGAACAAGCGCAAGGCAGGAGAGGCCGAAACGCTAGCCGATCTGACAGGCTGGAACCTGGCGGACGTGATCAAGAAGGCCGGGCTGACGCCGGACGCACAGCCAAAGCCTTGGTGGCAAGGCCTATGGGGCTCGTGAGGCGGCTGATGGTGTGGATGGCAGCGCGGGGTCGCAATGCGACTCCGCGCGTCCCCGATCCGAATCCGAATCTTAACCTCTCCTTGTCCGAGGAGAGGTCGGCGCCAACCGAAGGTGGCGCCGGGAGAGGTGGAACGCCGGACATCGCAACGGCTCCAACTCATCTAGCCGCAATTTCTATTACCGGGGCCGCCGCTAGCGTCGTTCGACATGCAGACACTGAGCGATTCGCTCCATAACACCGTCAATATCAGTCAGCACCTCGCTGTCCCAGAAGCGTATAACGCGGAACCCACGTTGCTCGATTAGCTCTGTACGCCACTTATCTTTGCCCGCTTGCTCCAGATGCTGCCCGCCATCAAGCTCGATCACGAGTCCTAATTGCGGGCATGCAAAGTCCGCGATGAAGTTTCCGATCGGGAACTGTCGCCGAAGCGGAACTGTGAAAATCGCTTCGCTCGCAGGCGGGACCAGAGCTTCTTTTCTGCGTCAGTTTGATCGCTGCGAAGTTGGCGGGCGCGGTGATGCGTGAGGGAAACTGGTTTCATTTTGAGATTGCCGCCCTCAATCTCAGAACCGTGCCTAAACGAGTCGGGGCGATTGCGTTGCGGGCGTTGCACCTCTCCCGGCGCCACCTTCGGTTGTCGCCGACCTCTCCTCGGACAAGGAGAGGTTTAGGATCCAGATTCCGGGCCGGCTGCACTGCATCAAGCTTTATCGAGAATCCTGATCAGTTTGGAGCTGTACGCGACGAGGTTCCCGCAGTTTGCACATTTTACACTCTGAACTTCGTTCTCTTCGACGTAAATTAACATCGTTTTTCCACGACATTTTGGACACGCCAAAACATCGTCGAGCGGAGCGTCCTTCGCCTTGGCCATGAGGTGATCGGACATCTCGAACGCTGGCCGGTCAACCCCCGCATTGACAGGTTCGGCGGCGTGCCCTAACCTTGGCAGTTTGCTAGATTAAAAAAACAAGCCTAGCGCGCCGGTGCCGCTTACCTCGACTTGCCGCAACCGAGTTTTATCCATGTTTGACACGCTCAGCGACCGCCTCGAAGGGGTTTTCAGAAAGCTCAAGGGCACAGGGCGCATCACCGAGCGCAATATCGAAGAAGCGCTGCGCGAAGTCCGCCTCGCACTGCTCGAAGCCGACGTCAATATCAAGGTCGTCCGCGATTTTATCGAGCACGTCAAATCGAAGGCGCTTGGCGAGGAAGTGCTGCGCTCGCTCACGCCCGAGCAGCATCTCATCAAGTTCGTCGCGACCGAGTTGCAAAACGCGATGGGCGGTTCGGCGCGCGAGCTCGATCTCAAGGTCAAGCCGCCCGTCAAGATCATGGTCGTCGGGCTGCAAGGCTCCGGCAAAACGACTTCGATCGCGAAGCTCGCGCTATGGCTCAAGTCGGAGCGCAAGCGTCATCCGATTCTCGC
>JBEKLS010000054.1:0-23637 GCA_050010075.1 Binatus sp. (SeqCode) | reverse complement strand
CCGGCCGAGGGCGAGAAGGGCGGCGGTTGCAGCTCGGGCTGCGGCAGTTGCAGCGTCAAGAAGTCTTGAGCGCGCCGGTCTGGCGCAGCGCCTCATACACGACGATCGACACCGCGTTGGATAGATTCAGGCTGCGCACGCCCGGCTCGAAGATCGGAATCCGGTAGGCGCGATCGATTCTCTCGGCGACGAACTCGCGGCCGAGTCCCGCCGTCTCGCATCCGAAGAAAAGAAAATCGCCGCGCTCGTAGCGAGCATCGAGGTAGCTCGCGCCGGCATGCGTCGAGAAAAATTTCGCCGACGGCGAGTCGTGATGGGTCGCCGTGAACTGGTCCCATCCGTCGTACACGCGCAAATCCACCAGCGGCCAGTAGTCCAGTCCCGCGCGCTTGAGGTAGCGATCCTCAAGTGAGAAGCCGAGCGGGCCGACCAGATGCAGCCGCGCTTTGATCGCTGCTGCCAGCCGCGCGATCGATCCGGTGTTCTGCGGAATCTCGGGGCGGACCAGCACGATGTGCAGATTCGGCTCAGCCAGATCCATCTCAGTTTTGATCGGCCTGCGCGCCGCCGAGCGGATATCGATGACCCCTGAGATTCACGTAGTAGTGGCCCGCGTCGTCGGCTTCGAAGCGATCGCTCAGATGGTAGTAGGCGGATCGGATGAAGCGCGCGCGCTCGGCACCGCCCTTGACGCGCGCGTACAGCACGTTGCGCGCGCCGATTTCCAGCGCCGCGGGATCGAGCGGCTCGCGCGTGTCGTCATTGAGCACGAGCGTGAAACCGCCGAGCTCGTCGTCCTCGAGCGCCTTGACGACGTAGGGCGTGTCCTCGACGGTGATCGACGCGCGTTCTTCGGCGACTTGCAGGTAATAGCTGCCGTCGGGATTGCGCTTGATGCTCTGGCTGAACAGCAGCGCGATGCGCGGGTTGTCGATGCGTTCGTCGTCGCTGTACCAGTTGCCGTCGCGCCGAAACGAAATCTTGCCCGATTCGACGGTATAGAAGCCTGCTCGCGGCATTGTAGTTTAAGTTTAACATCGCGGGTGTGCGCGAGCGAGAGAAAGTTCTGGAGGCCGCGCCTCGCTCTGATTCCCTCCTCCCAAATGGGAGGAGGGTTAGGGTGGAGGACCATGTGTGGCGCGATTGTTCGCTGCGCCGCACTTAAGGAGCGCTGCGCGATGTCGAAACCGGAACCGGCTTCGCTGCCGCGAAGCCGTCCGAGATCCTTCCTCCCCTCGCTATGCTCGGGTCCTCAGGATGACAGAATGGCTCGCGTTGCTTCCGTCGTTGTTTGTTGCGGCGCTTATCCGAGGCGCGCGCGAAACTTAAGAACTTAAGAAGATCGGTCCTCCACCCTAGCCCTCCTCCCATTTGGGAGGAGGGAATCAGGAACGGAGTAGAATTTAGAGATTAAGAGGGGCGGCTATCGAGGATGATTGTTACCGGGCCGTCGTTTACCAGCTCGACGTCCATCGTGGCGCCGAACTCGCCCGTCTCCACTTTGGCCCCGCGCATACGCGCGAGCGAAAGAAAGTGCTCATACAGGCGGCGCGCTTCTTCAGGTGCGGCGGCCTTGATGAACGACGGACGGCGGCCGGAGTTGGTGTCTGCGATCAGCGTGAATTG
The DNA here is from genome assembly GCA_050010075.1 of Binatus sp. (SeqCode). Lineage (GTDB taxonomy): Bacteria > Desulfobacterota > Binatia > Binatales > Binataceae > Binatus. Next base: position 22,011 of record JBEKLS010000054.1, on the reverse strand, counting down.
CGATACGACCAGCAGCGCGCCTTCGATTTGAGCCAGCGATAAGTTCATCTTGCCGGCCTCGTCGGCGAAAATGCGCATCCCGAGGATTTTATCAGCCAGGAACGCCGCGTCGGCATCGCTATCGCCGCCCGCAACTCCCAGCAAAACGACGTAGCCGCGTGCGATTTTGCCGATGACGCGCCCGTCGATTCGCACCTCGGCGCGACTGACCCGTTGAACAACTGCCCGCATGATTGCGTCATATAGTAGATACGTCCGAGGCCGCGCCAGCCGCATGCTAAAAGCCGGTTGGTCTATGCGAGCCCGCGCGTACTATAATTTCAGACAATCATGATTCCTGTCTTGTTCCACCTGGGCCCGCTGACGGTTTACAGCTTCGGGTTGATGATGGCGCTTGGGTTCCTGGCGGCCGACTACGTTATCCGCCTCGAATGCATCCGGCGCGGCTTCGACCCCGAGTATTCGTCGTCGATCGTTATCGCGGCGGCCGTGATGGGTCTGATTGGATCGCGGCTGTACGCGATTCTCGACGACCTGCCGACTTACCTTGCCGATCCAAAGACGATGATTTTCTCGGGGTCGGGCTTCGTGTTTTACGGCGGCATGATTGGCGGAATTCTCGGCGCTTACCTGGTTTCGCGATGGTATAAAATCGGCTTCGGCGTGACGATGGACATGTGCGCCTGTGCACTCGCGATCGGGCAGGCGATCGGGCGAATCGGCTGCCAACTCGCCGGCGATGGCGACTGGGGCTTGCCGTCGACGATGCCGTGGGCGATGGCCTATCCGCGCGCGATCGTCGGCTGGAACCCCGCGACGGTGCTGAAACTCGACGAGCATTACCAGCTCGTATCGGGCTATTTTCCGGGCGTCCGCGTGCATCCGGCGCCCGTTTACGAAACTATTCTGTATTTCGGCGTGTTTACTATCCTGTGGTCGATGCGCAAAACGTCTTATCCGCCGGGGCGAATGATCTATTGGTACCTCACGCTAGCGGGTGGAGCGCGCTTCCTGGTCGAGTTCTGGCGAATCAATCCGCGAGTCTTCTACATGTTCAGTGAGGCGCAACTGATTGCGTTCGGGATGATGGTGCTCGGCGGCGTCGCGCTGCTGCTCACCAACGGCCAGGCTCGCGCGGCAAGCGACCAGGGATCCGGCGCAAAAGACCCTCATGCGATGCGCGCGGCGCGGGCCTGACCTCGATGGCGATCAAGGACAGAATCCTCTACCTCGCTGCCGCGGTCGTCGTGGCGACTGGCCTCGCGCTGGTCGTGCTGAGCGGGCATCGCGGCGCGCGAATCGGCGTCGACGGCAATCCACCGGGAGTTAGCGCGCAATCCGAGGCGCCGGTGGCGGCTGGCGGCCAGGCGGCCGACTTCAAGCTCGAGACGCTGGACGGAACTACCGTCTCACTCGAATCGCTGCGCGGCAAAGTTGTATTCCTCAACGTGTGGGCGACATGGTGCGAGCCGTGCCGCGAGGAAATGCCGTCGATGCAGACGCTCTACGACGACTTCAAGGCCAACAAGGACTTCGTGATGCTCGCGGTCAGTCAGGACGTCAAGGGCCGCGAGGTGGTGGCGCCGTACGTCGCCAAGAACGGGTACCAGTTCACAGTATTGCTCGACCCCGAGAACAAGATCATGGACACCTACACCGTCAGCGGGGTGCCCGAGACGTTTATAATCGATCGCAAGGGGCAGATAGTCGCGCACCATATGGGTGCGTTCGACTGGTCGCGGCCCGATGTCAGGGACGCGTTGCAGCAACTGCTCGACGCAAAGGGTTAAAAGGGCTTTTCGACGCAACCAGGCCGATGTCGCAACCGTATGCATCATGGGGGCGCATCTGCTTAAATGAACTACTCACAATCACACGTTCCGGACAGTAAATAGCTTCATGATTAAAAGACATCGTTGGTCCATCACGTTGGCGGTATGCCTGGTCACCTGTTTCCTTGTGTTGCAGGAGTTCGCCGTTCGCCGCGCGCAGGCGCTCTCGAACGACACCTACCAGGAGCTCGACACCTTCGCGAGCGTGCTCGCAATCGTACAGAAAAACTACGTCGAACCGGTCACCACCAAGAAGCTGATCGACGGCGCCATCAGCGGAATGCTCGCGTCGCTCGACCCGCATAGCGCGTACCTGACGCCGGACCTTTATCGCGACCTCGAAGTCGAGACGCGCGGCAGCTTCGGCGGACTCGGAATCGAAATCACGATCAAGAACGGTGCGCTGACAGTCGTTGCGCCGATCGAGGACACCCCGGCATATCGCGCGGGCCTCAAGGCCGGCGACCAGATCATCAAGATCGACGACGACTTCACCAAGGACATGTCGCTGACCGAGGCCGTCAAGCGGATGCGTGGACCCAAGGGCAGCAAGATCAAGCTGACCATTCATCGCGAGAACGTACCCGAGCTGTTCACTGTGACGCTCGCGCGCGACGTCATCAAGATCCAGTCGGTGAAGGCGAAGATGCTGCCTGAAGGCTACGGCTACATCCGCGTCACCACCTTCCAGGAGAACACGGGCGACGGCGTCGAGAAGGCGATTGACGATTTCGAGGCGAAGAATCACGGCAAGATCAAGGGAATGGTGTTCGACCTGCGCGACAATCCGGGCGGGTTGCTCAACCAGGCGGTCAAGGTCTCGGACGATTTCCTCGACGGCGGCCTCATCGTCTATACGCAGGGCCGCGAAGAGAATCAGCAGCAGAAATATTTCTCGCACAAGAAAAAAGATTTCGTCGATTACCCGATGGTAGTGCTGGTTAACGGCGGCAGCGCGAGCGCGAGTGAAATCGTCGCGGGCGCGTTGCAGGATCAGAGGCGCGCAGTGATTCTAGGCACCCAGACCTTCGGCAAAGGCTCGGTGCAGACGATTCTGCCGCTCGACGATCATTCCGCGCTGCGCCTGACGACGGCGCGCTACTACACGCCGACCGGGCGTTCGATCCAGGCCGTGGGAATCACCCCTGACGTTGACGTCGAGCCGCCGAAAGAAACGCTCGCGTCGCTGACGCAGAGTGGCGCGCAACTGGACGAGAACCCGGAAATTCATGAGGCCGATCTGCCGCATCATTTCCAGAACGGCCAGAAGAAGGACGAGAAGGCTCCCGCCGCCGCACCCAATCAGAGCTCGGTTCCCGCTCCGGCTGCCGAGCCGGACAAGGGCCCCGGTGCGAAGGGTGCCAAGGCCAAAGAGGAAAAGGATGTGCAGCTCGACAAGGCGATCGACATCCTGAAGCATTGGAACACGTACAAGGTGCAGTTGGCGAAAGGCGGGCCGCCGGCCGATATATCGGGAGACGCGGGCGACAGCGGTGACAATTCGAATCCGAACTAGCTCACGACTATAGATGAGGGCAATGCGCCGGGCATCATGACGATGTCCGGCGCTTTTTTCATGCCGGTGCCGCACTGCCGTCGGTCGCCGGAAGATTGAGCTTGCCCATTATCACCTGATGCTGCCCTTCCATCCGGCGCAGGATGTCGAGCATCACTTCGTCCTGCTGCTCGAGATGCGACATGATCGATTTCAACTCGTCCTCGGCCTTCACATTCACGTCGTAATCCTGCTCGGCCATCAGCCGGTCCTTCGCTGCCTGCCGATTCTGCGACATCATGATAATCGGCGCGGCGTAGGCGGCCTGAAAACTGAGCGCGAGGTTGAGAAGGATGAACGGGTAGGGATCCCAATGATGCATGTAGGCGACGACGTTCATCACTATCCAGATCGCCAGCAGGATGGACTGCACGATGATGAATCCCCAACTGCCCATCACCGCCGCGAGCTGGTCGGCGATTCGCTGGCCGGTGGTCAGCTTGTCGGCGTCAGCCTGGTTGATATTGATGACAGGCTTGTGGCGATGGACATGGCGGATGCGCTGCCGTTCCCATTTCTCGATGACGGGGGCGAGATCCTGGCTCATTGATTCCTCCACCGGTTCTGAATCGCGGACTTCGATTTGATGGTACCGTCAATTTCCCGGACGATCAGCCATGGCGCGACGAAAACGATACCTAATCACCGGCACCGGCCCGCGGGTCGGCAAGACCACGATTGGATGCGCACTGGGCTTCGCGATGCGTGCGCGCGGGATGCGCGTCGGAGTCATGAAACCGGCAGACACGCTCGACTCGCAGGATGCGCAAGCGCTCGCGCTCGCAGTGGGATCGGTCATGCCGATGGAGTTGATCTGTCCCTTTCGCTACGACTCGGCGCCCGCACTTGTGGACGTGCGCGACTTGGCTCATATCGCCCGATGCTTCGCCGAACTCGCCGCGCAAAACGATGCCGTACTGGTCGAAAGTGCAAGCATGATCGATTTTGCCCATCTGGCCGCGATGCTCAACCTCGAAGTTATCATCGTGGTAGGCAACCGGCCCGGCTGCATGAACGCAGCGAGGCACCTGATTCAGCAATGCGAAAGTTGTGGACTGAAAGTCGCAGGCGGCATCCTATGCGACTGCGATCCCACCACCGAGACCAGCGAGCCATCGATGCGTGAATCATTTGGAGCTTCCTACCTGGGCCGGATGCGCCATCGCGAACCTTTGTCCAAAACGATCGTCGAGCAGCTTATCTAATGCGCCTTATAGGTGCCTGCCAACTTGTTCTGATAGGCTAGTCCGTAATGAACGGGCAGCTTGATCTTTCGCTGCGCGGCCATCGCTCGGGGCTGATCACTGTGACGGACCTCGTGCGGAGGGTGCGCGCCGCGCTCGACGCCAGCCTCGGCGAGGGCTGGGTGGTTGGCGAGATCTCGAACGCGCGGCGGGCACCGTCGAATCATTTTTATTTCACGCTCAAGGACTCGCGCAGCGCGATCAACGTCGTCATGTTCAAGACGGCGTTCCAGCGAATGCGCTTCAAAGTCATCGACGGCATGGAAGTTATCGTTCGCGGCCGCGTGCAGGTCTTCGAGCAGCGCGGCACGCTGCAGCTTTACGCCGAGGAGATGGAGCCGCGCGGCGTCGGCGCGCTGCAGGTCGCCTTCGAGCAGTTGAAGCGCCGGCTTGAAGCCGAGGGTCTGTTCGACCGCGCGCGCAAACGCGCGATTCCGTTCCTGCCGCGCCGCATCGGCATCGTCACGGCGCGCGGCGGCGCGGGACTGCGCGACATGCTGCGGATTTTGTTCGATCGGTTCCCCAGCATGCAGGTGATTTTCCGGCCGGCGCGCGTGCAGGGCGACGGTTCCGCACTCGAGATCGCCGAAGCGATCGCCGATCTCAATCGCGACGGCCGCGCCGAGGTGCTGATCGTCGGACGCGGCGGCGGCTCGCTCGAAGACTTGTGGGCGTTCAACGAGGAGATCGTTGCGCGCGCAATTTTCCGCTCCGTCATCCCGGTGATTTCCGCGGTCGGTCACGAAGTCGATTACACGATTGCCGATTTTGTTGCCGACCTGCGCGCGCCCACTCCCACTGCGGCGGCGCACATGGTCGTGCCCAGTCTCGCCGAGTTGCAGCAGCGCGTCCAAGCGCTCGACGCCTCGCTCGCGACCGTGATGGAACGCGATCTGTCGGCCCGGCGCGAATCGATCGACGATCTGTCGGAGCGGATACGTCATCCGGGCAGCATTGTGGCCGAAGCGCGCGAACGCGTGGCCGGACTCGAACTTGAACTCGCCGATGCGGCGGCGTCGCGAATCGAAGATGGGCGGCGCAGCATCCGCGAATTGCGGCTGCGTCTGCGTACTCCGGACGCGATGGTGCGCGATCTGCGTATCCGAACCGCCAGGCTCGGCAGCAATCTTATTCGTGGCGCCGCGTCGGCTCTGGAAGCCCGGCGTGCCCAGCTTGGTGCGACCGCCGGCCGTCTCGACGCGTTGTCGCCGCTGAAAGTCCTCGATCGCGGCTACGCCGTCGTCATCAATCAGGCCAACTCGCGCGCGGTGCTCGACGCGGCGACGGTAAAGTTCGACGACGAGCTCGATATCAGGCTGGCGAAGGGGCGGCTGCGCGCGCGCGCGACCGGCCGCTCGTTATAGAGATGACGACCAAGACAAAAAAATTCGAGGATGAGCTCAAGGAGCTCGAAGCGATCGTGAGCCAGATCGATTCGGGTGAGCTTACGCTCGAGGAATCGATCGGAGCTTTCGAACGCGGCGTGATGCTGGTGAAGGCGCTCAATGGGAAACTCGACGAGGTCGAGCGCAAGGTCGAACTGCTAACGCGGAGCGCCGGCGGCGAACTGCGCACGGCGCCCCTTGAAGAACCGTCTGACAACGACAACGAACATCCCGCCGGCGCAAAGGACGACGACGAAACACCCTTCTAACAATGGTTCCGGCGCGAAGCCCAAGCCCAGGGCCCGGCGCTCCTCGGCGCCGCTGGCACGCTTCAGGCTCGACGCCGAAATGGCGCGGCGCGGTCTGGCTGACAGCCGCGAGATTGCGCAGCGCCTCATCATGGCGGGACGCGTGCGCGTCAACTCGCGCCCGGCCTACAAAGCCGACCTCAAGGTCGATTCCGAGACCGATATCGCGCTGATGGCTGGTGCTCCGCAGTTCGCCTCGCGCGGTGCGTACAAACTTATCGCCGCGCTCGAGCATTTCGGACTATCAGTCGAGGGCAAGCTCGCGATGGACGTCGGCGCCTCGACCGGCGGCTTCACCGACGTGCTGCTGCGCCGCGGCGCCAAGGCCGTCATCGCGATGGACGTCGGCTACGGCCAGCTCGCGCTCAAGTTGCGCGAGGATCCGCGCGTCACCGTGCTCGACCGCATGAATATCCGCCTCGCGGCGCCGGGCGACCTGCCGCATGCGCCTGAGCTGGTGACGATCGACACCAGCTTCATCTCGCTGCGGCTCGTGATTCCCGCCGTCCTCGCGCTGGTCGCGCCGCGCGCCGAGATAGTCGCGCTGATCAAGCCGCAATTCGAAGTCGGCAAGGGCAAGGTTGGCAAGGGCGGTATCGTCAAGGACGAGAAGCTGCGGCGCGAGGCGGTCGCGGGTATCGTCGAGTTCGCAGAGAAGATTGGCCTGGACGTCGTCGGCACTCTCGAATCGCCGATTGAAGGCGCGGCTGGAAATCGCGAATATCTCGCGCTGATGAAATTCCCGGGCGAATCCGGAAAATGACGCGGGCATGGGCGGCCGGCTTGGATATGGGTGGCACCAATATCCGATGCGCAGCCGTGTCCGTCGCCGGCGATGTGATCCTGATGGAGCATGGGCCGTCGCTCGCGTCGCGCAACGCCGCGGATGTCGCTGAGAATATCGCCGCGCAGCTCAACCATCTGCTCGCGACCGCGCGCCGGCGCGGACTTGGCTCGCCGCGAGCGCTCGGAGTCGCGGTGCCGGGTCCCCTCAACGTGTACACTGGAACGGTGATGCAGGCGCCGCACGTCGCCGCATGGCACGGATACCCGCTCCGCAAAAAGCTCGAAGCGATCCTCGGGCGCAAGGTCGTCCTCGACAACGACGCCAATGCGTGGGCGCTCGGCGAGTACTGGCGCGGTGCGGCGCGCGGCCGGCGCGACGTCGTGCTGCTGACGCTCGGCACGGGAGTCGGCGGCGGGCTGATTGTCGGCGGCAAGCTGGTTTATGGACGCAGCGGAATGGCGGGCGAATTGGGGCATGTCACGGTCGAACCCAACGGTCAGCGATGCGACTGCGGATCGCATGGATGCCTGGAGTCGTACGCGTCGGCGTCGGGGCTGCGCGGGCTGGTCGCGCAGCGCCTGGGACTGCCGCCGGGCACGCCGTTTCCGGCGCAAATCGTCGATTCCGAAGGGAATTTCTCGGTCCGTGGGCTGACGGCACAAGCGCGCCGCGGCGACAAAGTAGCACTCGAGGCCTTTGCGACTGCTGGTTATTACCTCGGAATCGCGATCGCTTCGTTCATCAATGCCTTCAACCCAGAGCTGGTCGTGATTGGCGGCGGCGTGGCCGGCGCGCTGCCCTTCATGCGCAAGACGATGGCCACGCAGGTGCGCGATCGAGCTTTCACCGCAATGGCGCGGGATTCCCGTATTGTGCGAGCGGCTTTGGGCCCTCGTGGCGGCGTGGTCGGGGCGGCGTACGCGGCGCTGCATCCTCCGGCCCGAGACGGCAGGATTTCCGTGTCCTAGACCCTCGGCTGGATCTGATAGATACTAAACTGGGCGAAAAGGGCACAGGGGCGTCTATCAATGAGCGCGCGACGGTTCAGTACAATTCCATCGAGGTTGCTCCTTGCGGTGATGTTTATCATTGCCGGATGCGCCCTTGCGTTCGCGCAAACCGATTTCAACGAGAATACGATTCCGCCATCGTCGCCGCCCTCGCGAGTCACCAGCCCGTCGGGCGAAGAACCTGCGGCGGCTCCCGAAAACGGGGAGTCTGAGGACGAGTCGGCGCCGAAGCCGTCAGTCAAACCCGATCATCCGGCGAATATCATTCCGTACACGGTGCGGCCCGGCGATTCGGTTGGCGCAATTGCGCAGATGTTCGGAATCACTGCCGAGGAACTCGCGCACGCCAACCGGATTCATACTGACGAAGAATTGCAGGTCGACGAGGTGCTGAAGGTTCCGCGTCCCTTCACCACCGAGGTCAATGCTCTGCGTGCGCAGGTCGAGACGCTGAGCACGCAACAACAGGCGGCCGAGCAGAAGGCCGATTCTTCCGAGGAGCAGCTGAAATCCTCGCAGTCGCAGGTACAGGAATTGACCGGCGACAACCAGGAGCTACAGCTTGGCGTGAAGCTGCTGCCGTGGTGGCGCGGGACCGCAGTCAGCCTCGGGATCTTCGCGCTGGTTATGTTCGGGGTGGCGCTGCTGACGCTGTTCGAATGGTGGCGGATGAGGCGCAGGTTCGTGGCGTTGGCCGCGATGACCGACGCGCTCAGCCGGCTCGACTATAAGTACAAAGCGATGTTTGCGAAGGCGGAGCTGCGCTTGCAGCAGCTCTACGGCCGCCGGCGCGGGGGAATCACCGACGGCCAGCCGCGCCCGAAGATGCCCGAGGAAATCGAGATCGAGCGCCTCAACGAGGAGCTCAAGCAGATTCTCGAGCTGCATCTGCAGCGGATGGGCGCGCGACTTCCCGGCGGGCGGCGCAAGGGATGGCGCGAGATGTTCGGCGGCGGCGACGTCGGCTCGACTGTCGAAGAAGCACGCTCCTATCGACGCTAGCGTTCCGTCTCCTCGAGAAGCACGCTCGTATCGACGCTGGCATTCTGTCTCCTCTCCCTGTAAGGGAGAGGATGAAGGTGAGGGTCCTTATACAGCGCACTTCTTAGCGCGCGAACTAAGATTCTGCCTCCGTCCGCAACTCATACTGCACAGGCTACGCAAACATCTCCAGGAGCGACTAATGAACAGGCTTACGAATCTCGGACTAGGACTCATCGCAGTGGTTGCGCTCGCAGGCGCGGCCATCGCGGCCGACGGCGGCGAGACCTCTGTCACCGGAAATCTCCGCGACAGCTACTGCTACGGCACGATGGGTGCGCATGGCGCGAGCCACAAGCAATGCGCGATGAAGTGCGCCTCGGCGGGAATTCCGGTGACGCTCATCGAGAGTGGGACCGACAAAGCCTACATCCTGCTGCCCGACAAGGACGCGTCGCCGCTTCCCCAAAGCGTGATTCAGCACATGGAAGATCAGGTGACGGTGACCGGCAAGGAATACAGCAAGAATGGTGTCCAGTACCTGGTCGTCGAGTCTGTGAAATAGCCGCAGGCGAGTCGTGCTAGAGCGCATTCTGCCCGGCGCGTCGCAGCTACAGAACTACCATCCGCTCCTCGTTCATTTTCCGATCGCGTTCATCTACGGCGCGGCGCTGCTTTATTTTCTGGCGTGGATAAGCGCGAGCGATCGAGTCCAATGGACGGCGCTCTGGATGCTGACACTCGGCGCGCTCGGCGCGGCCGCCGCTCTTGCCAGCGGCTTCTACGCGGCGCCCGGCCTGATGGTCGCCGAGTCGGTGCGCACCGAACTACTGCAGCATCATGAGCATCTGATGGTAGCGGCGTCGGTGGTAACCGGCGTGCTGACGATATGGGCGATAGCAGCGCGCCCGATGCCAACCCGCGGCCGCTACGTATTCCTCGCCGGCCTGGTCCTGGCAATGGGACTGATAGCGACGGGCGCAGACCTGGGCGGCGAAATGGTGTTCAGCTACAACGCCGGCGGCTCCGCCTGCGCTCAACCGATCGACTTCCGGAAGTAGCATCAAAAGCGATCGCCGTCGCCATCGTGCTATTGCGATCTGCATCGCGTTGATGGCGCCGATGCTGGCAGGCGCCAACGTCTTCTCCATTTCCGACACCAAATGCGGTCCGTTCGGCGACCCTCCAGCAAAGGTTGACCGCGGCTGGTACGCCAGCTTTATCACCGCGCGCAGTTCGGCATGTCCCGGCGGCACGCGGATGGGTCCGTGGACCGACGCCAATGGCGACGCACGCTACGCCTGCCTCTACGAGCCGCCGCGCGCAGCCGAACGATCGCCGCTTCCGCTGTTGATCTACCTTCATCCCTCCGAAACGAGCGCCTACTCGGTATTCGTCACTGGCCTCGTTGGCCTCACCGACAAGGGCATGCTCGGCACAAATCCCGGCTTCATTCTGCTGGCGCCGCAGGGCCGCTACACGGCCCATCGCTATCCCGGTTACGATTCGAACGCGCTCGGATGGGACAACTGGTACCGCCAGCTCACTGCCGCGGGAGCAGTGGCGGAAGGGAAGGGCAGTTACAGCGAAAACGCGGACGCAGCTTCGATCGATCATTTCGTCGACGAAGTGATCGCCACCGGCAAAGTCGATCGTCGCCGGATTTATGTGACGGGATGGTCCAACGGCGCCGCGATGGCGTTGCTATACGCTTTGAATAGGCCGTGGATCGCAGCCGCGGCCGTCTATTCCGCACCCGACCCGTTCTCGGCGCTATTCGACGCATGCACTCAGACGCCAGTGGCTACTACTCCGTCAGGCGACGGCCAGTTGCAGGTAACCAACCCGCGCGTCCCGCTGATGCACGTGCGCAACGATTGCGACATAGGCGGCATCTGCCCCAACGGCACCAGGTTCGCAGCCCGCGTCCGCGCGCTAGGCGGCAACGTCGAAGACGTCATCATAGATTCGTCGGAAACGCAGGTGGCATCATGCGACAACTCATGCGGCACCGACGAAATGGCAAACGGCAAAATAGGAACGGTCGCAAGCTACCGAGGCCTGGCCCACCATATGCGCTGGCCAAAACAATGGAACAACAAAATGCTAACCTTCCTGAGAGATCACCGACTGGCTCCCTGATCTCGCCAAAGTCTTTTCAAGGAGACCTACAAACAACCTTTGCATCCGACTCTGATTCACCTCTCCCCTCGGGAGAGGTCGTGCGGCGACACGGGTGTCGCGCATGGGTGAGGGCGCTAGCATCGACCGCGACGCTGGCGCACGAGATTTTTGTGTCATTCTGAGCGCAGCGAAGAATCCCGGATCTTTCTCGGCGCCAACCGCTGCACCTTCAACCATGGAGCAACCGGTGCGAAGGACAGTTATTCCGAGAATGACACAAAAAAAACGCACCTCTCCTTTGGGGATGAACAATTCAGCCTGCCCGCCCCGCTACCCGCGTGCTAAGTGTTCGTAAATGGACACGATTCGCAGCACTCCAAACCAACTACCTGTCACCAACTATTGGCGAAATACCGTGTTTCCCGAAAAAAAATATTACGGAACGAAGCTACCGTTATTCGACGCCGATGCCATGGACCACAACAGATGGTGTAAAACTGCCATCTCTGACGGATTCGACTCGTCGAAATCGTCTAGGTTTCGACCGCAAAGGATTTGCTGAAAGACTTCAGCCTCGGATCTCAGCAGTCAGGATGTGTTAGTCGTTTCCTGAAGCTCCGGTTCCTCTTCAAATGCCACTCGCGGCTCATCGCTTCTTCGCGCGACTCGTGGCGCTCCGCATATAGCAGGAACCAGGCGCGGCCCCGCGTCGAGCGCGCGCCGGTGCCGGCGTTGTGGCGCGCGAGGCGACGCTCGAGATCGTTGGTCCAGCCGACGTAGGTTCGATAGCCGTCGGCGCCGATGCTGCCGAGTACGTAGACGAAGCAAGCCGTCGATTCCGCTGCCGCGCGAGCGTTCGCCAGCGCCTTGGCGTTTCGACTATGTTCGACCTGAAGTACCGACATCGGGAGAATTCTATGGGAACTGCTAACGGCCGCAAATCGATCTTTATCACCGGCGCGGCGTCCGGGATGGGCCGCGAGACTGCGCGCCTGTTCCGCGAGAAAGGATGGTTCATCGGCGGCTACGACGTGAACGCCGACGGATTGCGCGCGCTCGAAAAGGAACTCGGCGCCGACAACTGCGTCGTGCGCCGCCTCGACGTCACCGACAAGGCCGACTACGAGAAAGCGCTCGCGGAATTCGGCGCGGCGACCGGCGGCAAGATGGACATCCTCTACAACAACGCGGGCATCGGCGTCGGCGGCCCCTTCGATGAGCAGCCGTTCGAGGACATCATGCGCGTCGTGCGCGTTAATTTCATCGGCGTGCTGATCGGGATCCATTCGGCGATCGGCCTGCTGAAGGCGACGCCGGGATCGCTCTGCTTCACCACCTCGTCCTCATCGGCGACCTACGGGATGCCGGGAATCGCCGTGTATTCCGCGACCAAGCACGCGGTCAAGGGATTGACCGAGGCGCTGTCGATCGAGTTCCGCCGCTACGGAGTCCGCGCGGCCGACACGCTGCCGGGTCTGATCGACACGGCGATACTCCCGCCTGGAACTGCGGAGCGCGCGCCGAAGGAAGGAATGTTCCGGCTGATTCCGGCGATGGAAGTCGCGAAGATCGTGTGGGAGGCCTATCACTCGGACAAGCTGCACTGGTACGTGCCAGAAGAGATCGGCGACCTCGACAAAGCGGCGGGCAACACGCCAGAGCTGGTGCGCGAACAGTTAACCCAGATGCTGGCATTCTCTGAGTCGATGAACGCAAGCCAGAAGAAGTAGGCGAAGCGCATCTTCTGAATACTGGGTGCACGGGTCACCCCTGCCCAAGGAAGCGTGAAACCCAGGAGGGGTTTCACATTCAATCGCGAACAAGGAGCAACTCGCATGGCCAGCGGACACATCTTGAAGGAAGTAAAAGACGGCGTCGCTACCGTCATTCTCAATCGCCCAGAGAAGCTGAACGCATTCTCGGGCACGATGGCCGCAGACCTCTACGCGTCATTCGCCGAATACGACAAGGACGACGATGTGCGCGTGATCGTCGTGACTGGCGCCGGGCGCGCGTTCAGCGCGGGCGCGGATTTGTCGGGCGGCGGCAATACGTTCGACGCTGACGCGCGCGCGGAGCGTCGCGATCGGCCGGCGCCCGCGATCAGGCCATGGAACGTGCGCAAGCCGATCATCGCCGCGATCAACGGCCCGGCGGTCGGGATGGGCATCACGCTGCCGATGCAATGGGACATTCGCGTCGCCGCCGAGAGCGCGCGGATCGGCTTCGTGTTCGTGCGCCGCGGAGTTATCCCGGAGGCGCTCAGCCTATGGACCGTACCGCGAATGATCGGGGTGGCGAAGGCCAACGAACTGCTGATGACCGGACGGATTATCACCGCGCGCGAGGCGCTCGAGTTCGGCATCGTGAGCCACGTATGGCCCGACGCGGAATTCATGCCGAAGGTGCGCGAGATGGCGCTGGATATCGCGCAGAACACGGCGCCGGTGTCGGTCGCGATAACCAAGCGGCTGATCTACGGCCTGCTCGCGGAGCCCGAAGCGGAGCAGGCGCAGAAGGCGGATACGAAGGCGTTCGTGTGGGCGGGCAAACAGCCCGACGCTTACGAGGGCGTCAGCGCTTTCGTCGAGAAGCGCAAGCCCAAGTGGAAGATGAAGCCGTCGAAGGACATTCCGGAATTTATCCCGACGATCAAGTGAGCGAGCCGGCGGCAGAAATCCCCGGCGCTTCGGATTCACGGCGCACCGCGCGGCGGCGCGAGGCGACTCTGCTCGCAGCGCTGGCGATTGGCGGCGCGCTGGTCGAGTATCCGCTCGCGCTGGCAATCAAATCGCTCGAACTTTCCGACCTCAGGCGCGCGTTGCCATTCCTCGGCGTCACGATTGTGCTTGCGTCGTTGATACCGCTCGCGCTTCGACTCAACCGCGAGCTCGGATTGCCGGGCGCGCCGTTGATCGCCGCAAAACTCGCGGGCGTCAAACTGCACTTCTCGATTCGCCGCCTGCTTCGAGTCTCATTCGGCTACGCGCTACTGGCGGCGCTCGCCGGCGCGATCGTGCTTGTTATTGTCCTCATCCCGCTGGTGATTAAGCACAACAGTGGCGGCCCGGCTATTCCGAGTCCTCCAATGTTAACCGTGGCTCCTGGGCGCGTAGCGTTGGTCGGCGCGTCGGTCGCGATCGCGGCGGCGGTCAGCGAGGAGATCCAGTTCCGGCTGGTGCTGTATGCGATCTTCGGATGGATCGTACGGCTGATCTCACGCGACTCGCACGGCTATCCGGGGCGCAGCGCGCTCTGGATTGCGACGATAGCGCAGGGCTACCTGTTCGGACTGATTCACCTCGCACCGCTGGCCGGCACTTTGTTCAGCAGCACCTCGCGCTTTCTCATCGGCGGAATGCTGATGCCGCAGACGTGGGAAGGGGTCATATTCGGCCGCCTGTATTTGCGCCGCGGACTGGAAGCGTCGATCATCGCGCATGCGTCGATGGACGTGAGCCTGTTCGCGCTGGCGGCAATCGGAATGTTGCGAACGCACTAAAGGAGAAATCGAAAATGGCGGAAATGGGAATCTACGAAACGATGCGCACGCTGCGCGCCGTGCGGCGCTTGCGGCCCGATCCGATCCCCGACGACGTGCTGCATCGAGTGCTCGAAGCGGCAATCTGGGCGCCGACCGGCGGAAACGTGCAGCCGTGGCGGATAGTCGTGGTCAAAGATCGCGCGCTCAAGGAGCCGCTCGGCAAGCTCTACAACGAGCGATGGATCGCGTACTCGAAGCAGTATCGCGGAGCGATTCCCGCAAGCGCGCCGCCGGAAGTGCGCGCACGAGCCGAGCGCACCCTCGCGGCGGGCGATTACCTGGGCACGCATTTCGGCGAGACGCCGGCGATTGCGATGTTCTGCTTCAATCCGAAAAACATGGCGATCACTGACGCCAAGCAGGAGCGGGTCTCCGTGGTCGGCGGCGGCTCGGTCTATACCGCGGTCGAGAACCTGCTGCTCGCATGCCGCGCCGAAGGACTCGGCTGCGTGCTGACGACGCTGCTATGCGAATGCGAGCCGGAAGTGCGCAAGCTGCTCGCGATTCCCGATCCCTGGTACACCGCGGCGGCGATTCCTATCGGCTACCCGGTAGGCCGCGGCCACGGTCCGCTGATCAGGCGACCGGTCGAGCAACTCGCGTACCTCGACACCTGGGGCAAGCAAATTTAATCCAATAGGCGCCGGCGCACATCTTCGTTTTCCATTGGAACGATATTCGCCTGCGTGGCGATTACCGGCGACAAAAGAAATTTTCCTTCAGTAAGACTGAAGGCATAGTACTGATCGATGCCATGATGCTTCTTGAGCCACTCTTCCATTGCAGCTGGACTGGGCGGCACCTCGTTAAGGATCTGATCGTAGATCGAATGGTGATAAGCAACGGCATGTGCGCAGGTCACCGGGCCGGTCTTAGCCAGCCGAGTAGCCCCTTCGATAGGAGGATACTCATGCCGCCATCGACAAGCGCCTAAGTAAAGCATTTTCCATTCGCGGCCCTGCAATTCCCTGAGAGCCGTTTCCAAACCGGAAACCGCATCGGAGGTGAAAAGTACGTCGTCTTCGAATACCAGCACGTTCTTAAGACCCTGGAGCTTCGCCTCGGCCACGATCGCACGATGCGAAAGTCCGCAACCGACATGCTGGTTGTGCTGGGTACGGATAGCCTCGAATCGTCGGACTCGATGGGAAATACCGAGCCGGGCGAACCGGGCCGACACGTCCCGCCAGCGGCCGGTTTCTTCCGCAAGGTTGATGCAATAGATCGCGTCGAAGAAATGGAATGGGCTACGGAGTTCTTCCTGCACCGCGCCGATGATCCTATCGGCGGGCTCATGGCCTAAGTGACCGCGAAAATGCGCATGGGCGGCTGAAGGATCAAGACCTAGCTCGTCGGCGATGATCAGGTAGTTACGAATTCTGTCTTCCCAACTATTCGTGTAGGGAACGCCGCTGGGACGCGCAAACCTATGTACCCAGCGCAGGAAGGGCGCGCATAGGTTACGGCCGCCGGCGCGACGGAATTTCTCCTGGATGTAACCTTCCTCGCCACCGAACCCTAGCAATCTTGGATTGAAGCCCGGCCACGCCGCTTTGCGGCAAGCGAAAGCTCCTAAGCCTTGCAGCTCGATCTCGAATGGATCCGCTGCCGGATTGGCTCCGCGGCTATCGCTGCCCCATACGCCATACATTCCGCACGACCAGGTGCGCTCCATGTGAGTGGAAAAGCTTCGCAGATCGTCATAGACGAGCGGTCCCTGGATTAAATCGGGCGTTTCAGGGTGTGCCTGAAAATAATCTATCAGTTGGCGCAATGCGCCCGCCGCGAACATGACGTGGCAGTCCATGCATAGCACAAAATCCGTGGTAGCTTCGCGAAACACGATATCACGAACCGCGGTTCCCCGATGTCGATTGAAAGGAACGTACCTATACCCGGACACCCAGTGCTCCAGGGCCTTCAAATCAGCGGCACAAGGACCGTCGGGATGGTTGTCGACGACAATGATTTCGGTTTCGTCGGTCACCTCAGGATGGAACAGACGAATAGCCATGACAGAAAAGTAGACCCCGTCATAGTCGTCATAGGTCGCCATCCCTATGGTTAGAGACTTTCGGGCCACGTCGTTCATCTTCCTCGGGACAGCGGCCGAGGTCCGGCCTTTTTACTATCTACAATCGCGTCGATCTCGCCTTGCAGCTCGACCGCCCTGGTCTTGAACTCATTCAATTCCGGCCTGGTATAGTGCTCTTGTTTGACTTCATCATAAAAGCTCGGATACTCCTCTAGTTTCGCCAAAATGACGGACCAGATATCTGACGCTTTGACCTGGACGTTCTCGTGGCTTAAAAGGTTCTTTAAACCAGTCTCACCGCTTCCTAGAGTTATCGTCGAAGCGTTAACGATCATTCGAATATTAAGATCCTTTAGCGAAGGATCTGACTTTAGCAGGCGTATGCCCTCCGGAATGCGCACGGCGCAACCCTCGCAAGGTGTCCTGGTCATCTCCAAGCTGATATCAACGGTGGAATTTGGCTGAATCTGTCCAGCCTGAAGGTCCTGAAGCAAACATTCCTTCACCATGGGAATTGATTTGTTGAGAAAGTACAGTTCCGCGTGACTCGGGTAGTTCCTGACTTGATCGATCCTGCGACCTCGATAGTAGGTGTAGATGTAGGTGGTCTTAGCGTTGTAACGGAATCGACGCATGAAAGTTATGAGTTTGTTTTGATCTGCGCTCTTCAAAAGGTTCAATTTCGCGACTTCTTCAGCTGCACTTGCCTCGACGATGACCGCCAATCCATCGCCACTAGGAACAAATCGGACACTCTTCAATCCAAATGGCTGGTATTTCGCATAGAGAGTATTGATAAGATCTTGCTCTTCATCGAACGTTGCCAAAGTCTTTCCGGCTACGTCTTGAGCGACTTCATGTTTTACGTTCTGGCTGTCTACGGGTCCTTCAGCTTTAGTGCCGGTTGGTTTTGCATCCTTCCCCCCGAACAGCCCGGCGACGAACTTGCCGCCGGCCTTGAGCAACGACACTGCTTTGTGAATTACCCAGTCGATCGCTTCGCCTATCGGTTTGCGGATTGCTTCGATCACCGACTTAATCTTGTCGCTGATTCCGCCGAGTCCTAGGAGGCTGGCGAGGAAACCTATGACGACCGGGATACCCTTTGCCAAAGCGTCTTCGACCATCGCCGCCGCCCCGCCTATTGCCCCCGAGGCAATCGCAGTGATGGAGTCGATCACCGCGTTGACGAGCGCGATTATCTGTGAGCCGCGCTCGACGAAGAACATGATGATGTCGTAGATCGCCTTGCAAGCTTTGATAAAGGCGGATGCCGGGTTCAGCAGTCCTACCACCCAGGTAATACCCGCCATAATGACACGCGTGACGACGAAATCCTCGAGCTGATCGAGCACCATCGCCTTGATATCGCCGACCTTCTCTTTCATCCACTCCCACAGTGCGCCCGGACCTTCGGTGATAACTCTTCTAATGAAGTCGACAGTAGTTTCGATCGCGGAGACGACTTTCTCGCCAAGGATCGTGACAGCGCGCGCACGGATTGCAGCCCAGGTAAGACCCAGCACCTGCATCACCAGACCAAGGATGCCTTCCAGGTCGAAGGTCTTGGGCAATTGAATTCCGGCTTCGGCAACCGCACCGAATAGCCAGTCCAGGAAGCCTTGCTTCATGTGAGCGCCGATGTTGCCGATGAAGTTCTGAAGCCCGAGCTTAACCCCACTGACCAGGTTGCCCAGGAAGCCGATAGGATCTTCGATGATGAGTTCTATTGCTGCCGCCGCGCGCGACAGTATCCCGAGCAGCATGTCCTTGAGCTTGAGAATTGTGTCGATGACCCCGGCTATCGCATCCACGGCCTTGTTAACGAGCCCCTTGTTCTCCTCCTTCATCTGGTCGATACGGGCATCGACCTGTTTCAAGCTCTCGACGTACTTGTTAGCCAACCCCTCGATCAATTCGTCGCGCTTGTCATTGACCGACTGGCGCAGCCCGTCGAAGCTATCCTGGATCTTATTGGCAGCTTCTTCACCTACCTGGCGAAGGCTGGTCGGCAATCCCTTCACATAGGTCTGGACCTCTTCCCATCCCGCCGTGATAAGTCCTTTGGTTTCGGTGAGACCGGTCTCGACCATGGCGGCGACCTGGTCGATCACGCCGTCCATGCGTTTGAGATATAGGTCTCGGCCATCTTTGTAGAACTGGTCAACGTCATCAGGCAGCCCGAAGAGCTTGTCCTTTGCCCATAGCACTGAGCCGCCGATCCGATTCGTATATCGATCGTATTTCCAGTCCGAGAAACGCAGGTCCACGTAATTTTCGAAGGTTGCGCGCGCCTGCTCAGCTCCCTGGTCAAAAGTCTGATTGGTCTGGTCGTCGAGTTGTTTCAGACGCGCTTCGACCTTGGCCTTGGTGCCCTGGTAAATTTCTTCGACGTGTTGCGCTACCTGGGCGCGCGCCTGTTCGTCCGCACTTTTCGTAGCCAGCTGGTGGAGTCCGATTTTGTTGAACGCACCTCCGCGAACGCCGTGCATCGCAAGCAGCTGCGGCGCGGTCGTTCCCGCCGCTTCGGTTTTGGCTGCGCCGAGCAAGGTCTGCTCGGTTTTGCGATACGCCGCAGGTCCCGTCTGCGCCTGCGCTTGAGCCTCTTGCTTGTCCTTCAGCGCGCCCTTGAACTGCGGTTCGTTGGATTTCGAAAGTTGCTCCGGAGTGATCCTGCCGTCGGTCATCTGTTGATCGAGGCTGCGGCTGGACGCGTCGAGCGAGATTTCGGCATCCGACTTCGGCTTGGGCGCGGCATCTGCGGCTCCGACCGCCGGCGGTGGCGCACCAATATTATTCGGCGGTAAGGGAGTGACGGGTTTCGGCTGCAAGCCAGCGGGATTGGGCGCTTCGGTGGACGTCCGCTGAATCGGGCCCTGCGCGACGTCTTTGCTCGCAGCCACTTGAGAAGTTAGAGCACCTTTGATCTCTCCGACCTTGCCGCTCTCCTTGAAGTCGTCGGCTTCCTCCAGATTCGTGGGAGCAACTTCGCTGATCTTCTTCCACAGCGCGGCCTTGAACGCGTTCTTGTCGAACGGGTTCGGCTCCTGGGCGCCCATCTTGCCTACCTGGGCCGCTGCCGCTTGGCTGGCTACATCGTTTACAGGCCCAGACGCGGCGGCCTGGGCCTGAGCCGCCTTGAGCTGAGCGGGATTGTTATGTCCTTGCTGCTCCGCGACAGCCCGCACCCTCGCGACGACTGCCTGGAAGCCGGGATCTTCGTGCGGCGAAGTTGGCGCTTTGCCGACAACGCCGCGACCATCGGCTGGCGCCGCTTGCGCTGCAGTTCCCTTCGATCCGCCTTGCGCCCCGATCGGCTGGACGCCAGACGCCATGCGCACGGCAGGCCCGGCTTTCTCGGCGGCGGGCGCTTTCGATCGAATTCCGCCTCTCTCACCTGATTGAGCGGCGCTTGCTCCAACCAGGACCAATCCGCGGGCGGGCGCCGACGAATCCGCGGCAGCCTGCGTATCTGCCGTGACTTGCCTCGAAGCGCCGCCACTTTCAGAACCGGCGGCCGGCGACTGTGCAACTGGATTAACGAAGCCTGCCTCGAGGAATATCGGCATACCGGCCGGAGCACCTGCCGGGCTTTCCGGCGCTGCACCTTCCGTGGCGACGGTCGCGCGCACAGCCGCCTTGCTCTTCTTATCGTCGGGTGTCGCAGCAAGAGCGGATGCCATCAGCTTTCCTGTCAGCCGCTCCGCACCAGGTTTGCAGGCGTCTGCCGCCCCAGCTTGCGGCATTCGTCGGCCAGCCCGACGTAAACGTCGCGATACTCGATGAGCCGATTGTCGGCTTGCGCGAGCACGGCCGCGGTCAGCACCGCATTTCGGATATGACCGCCGGCGAGGTCGATCGCCGATGCGATCTGGTTGAGCTCTCTTGCCGTAAGCCGATGATGCGATCCGAGATGCGACAGCCAGAGCAGGCGGCGCTCTTCCGGGCCGGGCAGCGGGAACTCGATGATCAAGTCGAGGCGGCGGCAAAACGCCGGGTCGAAGCGCGCGCGACTATTGCTGGTGAGTATCGCGATGCCGTCAAAAGTTTCGATCCGTTGCAGCAGGTAGTTGGTTTGAGCGTTGGCGAACCGATCGTTGGATTCTTTTACCTCGGTCCGTTTGCCGAACAACGAATCGGCCTCGTCGAACAGCAGGATGATGCCGGACTCCTCGGCGCGCGCCAGCAACTGCGCGAGGTTCTTTTCAGTCTCGCCGATGTACTTGCTGGTGACAGAGGCCAGGTCGGCGCGATAGATCGGCAGGCCGAGCTGCGTCGCGAGCCATCCCGCGGCCAGCGTCTTTCCGGTTCCCGACTGGCCCGTGAACAACGCGCGAACACCCGGACGGTACCGCGCCACGGCCGACGCCCCCAGGCCTTCGATGAGGCTTTCGCGCGACCGGCATCGGAGCAGCAGCCGCGATAGTTCTGCGCGCAACAGGGGGCCGGCGACCAGGGCTTCATCGGGGATGAGGTCAGGAAGTGGCTGCGCGAGTGCTTCGAGTCCAGACCCTTCGCCTGCCCACGACGCCGCGGCGACATCGCCGAATTCCAGCCGTGTGCGGCCGTCGAGCATGCACTGTTGTCGAGCGATTCGGCCAAGCTGCGCGATACGCCCGCTGCGATGTCGGTAATCGGAAGCAAGCCGCTCCGCGAGTTCGCCTTTGCCGATCGCGATCTCCCAAAGCTCGCGGCGTTCATCGCGCGGAGGTACTCCAATCCTCCACGACAACGGCGTTTCGCCATTGGCTTCGATACTGCCTTCATGGCCGCACAGAACCAGCATCGGCCCTGGGTAGTGCGGCACAGTTGGTACGGTGCGGCGTTCGCCGGGGCCGGGATCAAAACAAAAGACCGGGATCAATTGACGCAGCATCAGCAACGGCCCGAGACCGTTTGTCAGTGGCGGTGGCTTGCCCGCGCTGCCCGATCGATCCATTTCGATAAACAGTGCCCGCAGGCCCATCGCCGACGCGATATCACGAGCGACCGCTCTACCTTCCAGCTCCGAACCGGCGCGCAGAGCCAGCACGTTCGGCGTGCCGGCCATTAATCCGCGAGCGTGGCGTTTCGCCTCCGCCAGCACGGATGAAGGCAGCGCGATTTCCGGATCGCTCTCGTCGCCGAACGACATCGCGGGCCACACGGCGTCGCGTCCGCTCAGCGCGAGGCAAAGTGGAACAGGAACGGCGACGGCGCGTTCGGC
>JBEKLS010000053.1:0-23912 GCA_050010075.1 Binatus sp. (SeqCode) | reverse complement strand
TCCCGCGGGAGCTGGCCGATCAGATTCTCGCGCGCAGCACGGAGCTGTGGAACATGTACGGCCCGACCGAGACGACTATCTGGTCGGCAGCAATCCGAGTCGAGCCGGGCGACGGTCCGGTGGTGATCGGCGGACCGATCGACAACACGCAATTTTATGTACTGGACGCCGCCGGGCAGCTTGCGCCTGCAGGAGTCGCCGGCGAGTTGCATATCGGCGGCGACGGTCTGGCGCGCGGATACTTCAATCGGCCCGAGCTGACGGCAGAGAAGTTTATCTCAAACGCAATCGACGGCAGTCGCTCCGCGCGGCTTTACAAGACCGGCGACCTGGTGCGACGGCGCGCCGACGGCGCAATCGAATTTCTCGGCCGAATCGATCACCAGGTGAAGATCCGCGGCTTCCGTATCGAGCTGGGAGAGATCGAATCTGCGCTGAGACAGAATTCCGGATTGGACCAGTGCGTCGTGGCGGCGCGGGAGACCGCGACCGGCGACCAACGCCTGGTGGCCTACATCGTGCCGACGGACCCGCACGCCGCGCCGGACCAGGGGAAGCTACGCGAACTGCTGAAACAGAAATTGCCCGAATACATGATTCCCAGCACCTTCGTGACGCTCGAGAAATTGCCGTTAACCTCCAACGGCAAGATCGATCGCAAAGCGTTGCCGGCGCCGGAGTCGGAGCGTGCAAGTTCCGCGGCGGGTTACATTGCGCCGCGCACACCGGTCGAAGAAGCCCTTGCGGAGATTTGGCGCAGGGTCCTGGGCCTGACGCAGATCGGCGTGCGCGACGATTTCTTTGCCTTGGGCGGCCACTCGTTGCAGGCGACGCGGCTGATCAACGAAATCCGCAAGTCGCTCGATCACAAGCTCTCGGTGCCGCTGTTTTTTCAGAACCCAACGATTGAAGGCACTGCCAGGGTTCTTAGTGAAGATCAGCACGGCAACGTTAAAACCCAATTGATACCCTTGAGTCCCGGGAATTCTGAGGGAACGCTTTTCTTCCTTGATGCCGGAGTGGGGTTGTGCCGCCTGGCGCGGCGCGTAACTGGGGGTCCAGCCTCTTTTGCCACTGCGGTCGGATTGCCTCCGGGTGCGTTCCAGACGCCAGGCGCCGATCGACCGGTAGATATGCCGTCGTTGGAGAGCCTGGCAGCTAAGCACGTGGATTTGATTCGGACCCGTCATGGTTCCGGTCCGTGTCTGCTCGCGGGTTACTCGTTCGGAGGCGTGCTTGCCTTCGAGGTGGCGCATCAACTTCAACGCGAAGGCATCCCGGTGAAAGCGATCCTGCTGCTGGATTCGTGGGCGAAGGCTCCGCTCTGGTGGCAAAAGCTGACCGTCCTGACAAAGGACAGCCAGCGACCGCTGACTGTTCGGGCGAGACACCTGTTGTCCAAAATGCGGAACAGGTTCTCCGAAATACTGGCGCCGCGAGAAGCACCGGTAACGAAATCCGACGTTCCATCGCCTCCCGCGCTGCAACCGGCCAACGTCATATTTGGTGAAATCGATTCCGGCACATTCCTGGAGCTCTTGCGCAACATCAGGAAAAATTACCGTTACCGCCGGCTCGACAGCCGCGCGATTTTATTCCGCTGTCACGACGATCTCTATTCAAAGTATGCGATCGACGGCATGATGGGCTGGGGGCGGTTGTTCGCCCGTGGAATAGAGATTGTGGAGACGCCGGGCGACCATAGCTCTCTGCTTCAGGATCCCCATCTGCAGGAACTCGCCGAGAGGATCGACTTTCATCTCGAGCAGTCAGGCCGGCGGGAGGATCGTCCGTCGAGGACTTCGCGCGATACTGCTGAAATCGATCGGCGGCTGCTATCAATTTAAACACGTAATGGAAACGCCGCTCGCTGAAAACCGGCGGAACGGCCGCCGTGCGCAACCCGCCGCGATTCGAATAGCGCATTGGATTACCATCCCACTGCTCATCATCATGGCTGGCAGCGGGTTGGAGATTTTTAGATGGTATCCGTCGTTCGGACCGCTCAACGCGCAATATAGCTGGTATCCGTTTCGTAACGACGCGCCGCCGCAATGGCTGCGAATCGGCGGATGGGTGGGAGGCGCGCGTCAGTGGCATTTCGAGTTCGCCTGGTTCCTGGTCCTGAACGGGGTTATCTACCTCGCTTACGTAATCGCGAGCGGCGAATGGCGGCGCCGTGTTTTCATTCCTACGCGCGATACTTCGAACGCGCTCGCGACGCTGGCGTACTACTTGCGCATTCGTAAAACTCCGCCACCCGCGGAGTTCTACAACGGCCTGCAACGCCTCGCCTATACCTCCGCGATCTTGTTCGGGGTCGTAGTGGTGCTATCGGGACTGGCTATTTACAAACCGGTCCAGTTGCAGTGGCTAACCGCGGCATTTGGTGGCTACGACTACGCTCGCGTGGTGCACTTCAGCTGCCTGGCGTTGCTCGTACTGTTCACCGTGTTGCACGTGGTGCTCGTCGCGCTGCATCCGCGGACGATCGTGGCAATGGTGACCGGGGGCCAGCGCAGCTAACCCTGTAAAGGTTCGACCGCGATCAAACAACGCGAGGTTAGATTTACCGCGCTGTTCGGACTTCGTGGTTCGTATTGGCAGGGTAAAGTCAGGACTCTCCTTACTACTCTAAGTTAGAATTCAGTAGCGGCGAGGTGCTTGCCTTTGCCGCAAGATCAATCTCAGTCAGTTCCACGAGGTTTTCGATTTATGAGTGTTTTATTCGATGGCGGCGACGTAGCAGAAAAGTCCTACCAGCGATCAGGTGCTGCAGACGACGTCCGGAACTTAAGCGATCCTCAATTGTTAAACGGCGTGCCACCGGAGCCGGCCAAAATCTCGGTCGTGATTCCAGTCTTCAACGAGGTCGAGACTATCGAATTCGTGATCGATCGGGTGCTCAACTGTGGCTTCGACGTCGAAGTGATCGTAGTCGATGACGCCTCGACCGATGGCACGACCGACTTGCTCAAGAACTTCCAGCATCCGCGCGTGCGTTGTTTCTTTCACACCGTCAATCTCGGCAAAGGCGCGGCGCTGAGAAGAGGCTTCGCCGAGACGACGCATCCGTACGTCTTCGTCCAGGATGCCGACCTCGAATACGATCCTGCCGACTACCGCACAATGATCGAGCCGTTGCTCGACGGCCGCGCCGACATGGTGTACGGCTCGCGATTCCTCGGCGGGGCGCATCGAGTGATGTTCTTCTGGCACTATGCCGGCAACCGCCTGCTGACGCTTCTTTCCAACATGGTGAGCAACCTCAACCTCACTGACATGGAAACCGGGATGAAAGCCTTCGTGCGCGAGAGGCTGCTCGAGCTCAAGCTCTCGGCAGACCGGTTTACGTTCGAGCCGGAAATAACGGCCAAGGCCGCACGCGCGCGATGGCGCGTATTTGAGGTATCAGTCTCGTATTCCGGGCGTACTTACGACGAAGGCAAAAAAATCGGATGGCGTGACGCGGTCACTGCGCTATGGGCGATCGTCTACTACCGGTTCTTCGACTGAGCCGCTACTGAGCGCCGGCTTTCATCCAGCTGTCGGCCCGCATCAGAACCAGATTTCCGTCGTCACTGGATCCCACCACGGCCGGTTTACGCAGCAGCGAGGCGAACTCCGCGTCACCGAGGCGATTGCGATTGAGAACGATCCAGGCGACGCCGTATTTTCGAATCACCGCGTCGCGTTCGGCTTCGTTGTCGGACGAAAAGAAGTTATTCAGATCGATTGTTCGCTGCGGCTGGTCAGGAACGAACAGCTCATAGTGAAGCGCTGCGAGCACCCGGCCACGTGTCGATGGAATACGCCAGGAGGTCTGGATATCGGACAGCACAACGTCGCGAGGACCGATTGGAGCAAGCAGCTCGCCCATCGCCTGCCTCGGGTACTCTATCTTTTCGCGGCGCCCGGTAATCTTTGCCAGGTACTTCCTCCCCAGAGACGGTTCCTTCGCGATCAGAACCAGCTGTGGAATGAGAAAGTAGACGAGGAATATCGCGACGGTCACTTGCACAATCGCGCGGTATTCGATGGATGAATCAGGCGATACGAGCTGCCTCAACAGTTTGGGCCATCGTGACGGTCTCAGAAGCTCCGAGTCATGCACGAAGACTCCTAGCGCGAGCTGAAAGTAGATGATGCCAGCCAACGGAAATCTCGCGAAAGCCGGCGACTTGATAACCAAGGCCAACAAGCCGACGACAATTGAGAGCGTCCCGCCGATCAAGCAGGTGCGGATTAAAGGCCGGTCCCGAAGTGGGATAAGAAAAAGCGCGCACAGCGCCGCCGGTGCGCACCACGAGGTCAGCATCAATTCAAGAATGTATGGGTTGAACCAGTAGTCGCGGTCGCGATTGGATCGCAGAGCGGCGAAGAAACTGAACCATGGCCAGATCAGAGCCAGACCGATTGCGACCGCTGCAATCGAAGCGGCGACGAGCGTCATGTTCCATCGCGCTTGCCGGTCTCCAGCGAATGCGAGAACGAACAACCCCATCAAGCCGAATACGCCGGTCATCGCATGATCAAGGACAGCACACGCCAGCAGCAAACTGATGGCGACAAATTCAACTGCTCCGCGGCCGCGGATGACGATGCGCCGAAAAATCGACCAGGAGATCAGAACTAGCGGCAAGCTGAACGCCGACGGATTCACGGCGAGCAATGGAAGGTCGGACAGAGCTAGTGAGTTCGCATAACCGGGAGGGCTGCCGTACAGCGTCACTACTACGAATAGTGCGGCGGCTGCGCTGGCAGCTTCGTCAAAGCTCGAGAGAAATAGCCAGATTCCGAGGATCAACAGGCAGGTGTTAAGGACCGCTGCAGCAGTGAGCGCGGAGTAAGGATCGATGTGAGTCAGACGACAGACAAAAGCCAGGCCAACGAAGTACGGAGAGTAGCGAACGCTCGGAATGTCTAGATCATAAGTCGGATTGCCGGGGTTCCACGGATTCTCTGTCAGCGCATGCAGAACGCTCAGGTGTTCCCAGGCGTCCGCCTCAAGATTGTTGTCTCTAAATCGCGCGCACGCAGCCACGTAGACAACGAGGACGATCGCCAGCAACCAGAATCCGGGAGTGGCGCGACTGGCGACGCGAGTAATCAAAGCGGCACGCTTCCGCTCTTACGAGACGCGAAGGGGGTTAGCGAAAGCAAAGCTCGGAATGTTCCTCGTCGTTTGCTCGGCTCTATCGAGTGAAGGAGCTACTTCGTGCCTGAGCAATCGCTACTTAAGGCTTCGAGACTCGCCAGGTCGCTTCGTTCCACATAATGCTGAACGACTCTGCCGAGGTCCCTTTTGGACTCGCGATTTTTAGCGGCAGACTGTCGTTCGCGAGCTGATGTTCTCCGCCTGCTTCAGAACAGATTGCAACCCATATCCTGTATTCTCCCGGCATCAACATCAGGCGCGGGATCAAGGCCTCGACGGTAACACGTCCGGCCCGCGGTATCTCGGATGGGTCGCTGTAGACTGTGAAAAATGGCAAACCGTCGGGACTGTTTACTCGCAGATGAAACATGAACTTGCCGGGTCCGCAATCTACGGTGAACTTCACTCGGATCCCTGAGTCTGGCAGCGCTTCGTTCGGTGACGCCCATCGCGATTCCGGGATCAACTCTAAATTGTCTATGCGGATTGGGCTTTCGTTCGTGATCGAAGGCGCAGCGTCGGCCTCGGTTTTCTCGGATGCCTGGCGGTACAGACCAATCACGGTCAGTGGCTTGCCATAGCCGGCGATCTCTCCACCGCGCAACCAAAGCGCACGCGACGCCATCGTCTGCATCAGGAACATATTGTGACTCACCAGCACGATCGTTGAACCCTGCCGGTTTAGCTCACGCATCCGCTGAATCGACTTGGACCAGAAACGGGCGTCGCCTACGGCGAGGACCTCGTCAACGAGCAGGATCTCCGGCTCGAGGTAGGCGGCAACCGCAAACGCGAGACGGACGTACATGCCGCTCGAGTAGTGCTTGACGGGAGAGTCGATAAACTTCTCGACTTCGGCGAAGGCGACAATCTCGTCGAACTTGCGGGCGGTCTCGGCGCGGCGCATGCCGAGGATCGCGCCATTGAGGAAAACATTCTCGCGGCCACTGAGCTCCGGATGAAAACCGGTGCCGACTTCAAGGAGGCTACGCACCCGGCCGTAGAGTTCCACGCGCCCCGTTGTGGGGCGAGTGATACGCGACAGGACCTTGAGAAGTGTGGACTTGCCGGCGCCGTTGCTGCCGATCAACCCCAGGACCTCGCCGCGTTCGACCTCGAAGCCAATGTCGTTAAGAGCCCAAAAATGGGACTTGTCAGGACCGTTGCTTCGACTCCGCGAACTGAGAAGACGCAGTGGAGCTTTGATGGATCTGGCCAGGCTCTCGCGCAAACTGCCGTAGCGCATTCCCGGGTCCGAGCCCACGCGGTAGCGCTTGCTGATGCCTTTAACTTTGATGATAGGTTCCATGATTTAGATGACGTCTGCGAATTCCCGTTCCATGCGTTTGAATATCAAGGCTGCGACCAGCAGCGCGCCCAAAGTAACTCCGGCTGAAATCGCCAGCCCATTCCAATTGAAGGGACGGCCAAAGATCGAATCGCGAAAGCCCTCGATGATGCCGCTCAATGGGTTGAGCCTGAGTACCCATCGCCAGCGCTCCGGAAGAAAGCTGACTGGATAGATGACGGGCGTGAGGAACATCAAGATCTGTATGACAAACGGCAACGCATAGCGGATGTCGCGGTACTTTACGTTCAGTGCTGCCGTCCAAATCCCAAGGGCAGCCGCGGTCAAGGCCGTCAGCCCGGTCAGCGGGATCAGCATGATCAGGCTTGCGTGGAAGGCGACGCCGTAGATCGGCATGATCGCAAACAGCATCAGCGAGGCTATCGCGATGTCCACCAGGACCGCGCCGACCGCCGCGGTAGGAACGAGCAACCGTGGGAAATAGACTTTGGTGATGAGGTTGGTGCTGCCGACCAGGCTGTTAGAGGCGTTAGTGACCGCGGTGGTGAAGAAGTTCCACGGCAACAGGCCCGCGTACGAAAATATCGCGTAAGGCATGCCCTCCGACGGCACCTTCGCGAGTCGGCCGAAGAGCAGCGTGAAAACCACCATGCTGATTAAGGGCTGGAGTATCGCCCAACTGGCGCCAAGGGCCGTCTGCTTGTAGCGGACTTTAATGTCGCGCCAGGCAAGGAAGTAGAAAAGCTCACGATGTACCCACAGGTCGCGCAGCTCCAGGCCGGTCCATTGATCGTCGTCGATGACAAGTACCGGTGATCGGGTTGCAGCGGGCGGGATCGAATCGCCCTGAATACCATCCGGCAGGGCTGAGATCTCGGACGAATCCTGGCCAATCTCGTCCGCCGGGTCCAATCGGCGTTCCACAGACTTCAAACCATTATCCTCATCAAGTACAAATAGTAGTCTCCAACGTCGGACCGCATCGCAGCAGTCCTTTCCGGGCCCCGCGGTCCCGAGGCCACGTGATGGGCGATTATTCCGTTGAAGCTGCGGCCGCGTAGTAACTCAGGACCGTTTCTTTGCCTTTCCCCGATAGATTTGACCTGAGGCACGCCTTTCTCAAATAAATAAAACGTGATTTTTCGGCCTGTAACATTGCCTCAAAGACGGGAATTTGTCGCGGGCGGCGAAGCCGGAAGGTGATCAGCTTGCTCGCCCAGAAACGTTGAACACGATCGGGCTAACGGGTTCGCGAGTCGCGGCTGTTCCAGCTATCAATTACGGTTTGATGAAACGCCGCCGTTTCGCGCGCTACCACATCCGGGTGATAACGCCGGACAACGTCCTCGGCGGCGCGCCGGCCGAGGTTTGCCGCGAACTCCGGCGCCTCAAGCAAACGAATGATGGCTGCGGCCAGATCGTCCGGATCTCCCGGCTGTGCCAGGACTCCGTTCACGCCATCTTCGATGATCTCGACGATACCGCCCGCTCGCGTGGCCGCCAGCGGACAACCGTACCTCATCGCCTCCAACACGGCCATCGGGAAGTTTTCGTAGCGCGATGCGACGATGGTTGCGAAGGCTTTCCGGCGCAGCTCGGCGAGCGCCGAGATGGTTTGCCAGCCGAGGCAATCGATGCGTGCGGCCAAATCTGGAGCTCGTTCTGCGATATAGGCGGGGGGCGTCCAGTTCCGGCCCTGCTCGTCCGTGAAGCCTCCTTTGTCAGGACCAGCGAGCCACAGCCGGACCTCGGGGAACCGTCGAGCGACCCGGGAAAACGCATCGATCACTACGTCGCCGCCCTTGTGGCGGTCGAACCGGCCGACGAACAGGAGACGCGACCGATCGCACTCCGTCAGAGACCAGCGCTTGTCGGCCGGAACGGCTGGCGTGGGAGCCGGAATGAGGGCGGCTCCAGTCAATGGCAGTTTGTAGTATTCTCGGGTTCGCTCAAGCACGTCGCGCGACGGAGCTGACACGCCATCGGCTTGCGCGACTCCAATCCCTTCTTCGAGAACGCGCTGGTGGAAGCTGGCGTCAGCCGGAACTCCCAAGGCTGCTCCGTTGGCGAAATGTGGGCCGTGCAGCCTCACGACCACTGGGATCGGGAGCTGCGCCTTGACCAGTTGCAGCCAACCAAAGCTCTCTTCCATTTCGAGCAGCTGGACGCCCCGCTCGGCGATTGCGCGCTGCGTCGCTCGCACCAAGGCGTTGCTAAATCTTTGCCGTTCAGCCGCCGATCGGTTGATGCGGAACGCGACCGCGTCGCGAATCCGGGCCAAGGCCGATCGCTCCTGGCTCTCGAATAGAAACACGTCGGGCTCAGAATTTGCGGACTCGGAGTGTCCGGCAAGGATGCACACGTTGTGCCCCAACCTCCGCAGCCCTGCTGTAACATTGGCGACGTAGGGTACAATCCCGTTCGCTGCGTTGTCCGGCGGCCACTCCGGACTAAGAAACGCTACCGTCAGAGGCCGCTTGTCCACCGCGCCGACAACACCCATTACAGTGGCTACGGTATTTGCCGTTCGACGGGGTGTCAACCTGACCCGGGAATTGGCTTCAGATCCACTCATGCGGCTCGCTTGAGTCGCGGTCAATTCGCGGGCTCCCAGCTAAAATTGCATCAAATATGAGAAAGTTGCGCGGTGGGTCAAATATATCGGGGAAAGGGGAACAAACGGTCCTGAGTCACTACGTAGCGATGGCCTCAGCGGAACAATCACTTATGATGTGTTCCAGAGAACTCAGGGCCGAACGCCGCAGGAGAGTGCCGGGCGCCGGGCTGACCGCGATCTTCAGCCGCTATCAACACTGTAAATGATACAAACCCTCATCATCGCGATCCCGGGTCTCATAGCCCTGATCGAGTGTCTGCGACGAGGTCCGGAGAAGGCTTTCCTCAACGTCTACTTGCCGGTGCTGCTGCTCCTGCCGGAATATCATTATTGGCCGATATCGGGGCAATTTCACTATGCCGACACTGCTATTCTGCCGATCGCAGCGTTTCTTCTGTTCCAATCGAAGCCAAAAATGCGATGGAACTCAATCGACGTTCTGGTCTTGGGCTACCTCGCGATAACCGTCGTCGCGGAGGGAATGAACGAGGGTTACAAGCTAGGCAGCCAGAATCTGGCGCTGCAGGAATTACCCTCAATGATCCTGCCTTACTTCGTAGCCAAGCACATGTTCCGGCAACCGCAGTTTGCCGTCGACGCCGCGAAACGTGTCGCCGCGTTGCTCGCCTTCGTTGCAATCGTCTCTGTTTACGAATTCAGGATGGGCGTGGACCTGTTCACACCATTGTTAGACCCGATTTTCGGTGCGCAACACGGTACGCTATTCCGCGCCGGCTTCATGAGGATTCAAGGGCCCTACGGCCACGCGCTAACGTTGGGAATGATGATGGTGTTTGGCTATCGATTTGCCCGATGGCTGGATTGGAGTGGCGTGTGGCATGAGCGGCTGTTGCATTTCGTGCCGATAAGCAAGATTCGATTCTGCGAATTCTGGATAGCAGCCGGAAGTCTCATGGCTCTTTCTGTTTCGCCCTTGTTGGCGGCGGCTTGCGCTGCTGTGGTCATCTCTGTTTTCCGAGCGAAGAACCGCAAACGCGCGTTGGTGTCACTGATTCTATTGAGCGCTTTGGTTAGTCCGTCGGCCTATCGTTCATTCGACGCTTATGTCTCAGTGGATCCGGTGGCGCTCGAAGCATCGGGCGGTGGATTACAGGAGGACTCGGCTTACCGGAGGATGCTCATACCGCTCTATGTTCCGATAGTCGAAGAGCGCCCAACCTGGGGTTGGGGCCGCAGCGGATTTCCAGTGTTCGGTAATATGTACTCAATCGACAACGCCTTCTTGTTCACCGCCCTTACGTTTGGAGTGTATGCGATGGTCTTGCTGGTGCTGTTGACGGTCTGGCCCGTGGTGCGATTGACGATCTTCAGTCTTCCCCTTCACCCCAACGATCCCACGGCGTTGGCGGCCTTCAGCATGATCGGTATGTTTGTCATCAACGCGGTTATGGATTGCACGGGTTCTGGGGGAGGGATACTTGCGGTTCTGCTTTTCATCATCACCGGATGGAGTGCGGCTCTGCTTAGCGAGGCTCCTCAAGAGGTCGCAGAGGCCGTACTTTTTCGCAGAGTTATGGTCTGAGGATTGGCGGGTATCGGCGGCGGGACAATTACGCTGAACGACGTCCCCATCGCGCCGCATCTTTATACTCGATCAGTTCCGCAGTCTTGCCGGTTAAACGATCGCGCTGATACTTGAGCTGTCCGAACATCAGCGGAATCTGAGCCAGGTGCGAATGCAGACCGAATAGTAACCGCGTAGCCAGGTCGTCGGGCGCCTTCGAGCGATGTCTGATGGCTGTGCGAATCGCCAGTAGTGCGATGATCGCGACTGCTGCGACGGTCGGGATGATCGAGTGCAGCGCGATCGAGGCTAGCGGAGCGCCGACGATGAGGCCGAGCATTCCGGCGCCGTGAACGAGATTGCGGCGCGCTGCGCGGTCCCAAAGTGGAAGGTCGGTGTGCCTGAATCTTGCCGAGACCTCGGCGTAGGCGTAGCCGCTTCGAACGCCGCGGCGCCAGTACTGCGAAAACCGCGTCATCGCCAGGTCATGACCGGTCATCGGCCGATCGAGGTGCAGGACGGTAAAGCCCAGCGCGCGGATTCTCCGGCACATCTCCGGCTCTTCACCGGCAATCAGCCGCTCGTCGTAGCCACCCACACGTTCGAGCACCTCGCGGCGAATCAGGGCGTCGCCGCCGCAGAACTCGGCGGCGCCTGCCGGCGAAATCCAATCCAGATCGAGGAGCCGATTGTAGATCGAAGCTTTCGGGTTGATCTCACGGCGGTTTCCGCAGACGACCGCAACGCTCGGGTCGTTCAGCTCGGCGATGGAGTCGGCCACGAAGTCGGGATCGAGCACCGTGTCGCCGTCGAGGAAGAAAATGATTGGCGCCTTCGCTGCGCGCCAACCGGCGTTCCGTCCGCCCGCCGCACAAGGATTCGCGGACTCGAGCCTTATGACTTTTACCCTTGATTGAACCGCCCGCTCGAGGCTGCCGTCGGTGGAACCCGAGTCCACATAGATGACTTCGATTGGACCGTGCAGCGGACGCATCCGGGCGATCGACTCGAGGCATCGGCTCAATCGCGCGCCTTCGTTGCGTCCGATTACGACGACGGAAAGAACTGGACACTGGCCGGTCGTGTCGATGTGTGAGGTCTCGGATGAGCTAAGCATCGGCAGCCGATTTTCCCGGGTGGCTCAGGCCTGATGCGCGTGAAAATTTCGGAATGTTGTCGGCGCAGAGTTCGCCGTTCGGGGATCGTCGCGGAATAATTCGCGCCGGTATGCCAATCGCGATGGAATTGGGCGGCACGTCTTCCAGCACAACCGCGTTCGCTCCGATTGCCGAATCGTCGCCCACTCTGATCGAGCCTAGAATCTTGGCGCCCGCGCCGACGTCTACCCGGTTGCCGATCTCCGGCGATCCACTGACTCCGACGCGGCGCAGGCCGATGGTGACGCCATTTCGGATCACCACGTCGTCACCGAATACTGCGTCACCGCTCACTACAATCCCGCCAAAGTGATCGATCCTGAGCCGCCTGCCGACACTCGCCTCGCAAGGAAGCTCGATCCCGGTAACTATCTGAATGAACTTGAATAGAAGCTTATAGAGGAACGAGAACGGCGCGCGGATGATCCGGTATCTGATGCCGTAGCGCCAGCGCCCGAATCGATAGACAGCCATCGCCCACAGACCCTGTCGCCAGAGGTCTCGCTCGTAGGTAACCCAATCTTCGCGCAGATTCTCGAACATCAGTGATCCCGATTACGGACTAGTCGACCGCCTTGTCAGCTTGCGCCGGCGCTGCCTGGTCTGACTTCCGCATTGACGTCGCAGGCGGACGGTGGAATCACTTCGCGACCAATCCATATGACGCTCCGCTTGCGGACGAACGCCTGTCCTCGTGGAGTGCCGCGTCGGTCGCGTAATCGCGATCGGCTTCCGACCACGAAGTCTCGCAGAAAACCGCTCCTACGACGGGCGGAACGCATCTTTCCAATTCACGAACCGCGCTCGCGATTTCAGACACGTCGTCATGGCCGGCACGTGCAACGAGGATGGCGCCGGCCGGCAGATGAATCATCGCTATGGTGTCGGCCGAGGACAGCAACGGTGGCGCAGCCAGGAGCACAATGTCGTGATTGCCCAGCACCCGATCGACAGTTTCGCGCACATAGCCGAAAGTGCGAGCGACGACTGAGCCGTTTTGTGTGCGCTGCAGGGCCGCCTCCCCGATGGGTTGCGCTATCGATTGACCCCTCGCGTCGAGTCCAGCGGTGTTCGCAACCCGCGGCACCATTCGTTTGGTTACGCGCGTGGAAACGTTGCTGGATTTCGGGCCTGCCGACGGTCCTTTGAGTTGACGAGCACTTGGTCCGATGATGCTTGCTTCAATTGCAAGCGTGCGCACGCCGAGGTCGGTAAGCTCGTCCGCCAGCGCAAGCGCGAGAGCGGTATTCGCACCTTCTCGAACCGAGGTCAGCACATAGCTGCGAATCCCCGAGGTGCGCCATTCGCGCATGATCCCAAGCGCGATTCGCCGCATCGCTTCCTGTCCGGCGCCGTTCGCATTCAGCGCGACCCCGAGCGGTGGGAATCCCAGTAGCGCCTCAAACTCGGCCGGTGTCTTTATTTTTCGATCGACCAGATCGATGATGGTCGGTACGCCTACACCCAACGCGAGCGCAACCAACCCGAACAGCGCCAAAATCAACCGACGTCTGTTCTTCATCGGTACGTCAGGAGTCATCGCCGCGGCGTCCAGCGAAACCGCACCCGGCGCCTGACTCTTCAGACGCAACAGACTCATGCGCTCCTGAATGTCCTGCAGATCTTTGCGCTCGCGCTCAAGTTTTTCGTGGACGGTGACCGCCTGGCTGTATTTCGCGCCGAAGGAGGCCGCAGTTACCTTGACACTTTCGAGTTCCTGCTCGATTCCCTTCTCGGCCGCTTCCATTTGCTCGAGATTCGACTGAGCCTCCGAGATATCGACACTGGTGGTAGCTTGTTCGCTGTCGCTCAGCATCGATCGCGCGCGGCTTAGCGCGGACTGATCAAGGCTGGCCAGCTCCTTGTTCATGGTGGCGATCTGCGCTTCGAGGGCTTTGCGGCCAGGATGGTTCGGGCCAAGTCCGCTCAGTTCGACCAACGCCTGTTCGCGCTGCCCAATCAGCTGCTGCCTGGCGGCCGTGGTCTCCGATCCAGTGACCGCCATCTCTTCGGCCTTGGCTTCAACGTCCGCATCCTTGATTCGCAGGCGATGCGTCTTCACTGCGTCCAGGTGAGCCTGTGCCAGAAGGACATTGCGCCGAGCGTGAGCCAGCGCCGCGTTGCTGTCTGCGAGCATCTTGTCGTAGGGATTTACCAGACCGTCGACGCTCGATACCGCCAGTTCCTGGGTGAGTCCTGAGAGTTGCTGTTGGTCGGTTCCGAGACTCTGCTCTACCTCTTGCTCTCGCGTCTTCAGCAACTGGGTTCCTACATCGGTTCCATCCAATTCCCGTTTGGCCGTGCGAGCGAGGTAGGCCTGGGCGACGGCGTTTACGATATCGGCGAGACCTTCGGGCCTGCCGCCTCTGAGCTCGATTGTGACCAGGTAGCTGTCAGGAACGGCTTCCACCTTGAGCGAGGCCTTCAGGCTTTCGGCCGCCTGACGATCGGTCTCGGTCGGCAGTTGCCAGAGCGACCGCTTTGGCCCAAGCAGGTCGAGCGCAGCTTTTGCCGTCGCGTAGCTGTCTATCTCGTAGACCTGTTCCTGAACGAATTCATGGTACTGGCCGTCGGAGTTGAAGCGAGCGTCCGTGCTGTCAAGGTCGGACGGAAGCACCGGCGAAACGCGAATGGTTGCCTGGGCCAGATACTCACGCCCGAAGATTACGGCGGCCACCAGACCGAAAAAACATACGCAGGCGAATAACGTTATCGCCAGGAATTTATGTCGAAGGACGCTAGCCCACGGAGTCGGGTTGCGTTTGTCTACAATCCACGACGGAGCAGCCGGCCGCGCCGGCGCCCCGTATTGATTTACCGACGGAATCATAAAACCTCGGCGTCCGTGCAAATTTGCGCAACTGCTGCTATCCCCGATCGCAGGCTACGACTTGCTGATTCTGTTTTCACTGCGGCGTCCATCTACATCAACGCCGCGCCGAACACTGCCATCGTCGTGAGCGGGCTCAGCTGTTGGAGAACGTATCCAACGGTGGCCAATCCGCTCTTGGGCACGTACACGATATCGCCGGGTTCCAGTTGATAGTTGGGTCCGGACGTTTTGATATCGTTTGCCAGGTCGACAACCTGCTCCGTGTTCTTGCTCGGCCGGGCCAGCACTATCTTCCCCTGTGCTGCATTGTCGTTAGGGCCACCGGCGCGTGAGAGCGCCTCGAGGAACGACATGTTGGCGGTCAACGGGTATGGTCCGGGGTTTTTAACCTGGCCCATCACGTAGACCATTGCGTCGTCCGGATCCGGCACGAACACCAGGTCGTTTCTTTGCAAAGGAATGTTGAGCGAGAGGTCGGTCCCTTTCACGAGCGGGCGCAAATCGACCCACATGATGCGATCTCTGCCACGGACGATCGCGCAGCGTATCGGCATTCCGCCCTCGTCACCCTTGGGGCCGGCTCCTGCGCGGGCGAGCGCCTCGAGCAGGGTGGGATCTCCCGGGAAGATCAGGATGCCAGGACGCGCGACGTGTCCGAGAACAACTATCTGATTGCTGTTGTAACTATCGACCGTAATAGAAACCGCCGTGTTGAGATAATCCTCGCGCAGAGCCGACGTGAGCTTGCTGCTGGCGTCATCCGCGTCGAGGCCGGCAACCCGGAACGAACCGACGAACGGGAGCTGAATTTGACCGTCGGGACCGATCACGCGTTTGCCGGAAAGTTCGGGATGCCCCCAAACCGTTACCGTGACGACGTCGCCGGAACCGATTATGTAGCGGCCGGCAGGAGCCGCAATCTGCGGGAGCTCGTCATCGGGTGCACCGTTTCCAAATCCTTGAGGCTCGCTGGCCGCGGTTGCAACCGGCGGTGCCGATTGAGTTCCCACCTTCGCGGTGCTGCCGCCGATAGAAGCCTGCAGCGCCTCCGGACTTGGCGTGCTGGAACAGCCGAAAAACAGCAACGCGCAAAGGCTCGCAACGAGAGCCGACCGGCAGTTTCGCATCAAAGCGCTAATTTCCAGCAATTCAATCATTTCCCTGCCTTGCCATTGTGGTTTGCAATTTCACACTGCCCGAGCGGACAAATGACGGCGTGGTTCGAAGAACAGGATAGTTGCTCCTTGCAATAAGCATTTCGAATGGCGCCAAGCAGAGGCGCGCGTCTTCATAGAGCCTGCGGTGGTTAGTGCACGTCATGGGCGCAATTATTCCGCCGGGGCTGAATCCCTTCAGTAACTAGGGACGGTTTTTGGCCGTTTTCAGGGTAGTTTTGACCGACGGGACGGGCTTTTTGGTTTGAACTTTTACTACCTTAATGTGCCCTCATCGCTGCAAATGCGGCGTCCACAGCATGAACCATCTCACGCGGCACAGAGATTCCGCTGAATCAGCGAGTTAGCGCCGGCGAGCCGGTGATGAGGGAGGCGTTCGCTGTGCGGGAGGCATCGCGGAAGTCGAATTCTTTTGAAGTCCGTCTCCATCGATGCCTGGTTTCCGATTTCGTTTCGATCGCAAGTGCGTGGGTGGCGAGAAAATATAAAATTGCGCGCCTCAGCATTTTGTCTCTCCTGGTCTCTCGTCCTGGACGATCATCTAGTGTCGACAAAAAGAGACCGCTGTACGCGATCGACGACGAATAAATTGTTCGCCTCAACGATTCACTCGGATCCCGCAGTCGCTTCGGCGCTGACGGTCTTCACCTGCTCTTCGTGACTGGCTGGCTCTGACGCAGCGTTAATCCTTACTTCCTTACCGCTCCGGCAGGTTAACTGCGCCGAGCGCAGGTCGTCACACTCAATTAGCCTGCTCATGCAAATGACGAAGAGGAAGCTTTACAACTAGTGGTTTCATTTCTTACCAAACCTGGAATCCTATTGGGTTCGGGCTTCTTGCTCGCAGTACATTACTTGACGGGCGTGCAGTGGAACGACCTGACCGTGATACTTCCGCTTGCGGTAGGTTCGTTTGCAGCCAGCTCAGTAGCGTCGCGACTCATAAGCTTCGGCCGTGGCAAAGGCAAGCCGCTCGGACAAAACGCGTTGATTGTCGGAGCGACCTGCTATGAAAACGTATGCGACAAAATCGGACCGCATGCTCTCGCGCGTCCGGTCGGATACCTTTACACGGGCGCCAATGGACAATTGCTCTTCCGCAATGACGCCGG
Organism: Binatus sp. (SeqCode); assembly: GCA_050010075.1. Classification (GTDB taxonomy): domain Bacteria; phylum Desulfobacterota; class Binatia; order Binatales; family Binataceae; genus Binatus. The sequence continues at coordinate 7,026 of JBEKLS010000053.1, read as the reverse complement.
CGAAGAAACTCCATCCACCCTGGACGAAGTGCTCGACGCCAATGTCATCGACAACGTTCTTCTGATCGATTCGTCCGAAGGGCTCGATCCCGACGACATCCTCTATTCCTCGTCGATCAGGGGCAAGACCTTCCGCACGCTGATGAGAACTCCGCTCGCTCCGGCCGGTCGCTATCGGACCGAGGCTCTGGGCGCGGGCGAATATCTGTTGTCGCATGAGTCGGTGCCGCCGCACGGAATACCTTTGGCCGTCAAACGCGCGATGGATCTGGTGGGCGCCAGCGTCGGTCTGATTTTTTGCGCTGTCGCCTACGTCGTCTTTGCGCGGCGAATCAAGCGCGAGACCCATGGCTCAGTGATCTTCCGACAGACGCGCGTCGGCCGTAACGGCCGTCTCTTCACGGTTTACAAGTTCCGCACGATGCTGGAGTCGGCGGAACAACGTAAGGAGGAATTGCTCGAGCGAAACGAGATGACCGGGCATATGTTCAAAATCCGCAACGATCCGCGGATAACCCCGCTCGGACGCAAGTTGCGCAAGCAATACATAGATGAGCTGCCGCAGTTCTGGAACGTGCTCAAAGGCGAGATGAGTCTGGTCGGCACCAGACCGCCGACGACGGCCGAGGTTGCGTGCTACGAGCCGCATCATCAGCGCCGTCTCAGCATGAAGCCCGGCGTGACCGGCTTGTGGCAGCTTTACGGCAACGATGAAGTCACCGACTTCGAAGAGGTGGTGGAACTGGACTGCAAGTACATCGACACCTGGTCGCTGGGCCAGGATTGCCGGATCATTTTCAGAACGATTCTTCGGGTGTTTCGTGGCAGCGGCTACTAGTCCTGGAGAAATGACATCGAGCTTGGGGTGAAATGCAGACGATAATAGTCACGGGCGGCGCCGGATTCATCGGATCCAATTTTGTCCGGATTGCGCTTAGAAACAGGGATTGGCGGCTCGTCGTAATCGACAAGCTGACCTACGCCGGCAATCATTTGAATCTCCGCGAGGTCGCCGACGACCCGCGCTATTCGTTCATCCACGCGGACATTGCCGACCAGGGCGCCGTCGCCGAGGCTCTCGATCGATGGCAGCCCGACTATGTCGTGAACTTCGCGGCCGAGACGCACGTCGACCGTTCGATCGACGGACCGCGTAGTTTCCTGATGGCCAATGTCATGGGAACCTTCAGCCTGCTCGAAGCTACCCGTCATTACTGGGCCGGGCTCGAAGCGTCGCGCCGCGACGGTTTCCGCTTTCTGCAGATCTCCACCGACGAAGTCTATGGCACGTTGGGCGATACCGGTTTCTTCAGCGAGAATTCGGTGTACTCGCCTAACTCGCCTTATGCGGCCTCGAAAGCTTCAGCCGATCATTTCGTGCGGGCCTATCATGAGACCTTCGGCCTGCCCACTCTCATTTCCAATTGCTCGAATAACTATGGCTTCAATCAGTATCCCGAAAAATTGATTCCGCTTACGATCTCCAACGCGATCGCGGGCAAAGCTCTGCCTGTCTATGGTGACGGGAAAAATATTCGGGACTGGTTGTTTGTCGGTGACCATTGCGAAGCGCTGCTGACAATTCTCGCTCGCGGACGAGTGGGTGAGAAATACAACGTGGGCGGCCGGAACGAGCGCACTAACCTGGAAGTTGTAAGCGAGGTCTGCGCGGCGTTGGAAGAAGTCTTACCCGCAGAAACTAATGAAGCACTGGCCGCAAAGGGATGTAAGTCCTATCGGGACTTGATAACGCTGGTTCCCGATCGGCCTGGTCACGATCGACGCTACGCAATCGATTGCTCGCGAATCGAACGGGAACTCGGATGGACCGCTCGCATCAGCTTCGAGATGGGACTCCGCGTGACTGTCCGATGGTACTTACTTAACGGCAACTGGTGCCAGGCCGTCCAGCGCGGACATTACGACGGTAGACGACTTGGTCTTTCGGCTGCGCGCGCGGCGGAAAGATAGAGCTGCTGAATTGATCACGAGTCCACTCCTATGAGTTTGAACTTCGTAGCCGAACCACAGTCGCATAACCACCATGCCGATCCCGCATGGAAGGGGATCATATTGGCTGGCGGCTCGGGTACGCGGCTCTACCCTGTCACGCGCGCCATCTCCAAGCAGCTCGCACCGGTTTACGACAAGCCGATGATCTACTATCCGCTCGCGACGCTGATGATGGCGGGGATACGCGATATCATGGTCATCAACACGCCGCATGAGCAGGAATGCTTCAAGCGCCTACTGGGCGACGGATCGGAATGGGGCCTGCGCTTCGAATACGCGGTGCAGCCCAAACCCGAGGGTATCGCCCAGGCTTTTCTTATCGCCAAAGAATTCGTCGGTGGCGCAAATGTAGCGCTGGCGCTCGGCGACAATATTTTCTACGGCCATGGACTGCCGGATCTCCTGCACAAGGCAACGGCTCGTCGCGAAGGAGCTACTGTTTTCGGCTACTGGGTCAAAGACCCGGAACGTTATGGCGTCGTGGAATTCGACGCCGCGGGTAGAGCGGTCGGCCTGGAAGAGAAACCGGCTCATCCAAAATCGTCCTACGCAATAACCGGCCTCTACTTCTATGACAACCGTGTCCTCGATCTCGCGGCGGGCCTGGCCCCGTCGGATCGCGGCGAACTCGAGATCACCGACTTGAACCGCAAGTACCTCGACTCCGGCGATCTTAATGTCGAGAAGATGGGACGCGGGATTGCGTGGCTCGATACCGGCACCCACGACGCCCTTATGCAGGCGTCGAGTTTTATTCAGGCTATCGAGGAGCGGCAAGGGTTACAGGTGGCGTGCCTCGAGGAAATAGCGTGGCGAATGGGATACATCGGGAAAAACGACGTCATTCGAATCGCCGATTCGATGGCCAAAAGTAACTATGGGCAATACCTTCTTCGCGTTCTCGAACAGGATACCTAATCGACAATGAATTTCGTTCCGATCAGTTTGAGGAGCGCCAACCAGAGAGAGGCGCAACTTTGAAGATTCTAATCGCAGGCGCGTATGGACAGCTCGGCAGCTGCCTGAGGGACTCGCTCGGCAATCACGACCTCGTTCCTCTGAATCGAAGCGAGTTCGATATAACGCGGCTATCGCAGATCCAGAAAGTGCTGGTGCGCGAGAAGCCCGACCTCGTCATCAACGCCGCCGCCTTCAACGATGTGGACGGCGCCGAATCGCATATCGTCGACGCCTACGCCGCGAACGCCATCGGCCCGCAGAATCTTGCAGTCGAGACGGCAGACCTGGGGATTCCGCTGGTTCATATCTCGACTGACTATGTATTTGACGGCGCGTCGAATCGGCCGTACCACGAAGGCGATCAGACCAATCCCTTGTCAGTGTACGGCGCCAGCAAGCTCGCCGGCGAAGATGCGGTGCGCTCGCTGAATCCGCGTCACTACATCGTGCGCACCGCGTGGCTGTACTGGGAACATGGAAAAGGTTTTTTGGAGTCGATGTGCTCGAATGCTGCGCGGCCGGAGCTGCGGGCTGCAAACGATCAAGTAGGTTCGCCCACCTATGCGCCTCACCTCGCCGACGCGATTGCACGACTGATAACCAACGGCACCTTCGGCACCTATCATCTTGTGGGTCAGGGTTCCGCCTCACGCTGGCAGTTCGTCTCCGAGGCTTTCCGTGTGCTCGGCATCTCCACGCCGATCCGTCCGGTATCTCATCGCGTCTTCTCGGCGCGCGCGCGCCATCCGCGCCATAGCGTATTAACCAGCATCCAGGATCCGCGGATAGCATTGCCGCCCTGGCAGCAAGGCGTCGCGGAATTCGCCAGTCGTTTCTCGGTGGAGAATCAGCGCGCTGTTTCCTAGGTATTGATGGAAACCCTGCTTGTCCTCGAAATGCCGGAAAAACGGCTTTTATCTCGCGTTGAATCATGATCCATTTGCAACTCGAGATAGCGTGCACGATTCTCGTCCTGCTTACACTGCCGGGAACGATAGAGCTTGCCCTGATCACGTTCGCGGGAATGCTGCGGCTGCGCGATCGACCGCCGACGACCACCGCGAAGATCGGCAAGGTCGCGATCGTGGTTCCTGCGCACGACGAAGCGGCTGCGATCGTTCGATGCGTTCGCAGCATAGCCGTGTGCGTTCAGCCCGACTCGCTCGAGACCCAGATAGTCGTCGTCGCTGACAACTGTACCGACGCGACTGCCGACCTTGCGCGAGGCGCCGGTGCGCGGGTGCTCGAACGCGAGGACGCCGAGCATCGAGGCAAAGGATTCGCACTGAAGTTTGCGTTCCGGATTTTGCTGAGCGAAGGCTTCGACGCAGTGCTGGTCGTCGATGCGGACAGCGTCGTTGATTCCAACTTCCTGGTAGAGACGGTCCGGCTGTTCAGGGCGGGCGCTGACGGAGTGCAGGTTCGATATCTCGTGCTGAATCCTGAAGCTTCGCTGCGCACGCGGCTGATGAGCGTTGCGTTCATGGCCTTCAATGTACTGCGCGCGAGAGGGCGCGAACGGATGGGGTTGTCGGTGGGGATTTTCGGCAATGGCTTCGGGCTCAGCAAAGCCACTCTCGAAGCGGTTCCTTATGATTCGCACTCGCTGGTCGAAGACCTCGACTATCACCTGCAACTCGTCCGGGCCGGACGAAAGATCGTTTTCGCCAACGGCACTCGCGTCCGCGCGGAGATGCCGAGCGGCGGCCGCGGCGCCTCTACCCAGCGCGCACGATGGGAGGGCGGTCGGCTGCGGACCGCCATTGAGAGCCTGCCGCGATTGCTGGCCGGCGTCATCGCGGGAAAGTTTCGCCTAATCGAACCCGCACTCGAGCTGCTCCTGTTGCCGCTTGCGTTTCACGTCTCGATTCTTGGGCTGACCCTTTTGATGCCGTTCAGTCTCGCGCGCATTTACGCTCTTTTTTCGCTATCGCTGGTCGGCATTCACGTTCTTGCGGGCTTAATCGTGGGAGGCGGCGATTGGCGCGATTTAAGAGCCTTGCTCAGCGCTCCATTCTATATCGCCTGGAAGCTCGCGGGATTGCCGAAAACCCTGCAATCGGCGAGCGCCACGAGCCCCTGGGTTCGCACTAAGCGTTAACACGGTAAACCGAGCGGCGGTCAGCCAGCGTTAGGTTTATCGGGCTGCCCTACCTTCCAGGTTCGTTTTCGCATCCAAATTCCCCCGCTTCACCTACCCTTACGCTCAAGTTGATCGAGTGCGACGACTTTTTATGGAGGAGTCACCGGTCCGTGCCTGATTGCAGTACGCGAAAATCTCGAAGCCAACTGCAGCGCGGTCTCGCCGTATGTCTATGCTAAACCCCAGTTATCCAGGTGGTTACGCGGAAATCGACGACACTTCTGCGACCAAAGAGATGCTCGATAGTCAGACGGGCGACCTGTCTCAAAACCGCCCCGTCCTGAATTTCCTTGAAAGCGGCGAGCGTACCTTTCTATCGCCAGCCGACCTCAGCCTGATGGCCGTCCGCCCTTCGTCAGCCGAAATCGCGGCCGCCTTCACCGGCTACCCCGCAGTCGTGAGTCCTGAGCCCGCGGTCCGCTTTGATAGTGATCGGCAGGCAACGTCATCGCCGCTCAAGGATTCTCGCATCCAGCCAGGCAGCTTGAGGCCTCAGACTGCAAATGCCCGGCGGATGCCGAGGCCGCTTGGGCTCGTTCCGCGCCGATCGAGACCATCGTCGCCGCTAAAGCGGTCTGCCGCGAGAGTACCGTTGATGGGTGTGCGGTTGGATTGCGTGACCGAACGACAGGTGACCACGCACGTCATCTCGAGCATTCGAAAGGGCGAGGGCGGCTGGATCGTAACACCAAATATCGATCACCTGCGCATCATCAGCGAGTCGCCGGAGTTGCGCGGGCTGGTAAATGCGGCGAGTCTCAGAGTCGCGGATGGAATGCCGCTCGTATGGGCCAGCCGCTTACAGGGAACTCCGCTGCCCGAGAGGATCACCGGCGCAGGACTGATCCTGAGTCTGACCGCCGCAGCGGCGAAAGCTAACGCGTCGGTCTTTCTGCTCGGGGGAGACCCGGGCGACGCAGATGCAGCGGCCGTCGTGCTCAAAGAGTTGAACCCGGGCTTGAAAATAGCGGGAATCATTTCGCCGCCGTTCGGCTTCGAGAACGACCCGCTCCAGATGGCCGAGATCGGAAATGCCTTGCATTCAGCGAAGGCGGACATTGTCTATTCATGCTTCGGCTTCCCCAAGCAGGAACTTGTAATCAACGCGCTGCGTGACCAGGTGCCGTCTGCATGGTTCCTGGGACTCGGCGGCAGCTTTGCTATCGTCTCCGGCAGGACGCGGCGAGCGCCGCGCTGGATGCAGACCGCGGGGATGGAGTGGGTTTGGCGGCTCGGGCTTGAACCGCGGCGCCTGTTCGGCCGCTACATCGTCAACGATCTTCCTTTCGCAATCCGCTTGCTTGCCAACGCAATCGTGCAACACTGATCCTCAGGCATGAGGGGGACAGGGCACGATCGTTCAGATCTTGAAACCTCTATTCGGAAGGAGCGGTAACGCTCCCTATTCCGCCGCTCAATCGTTATACGGTAGATAGAATGTCCGTGCGGTCGCAAATAATTTCCCAGTTCGAATCAGTCGCGAAAGAACAGAATCAGAAGCTGCCGCAGTTGTCGGATGATCTGGTTTTGCTGGAATCCGGCCTCGACTCTCTGTGCTTCGCAGTTATTGTCGCCCGTCTCGAAGACAAGCTTGGCTTCGATCCTTTCAGCGCATCCGAAGATATCGAGTTCCCGGTAACCTTCAGCGACTTCGTAAAGATTTACGAGGACGGCGCAAGGTGACGCGGTTTGCTGAGCGCTGAGAAATATTTCTCGGGCTGCTCACTTATCGGTCGCGAGGCGAGCGTGCCCCTGCGCGACCTGGCATGGGGCTCGAGCCTCGCCGGCGGCCTTGAGCAACTGCGCGGACGTTCCGTGCTCGTCGCAACGCGCGACCAGCTCACCGCGGGCCTCGCGCTCATCGAGCTCGATGGCATCGCGCGGCGGCTGATCCTTTGCCCCGCCGATCT
>JBEKLS010000052.1:0-24132 GCA_050010075.1 Binatus sp. (SeqCode) | reverse complement strand
CAGACTCTCACCGTGTGGGCGTCCACCCAGATGCTGTTTGTCCTGCGCGCCGAGATTGGCCGAATTCTGAATCTTCCGGAAAATTCGATCCGCGTAATCTCGACCGACGTCGGCGGCGGATTCGGGCTGAAGGCGCACGTCTTTCCGGAGGAGCTGCTGGTGCCCGCGCTCGCGCGCCGGCTGCAGCGGCCGGTCGAGTGGATCGAGGATCGCCGCGAGCATCTTGCCGCGTCGCAGCATGCCAAGGATCAGATCGTGCGCGCGGAACTGGCGCTCGCGAACGACGGCACGATGCTCGGCCTGCGGGCGCGTGTGACCTGCGACATCGGCGCATACACCGAATACCCATGGCGCACCTTCGAGGCCAACGTCACCGCAATGGCGATGCCGGGGCCTTATAAGATTCGCGCTTACGCTTACGAGACGCTCTCGGTCGCGACCAACAAATGTTCAGTGGGAGCCTATCGCGGCGTCGGACAACCGATTGGCGTGATGGTGCTCGAACGGCTCATCGACATCGGCGCGCGGCGGCTTGGAATCGATCGCGCGGCAATTCGGCTGCGCAACATGATCGCGGCCGACGAGCATCCTTACAATGGAATCCACGGCCTCGAAATCGAAAGCGGGAGTCATCGCGAGAGTCTGCTTAAAGCTTTAGAGATGATAGACGCGGGCGGAATCGCGCAACGTCAAGCGGAGTCGCTCGCGCGCGGGCGTCGTCGCGGCCTCGGGATGGCCTCGTATATCGAGATGACTGCACCGAGCACGCAGCTCTGGCAGGCGCTAGGTCCGGCAGGGAGTGGATCGCAGCCGGCGATGATTCGCATGGAAACTGACGGCACCGTCACGGTCGCGATCGGCACCAACACGCAGGGGCAGAGTCACGAAACAACTTTTGCGCAAGTAGCGGCGGACCGGCTCGGCGTGCCGCTGTCGGCGGTGCGCGTGGTCCAGGGCGACACGTCTTCGACTCCGCGCGGCTGGTTTGTCGGCGGTTCGAACGCCGCGGTAACAACGGGAGGCGCGGTATTGCGCGCAGCCGAGATGGTCCGCGCGAATCTTTTGCGAGCGGCGTCCTTGATGAACGAAATCCCGGCGGCCAACCTAGATCTGCGCGACGGCATCATCTGTATGAAGAGCGACGGCGCGCCGATCGCGTCGATTGCGGATGTTGCCAATGCGACCTGGCTGAAACGGATGAACATCCCGCCCGGCGAAGATTTGACGCTCGAGGTTACGGCGCGCTACGAGCCGCCGCCGGCAACCCATTCGAACGCGTCGCACGTCGCGGAGGTTGAGGTCGATATAGAAACCGGGCAGGTCGAAATCCTTCGCTACGTGGTAGTCGAGGATTGCGGAACCATTTTGAATCCGATGGTCATTGACGGACAAATACAGGGCGGCGTCGCGCAGGGAATCGGCAGCGTGCTGTACGAGGAAATCATTTACGATCAGCACGGGAAGCTGCTCACCGCAAACTTGACGGACTACCTGACGCCGACCGCGGCCGTCGTGCCCAAAGTCGAAATCGCGCATATCGAGACGCCTTCGCCGTACACGCTCGGCGGCATGAAAGGAATGGGCGAAGGCGGGACGATTGCGCCTCCAGCCGCGATAGCGAACGCGATCGCGCATGCGCTCGACGAGTTTTCGCCACGCGTGAATCAGATTCCGCTGACGCCGGAGCGGATTCTCGCAATCATCGATCGAACGGCATAGCTGATTTCGTCGCACCGTACAGCGCGCGCTCCCAAATCGTCGCGAGCGTGTCGATCACCGGCTGCCATTCGCGAGATCCGCGGCCCAGCCTCTGGTTGAGCACCTGCTCGCTCATCATGATGAGCGCTTCGGCGGTGGCGTCGGCGTCGAGCGGCGCGATCAGTCCGCGCTCGATATCCAGCTTGATGCGCGCTGCGGTGCCGCGAATGAAGCGCTTGACCAGCGCACGATGCGCTTTTTCGACGTCAGGATCGTGGGTCGCGGCGTCGGCTATCGCGCGCAACACTGGACCATGGATCGTCCAGAATTTTCCGATTCGCTCGTAGCCGGTATGCAAGTCGGCAACCGGATCGGAGCCTGAGAGGAACCAGACTTCGTTCATCTCGGAGATTTCGTCGCCGAATCTTTTCACCAGCCGGACGATCAAATCATGGCGGTCCCTGAAGTAATGATAAAACGACGGACGGCCAAGCTGGGTCTGGTCCATCAGATCCGCGACCTGCAGCGCGCGGAAGGGATGGGTGCGCAGGAATCGTTCTGCCGCCTCGATGATCTCGTTTTCGGCCTGTTCCGGCCGCAGACGCCGTCGCGTCTTCTTCAGGCTGTTTTTTCCGGTGCGCAAGCCATTGGTTCGATCAGGCGGCGCCTTGGGCAGAGATTTCCGCATCAGGCTCAGGTTAGATTTCCTGATGACACCACGTCAATAAGCGCGCGCGCCCGGCTTCTGCACCGCAGCTACGTCTCGCGCGCCCACGCCGGCCGCTGTTTGAGGTGATATAGCGTCTCGCCCGCGCTGGGCACCAACAGGACGCCGTCGTCTTCGCGATTGGCATAGTCAGCTGGATCGATCGTCGCGGAATCGCGATAGCCAAGATTGATCTCCTCGCACACTTCCCTGGAAATCCCGCTGGCTAGTGTTACTCGCACGCGATCGCGCTCGATGCCGTCTTCGTAGGTGCCTATCCCTCGCACGTGTGTCGAATGCGCCAGCACGCCCCATGGCATAGCTTTGTATCTATCCCACTGCTTGAGGAAATAATCGCGGCAGTGATAGCCGATCTGTCTGATGAGGGCGCCGTGAGTATAGGAGATCTCGCGGATATGAGGTGCATAAATAATCACCTCGCCGCCGTCCGCGACGACAGGCTCCAGCTTGTACATGCACTTGCCCGCTACCCATAGGTCTTCGTACATCTTCGGCGCGCATGACAGAACAGTGTCAAAGGGCTTGTCCTTGTAGACTATGTGTCGCGCCCTGGATAAATCACTCGCTTCGTCCCATGCAGCTTCTGGCGAACCGACAAAGACTCCCGCCAGCTGTCCATGCTCGACCACTAGGCAGAAACACAGCTTCGGCGTGGTTAGCATCGACGCCGCGCGATCGACCACCCTTCGCACCGGCGTGTACTTATTGCCGATGATCATGGGATTAGTTACTACCGCGCCCAGCCAATGGAAGAAGTGCAAAACTTCCGGACCGCTGACGCCCGGAAATAGATACTTATTGCCACCCGAAAAGCCGATCACCTCATGCGGAAACACTGGGCCTGCAATAATTACCTCATCATAGTCGAGCAGCCGCCGATTGATAGTTACTTCGACGTCGATCGAGAAGAGACCATTGCTCAGCGCCTTTATCTCTCCCGGGGGGATAAGACCTATAGGTCGCAATTCCTCAGGATGGTCCCATGCGTGGTTGAAGAAGCGCACAGTGCGGTAGCGGATGCTGCGCTCAGCGAGTGTTATCTCGAGCCGCTTGCAGATTGCCTCATCGCTCATCGGCGGATGAGTGCCGAGCGCCACCATTACGTCGAAGGATTCGGTCACGGCGCCAATTTGATCGAATAGCGCGGCAAAGAACATTCCAAGCGGACAGGTGCGGGTCGCGTCAGGCACCAGCAGCAGCACCTTCTTGCCATTGTAGCTCCCAGCCGGACATGCCTTCGCAATAAGTTCGCGCACCTCAGCCGCTCCAATATAGGAACCGCGCGGCGGTTGAATTGAAAGCGTCGGCATTGCGTTCAGGCTAGATTTCGCGATGACATCGCGTCAATCAGCCGGCTTTGGTCTGCTGACGCGCGGTATGCGAAGATATTCGTGTGGGCGCAAAAATTTTAAGACTCACCGAATCGCAAATACCCGCCGCGGCGGCGACGCTCGCGCACGCATTCCACGACGATCCGCTTATGGTCTACACGATTCCCGACCCGGCCGAGCGCGTGCGGCTGCTGCCTGACGTGTATGCGCGGATGATTCGCTTTGGATTTCTGGCGGGCGAGGTCTATGTGACCGCAGGGGAGCTCGAGGGCGTCGCGCTGTGGATGCCGCCCAACGCGAAATGGTCGCGCGAGCATATCGAAGCGTCGGGGATGCATCAGACACCGACCGTCATTGGCGACGAGGCGTATCAGCGCTACCGCGACGTCGTTGGACGCGAATGGCAGGCGCGCGAGCGCGACATGACTGGCGCTTGCTGGTACCTGTTCCTGCTCGGCGTCGAGCCGAACCGTCAACGGCGCGGACTCGGTGGCGCGCTGATGCGCCCGGTGCTCGAGCGTGCCGACAGCGGACAACTCGCCTGCTATCTCGAGACCGAAAACGAGCGCAACGTGGCGTTCTACCTGAAGCAAGGCTTCGATCTGATCGTGAACGGTGAAGAAGCGGGCGCCAGCGGCGTTCGCTTCTGGACTTTTCGCCGCAATCCGGGCTAGGACGCGGCAGGAAGCCCAAAGCTGTCGACCAATTCTCTCAGCCGCTGCTTCGCACCCCCGACTATAGATACGCCGTCGCCGACGAGGATGGTGTCGAAGTCGAGCTCGAGCAATCGCTGAATGCTGCGCCGCAGGCGCGCTGGATCGTCCATCACGCGTTCTGGCAGTAGGCTCAAGCGCCCAGGCGGATTGCCGACGACTGCGTCGCCTACGATCAAGGCGTTGCGCGCGGGCCACAGCAACGCCACCTCACCTGGACTCTTTCCGCTGACGCCCGTCACTTTAAGCGGGCCAATCGTTTCGCCGTCGTGAAGTTCGCCGTCGAGCACGCCGCCCTGCGCCGATGCGTGGGGAGCATCTTCGGGATGGATGTAGGAACGCGCTCCGGTGCGCTCGCGAATGCGATTGGCCGCGCGCAGATGATTTCGGTTCGTGAGAAGAATACGGCTTACGCGTCGCCGCGCCAGTTCATTCAGCACTTCATCGTTCGCCTCGACCGGGTCGATGCAGATATTCCCGGCGGGATCGGGGATCAGCAGGCCGTTGAAGTTGTAACCATGCGGCTCGGAAAACCATGACCATGTAAGAACGTCGCCGAGAATCGTTTCCATGCGGGGCTCCTCGCTGAGTTGGAGGCGATAATCTTAATCCCGCGCACGCGAGAGATTCCAACGCGTCAGCGATTGGCAGTCGGGCCAGCACCGACTATGGATAGAAAGACGCGTTCGCCGAGCGGACGCGCATCAAAAGCAATACGGAGAAAAATGATGGGCAAGCTGGAAAAGAAGGTAGCAGTTATCACCGGTGCGGCGAGCGGAATCGGCCGCGCCACCGCGATCAGATTCGCGGGCGAAGGCGCCGCAGTCGTGATCGCCGATCTCAATCGCGAGGGCGGCGAAGCGGCCGTGCGCGACTGCAAGGAGAACGGCGGCAGCGCGGTCTTCCAGCTCACCGACGTTTCGAGCGAAGAAAATATCAAGGGCGCGGTCGATCGCGCGGTCAAGGAGTTCGGGCGCCTCGATATCATCTACAACAATGCCGGCCTCGGCGGCGCGGTCGGGCCGCTCGAAAAGACCAGTGCGGAAAACTGGGACCGCAGCTTCTCGATCCTGTTGCGCGCGGTATTCCTCGGGATCAAGTACGCAGCGCCTGAGATGCGCAAGGCGGGCGGCGGTTCTATCATTTCGACCTCCTCGGTCGCCGGATTGCGTGGCGCCGCCGGCCTGCATGCCTACTGCGCCGCCAAGGCTGGAGTGATCAGCCTCACCCGCTCCGCTTCGATCGAACTGGCGAAGGATAAAATTCGCGTCAACTGCATCTGTCCCGGCCTGATCGCAACGCCGCTGACATACAATCGCATCCCGGGCGGTGAACAAACCGCGAGCCAGCTGTTCGTAGGTTTCCAGCCGTGGCCACGCGCCGGACGCCCCGAAGACATCGCGGCGATGGCGCTCTTCCTCGCCAGCGACGATTCGGAGTTCGTCAGCGGACAGGCGATGGTGGTAGATGGCGCCGTGACGTCGGGGTTGGGTGGAGGCAGCCTGGCGCAAGGCTCTCAAGCCAGTGCCACTCAATCAATTCTCGAAGACGGATGGTCAGGTCCGTCATTCCAGGTAAAGCGGCCGTCATAAGCGGGCCGATAACTATCTTCGCGCGGAGAGAATTCGATCATGGCAGTACAGGTTGTCGTCGAAACCAATTGCGGAAAAATTCGCGGCGTTGTCGAGAACGGTATTAACGTTTTCAAAGGCGTTCCATACGCCGAACCGCCCGAAGGCGATCTCCGATTCCGTGCTCCACGAAAACTCCAGCCGTGGACCGGCGTTCGCGACGCCTTCGAATTCGGCAATCGTGCGATGCAGGACGACAACGCATTCGCGCTTCCGCCCGCTCTGCTGAAGCTGATCGCGGGGCGCGAGCTGCCGCCGATGAGCGAGAATTGCCTGGTGCTGAATGTGTGGACGCCCGCGGTCAACGACGGCCGCAAACGCCCGGTGATGTTCTGGTGCCACGGCGGCGCCTTCATCGCGGGCTCCGGCGACTCGCCCTGGTACGAGGGAACCAACCTGTGCCGCAAGGGCGACGTAGTTGTCGTGACGATCAATCATCGGCTCGGGGCGTTCGGCTATCTGCATCTGGCCGATCTCGGCGGCGAAGAATTCGCGGCGTCCGGAAATGCCGGGATGCTCGACATCGTCGCCGCCCTGCAATGGGTCCGCGACAACATCGCGGCTTTCGGCGGCGACGCCGGCAACGTGACGATCTTCGGCGAGTCGGGCGGAGGCGCGAAGGTCAGCGTTCTGATGGCGATGCCGGCGGCGCACGGTTTGTTTCACAAGGCGATCATTCAAAGCGGGCCGGCGGTGCAGATGGCCAGCCGTGACGATGCCGCCGAGACTGCGCGTCAACTGCTGGCCGAGTTGAACCTCACCTCTGACAAGGTGGGCGCGTTGCGCAAGGTTCCAGCACCAGAGCTGGCGCGCGCACAGGCCGCCGTGCTGAAGAAAGTCAGCATGATGTCGTTCGCCAACCGCCGGCGCGTCGGTTTCAATCCGGTAGTCGATGGGAAGCATCTTCCGGGCGGTCCGTTCGCGCCGACCGCGCCGGCAATTTCCGCAAACGTGCCGCTGATGATCGGAACCAACAAGGATGAAATGACCTTGTTCTTCGGCTTCGCGCCGTGGCTTGACGGACTCGACGAAGCCGCGATGCGCCAGCGGGTCGAGATGTTCGTCGGCGATCAGGCCGACCGCATCATTGAACCTTACCGGCGCGCGCGGCCCAAGGATTCGATGCGCGATCTCGTGCTCGCGATCGCGACTGACCACGCAATGCGAATGCCGTCGCTGGTCACCGCGGATCGCAAAGTGGCGCAACACGCCGCGCCCGTGTTCGTCTACCTGTTTACCTGGGAGACTCCGGTGCTGGAGGGCAAGTTGAAATCGCCGCACGCGCTCGAGATCCCGTTTGTGTTCGACACCGTGGATACTTCGGGGCTGACTGGAGATTCGCCAACGCGATTCGCTCTAGCCGAGAAGATGAGCCGGGCCTGGCTCGCGTTCGCGCGCACGGGAAATCCGAATCACGAGGGAATTCCAAAATGGCCGCCCTATTCGACCGAGACTCGTCCCACGATGATCTTCGACGACAAGTGCAAGGTCGAAAACGATCCGTATGGCGCGGAGCGGCAGGCCTGGGACGCGCACTAGAGCCCGTCGCCGGCTGACTCTCATAGCGCTGGAAAATTCTGTCCGTCTCGTGGCAAGCTGCAACTCGGACTGGCTCGTCGGCATTGACGACTGCTGGAAAAAAAAGCAACGCAATGACCATCACGCAGGGAGAGAATCGACATGGCTGAGTCGCCGCAGGAAAAGCCGATTGGGATGACCGCGAAGCCTACCAAGCCGCAGGAATTCTACGACAACATCAAGCGCAAGTTCGCCGAGGAACGCGACCTCCGGTTGGGGTACCGTCCGGAAGGCACCGCGCAATACACCTCCGATCTGATCGGCGAGCTCTCGCGGTACGAAGTCGATCCGTATGGGGGCGAAGTCACGCCGCGCGAACCGATCAACGATACCGTCGAGGTGCTCTTCATCGGCGGAGGATTCTCAGCACTGCTGACCTCGGCGCGGCTGCGTGAGCGCGGCGTCGAAAGCATTCGTATCGTCGAGCGCGGGGCGGACGTCGGCGGCACCTGGTACTGGAATCGATATCCCGGGGCGGCATGCGATGTCGTCGCGTATGACTATCTGCCGCTGCTCGACGAAATGGACTACGTACCCAAGGACCACTACGCGAAGGGTCCCGAGATTTTCGCTCACTGCCAGGCGATCGCCAGAAAATACAACCTGTACGAGCTCGCAACCTTTCAGACCACCGTCACGTCGACAATTTGGGATCCCGTCGAACAGATGTGGAATCTCGAAACGGACCGCGGCGATCGAATGAAGGCGCGCTTCGTCATCTGCGCCAACGGCACACTCTCCAAGCCCAAGCTCGCGAAGATCAAAGGACTCGAAACGTTTAAGGGACATTCCTTTCACACCTCGCGCTGGGACTACGCCTACACCAAGCCCGATCTTTCGGGGCTGGAGAATAAAGTTGTAGGTATCATCGGGACCGGTGCGACGGCGGTGCAGGCTGTCCCCGGATTGGGCGCGGCGGCCAAGGAGCTGTACGTGTTCCAGCGCACGCCGTCCTCCATCGACATCCGCGACGACTGGCCGACCGATCCAAACTGGGCGCGCAGACTCCCGCAAGGTTGGCAATCCCGGCGGCGCGCTCGTGCGCGGATGGAACCGCAACTGACCGAGGAACAGCAGGCCAAGCAAGCCGCGATGTCACCCGAGGAGAAAGTCCGCCGCCAGGAGAACGCGAACATCGAGGCGATGATGAAGATCCATCGGCGCATCGATGCAATCGTCAAGGACAAGGCGACCGCCGATGCGCTCAAGCCGTGGTACATGCTCCTGTGCAAGCGGCCATGCTTCCACAACGACTACCTGCCGACCTTCAACCGGCCCAATGTTCATCTCGTCGATACGAAGGGAAAAGGCATCACCGAGATCACCGAGAAGGGTCCGGTGTTCGAGGGCAAGCAGTACGAGCTCGACGTGCTTATCTACGCCACCGGCTTTGAAGTGCAGAAGACCGGCATCTACAACCAGATCAAGGGAGAGAATGGCCTCGAGCTCAATGATAAGTATCGGGAAGGCATCCGCACGCTGCTAGGCATCCATACGCAGGGCTATCCGAATCTTTTCATCATGGGCGGCTACCAGGCCTCATTCCAGTTCAATCTCACCGACATGCTGCAGGCCCAGGGCGATCACATCGCAGCTTGCATCGACTACGCGCGCCGTCATGGCTTTCAGTCTCTCGATGCGACCCGGGAGGCCGAGGAATGGTGGGTGCAGGAAGTCATCAGACATCGCGGCAAAACCACTCGTAACCAGGAATGCACTCCCGGCTACTACAACTTCGAGGGTGAGTTTCAGCGCCGTCAGGACGGCAACTACAACGGCGGCTTCTTCCAGTACTGCAACCACATGAATGAGGTGCAGGCGCAAATGGATAAGCACTTCGCGTTCAGCGGGAAGTAGCTATCGTCGCGCTCTTCGTGCGTCGCGATTTTTGCTCGCTGGTGATTCTCATTGCGGCGCGGCGTCCAGCGAACCGTAGTAGAGATTGTTCGTACTGAGCGGCGACATCTCGCGGAAGTCGGCGCGCGTCCAGCGAATCGCAGCTGGACGCCGAATCTTGCCGCCCGCGTCCGCTTCCAATTCGATCCCAAGCGCGCGCAGCGCTATGAACAAGGCTTCGAACTTGTGATCGGGATCGATGTCGAGCACCAGGCCGAGCGCCGCGTCGGTGAGATGAAACTCCATGCTCTGGCGGGCGATAGCAGCATCGCGCGCGCGCATCGCATTGCAGAAAACCCTGTCCACCTGGAGGAAGGACTTGGGCACGTCAGGCCGCGAGAAGTACAGCCGCTGATGACGATAGATTTTCGTGTGCAGCGACTGAATGAGTTCACGAAAAGTGTCGGGATAGTGCCGCAAGGTCGCTTCGTGGAATTGAAAGTGAAGTTGCTGAAATTCCTGGATGCGCCGGGCCGCGGCAGTTCGCTCCATTTGCTCGAGCACGTGCTGCATCCGATCGAGATCCTCTTCAGTAATCTCTTCGACGATGGCGCCGATCGTCGGCGGCTCGATCAGCAATCTGAGCCCGTATGACTGCTCGGCGTGATCGTTGTAGACCGGCGCGACTTCCATCCCGCGATTCGCCTCGCCAACGACCAGGCCTTCTGCCGCAAGCCGGGAGAGCGCTTCGCGCAGCGGTGTCCGGCTCACTTTCAACTCGTTCGCGAGCGCCTGCTGCGACAGGCGGAAGCCGGGATGGTATCGACCGCTGATAATCTGTTCGCGCAGGGTCTGATACAAATCGTCAACAGTCGTGCCTGGCCGCCTGACTCTCATGTCGCGGCACCTGTGACGCTGAACTCGTTATTCGTGTCGATCGCGCGCGGCATCCGCCCCCCGTCCGCGAAAAAGCGCGACGCCGTCGCAACGATAGAGGCCTGGCGCGACCTGCTCAGGTGAAGCGCACGCCCTTCATCTCGCGATCTGCGCGCCACTTCCGAATGATGTCGTGGAACTCGACCGATCCCCCACCGTACAGTTCGCCCGCGAGCCCCGTGCCCTGAGCCGGTTTGCCCTCATTGTTGTAGTAGCCGGGCGTGCACGCCTCGAGGAAATCGCGATTGTTCATCGCCTTCTGCTTGATCGTCTCCACCCACTCAGCTTCCGCCTCCGCGGTAGGCTCGATGCATCGCGCCTCTTGCGATTTCGCGTGCTGGATCAGGTCCGCGATGTGCTGCGACTGCTCCTCGAGCATGTGCGGAAAGTTCGCCGTCAAGCCGTTCTGCGTGAGGCCCATGTGGAAGCAGTTCGGGAAGCCGGCGCTGTAGAAGCCGTGCAGCGTTTTCATTCCGCCCGTCCAGTGCTCGGTCAGCGCCTTGCCGCCGCGACCGAAGACCTCGAAGCCTGCGCGCCGCGTGTATGCCGTGCCCACTTCGAAGCCGGTGGCGAAGATGATGCACTCGACCTCGTACTCGACTCCGTCGAACACCAGGCCTTTCTCGGTGATGCGTTCGACGCCGCGGCCCATGGTATCCACCAGCGTCACGTTGGGCCGGTTGAACGCGGGAAGATACTCGTCGTTGAAGGTCGGGCGCTTGCAGAACTGACGGTACCACGGCTTGAGCGCTTCGGCCGTCCGCTTGTCTTTCACGATTGCGTCCACGCGCGCACGGATCTGATTCATCTTCTTGAAATCGGCGATCTCCGCCAGCTTCATCACTTCTTGCGGCGACACCTCGGAGTTGCCGCTGCGCGCGACCAGCAGTCCGCCAAGGTTGCGGATGATGTCGGTCCATCCGTCGTTGACCAGGTCCTCAGCCTCGAAGCCGCCCGAAACGAGCGAGTTGAAATTCTCCATCCGGCGCTTCTGCCATCCCGGCTTGAGCGTCTTCACCCATTCCGGATCGGTGGGCCGATTTCCGCGCTCATCGATGGACGACGGCGTGCGCTGGAACACGTACAGCTGCTTCGCGTGTTTCGCGAGATGCGGCACGCATTGAACGGCGGTCGCGCCGGTGCCGATAACGGCAATCCGCTTGTCGCCGAGCTTGTTCAGATTTCCATTGGTATCGCCGCCCGTGTACGCGTAATCCCAGCGGCTGGTGTGGAAGGTGTGCCCCTTGAAACTGTCGATGCCGGGAATGCCGGGCAGCTTCGGCCGGTTCAACGGCCCGTTCGACATGATCACGTATCGCGCGCGCATGCGGTCATCGCGATTGGTGGTGACGATCCACCTCGACTCCTCTTCATTCCACGTGATCGATTTGATTTGCGTCTGGAAGCAGGCGTTGCGATACAGGTCGAATTTCTCGCCGATGCGCCGCGAGTGCTCCAGGATTTCCGGCGCGAACGAGTATTTCTCCTTCGGGATGTAGCCGGTTTCCTCGAGCAGCGGCAGATAAATGTACGACTCGATATCGCACTGCGCGCCGGGATAGCGGTTCCAGTACCAGGTACCGCCGAAGTCCCCGCCTTTCTCGATGATGCGGATGTCCTGCACGCCTGCCTGGCGCAGACGCGCGCCCGCCAGCAGTCCGCCGAAGCCGCCGCCGATGATCACCACGTCAACCGTGTCGGTCAGCGGCGCCCGAGTGAAGCCTGGATCGACGTACGGGTCATCCACATAGCGGCTGAAGTCGCCCTTCACTTCGATGTACTGCTCGTTGGCGTCGGAGCGGATGCGCTTGTCGCGCTCCTGCTGATACCTGGCGCGGAGGGTGTCGGGGTCGAAGTCGAGCCCATTCTTGTCATTGCCGGCGGACGAAACGTTTTCGATATCACTCATGGTACAAAGCTCCTGCATCGAGCGTTACCCAACTCAGGTCAAAGATTCAAGCGCAACGGCAATGACCAAACGCCGCCTTCCGTTCGGCCGCCAACCGCGTTATCGGTGTTAGCCAATCATGCGTCGAATGCGTTGCTTCCTGGTCTTCCTTCTGATGCTCGGCGCGCTGGCTGTTGCACCATCCGCCGGCGCCCAGGCGCCGTGGTTGCGTTTGCCGCCGACACCCATGCTGCCCAGGCCAAACAGAATCGGCACAGCGCCCATCGACGGCATCCGCTTGTGGTACGCGGAGTTCGGTCGCGGCGCTCCGGTCATCATGGTGCATGGCGGCCTGGCGAATTCAAACTACTGGGGACTGCAGGTAGCGGCGCTTGCGCCGCACTACCACGTGATCGTACTGGATAGCCGCGGCCACGGACGCAGCACGCGAACCGACGCGCCAATCGGTTACGATCTGATGTCGTCGGACGTTCTCGCGCTCATGGACTATCTGCATATCCGCCGCGCGGCATTAATCGGATGGAGTGACGGAGCTATCATCGGTCTCGATATCGCGATCCATCATCCGGAACGCCTGACGCGGCTGTTCGCGTTTGCGGCTAACTCCGATCCGTCCGGCGTGAAAGATGTGGGCAAGAGCCCGGTCTTCACTGCCTATATCCAACGCGCAGCCGGCGAGTATGCGGAGCTCTCGCCGACTCCGAAACAGTTCGCAGCATTCCTCGCAAATATCGAGCACATGTGGGCGAGCGAGCCGTACTTCACCGACGACCAGTTGAGCCACATCAACGTGCCGACATGGATCGTCGACGGCGATCACGACGAGGCAATCAAGCGCGAGAACACCGACCACATGGCGGCACTGATTCCCGGCGCCGGCGAACTGATCCTGCCCGAGGTGAGTCACTTCGCGTTTATTCAAAATCCCGCGATGTTCAACGCCTCACTGCTAAACTTTCTCGCGGCCGATAACGACATTAATTCTGCGCCGCTTCGCAGCAATCCTTGACGGTCTGCCCCGATGCCAACAAAGCCGCTTCTGATCTACGACGGCGATTGCGGATTCTGCATCTACTGTGTGCGCTACTGGCAAAAACTCACCGGCGATCGCGTGACTTATGCGCCGTACCAGCAAGTCGGCGCCGAATATCCGGAAATTCCCGTGGCCGCGTTCCAGCGCGCCGTCCAGTACGTGGCGCCCGACGGGAAAATTGCGAGCGGCGCCGAAGCCGCTCTCCTGACCTTGAGTCACGCCAGCGGCAAGGGCTTATGGCTGATGCTCTATCGGCATCTTCCGGGTTTTGCGCCGCTCGCCGAGCGCATCTACGCGATCGTCGCTTCGCATCGTTCCGCCTTCTATCGCCCGAGCCGGTGGCTATGGGGCCGCGATCATGAGCCGCCGCAGTTCGAGCTGGTCGCGTGGCTGTTTCTGCGTGCGATGGGACTTATTTATTTCGCCGCCTTTGTTTCATTTGGCGTGCAGGCCCTGGGATTGATCGGCAGCCACGGCATCATGCCGTTGCCCGAATTCGTCGACGCCGCCCGCAACCAGCTCGGTTCGCAAGGCTACACGCAATTTCCGATGGTGTTCTGGCTGAGCCAGAGCGACTTTGCGATTCAGGCCGTGTGCTGGGCGGGCGCGGTGCTGTCCGTGCTCGTGATCTTCAACGTGCTGCCGCGCCTCAGCCTGTTCCTTTGCTACGCGCTATATCTCTCGCTCTTTTTCGCCGGCCAGATATTCATGGGTTTTCAATGGGACGTGCTGTTGCTCGAGACCGGCTTCCTCGCGTTCCTCCTAAGTATCGCGACCAGGCCCGGCATATGGCTGCTGCGCTGGCTGTTGTTCCGCTTCATGCTTCTTTCTGGCGCGGTCAAGCTGCTGAGCGGTGACCCCACCTGGCACAACCTTTCCGCGCTCTCCTATTATTTTCAGACCGAGCCGCTGCCGACGCCGCTGGCCTGGTACGCCCATCACCTGCCGCCGGCCGTACTGGCCGCGTTAACAGTGGCGACCTTCGTCATCGAGCTGGGACTGCCGTTCCTGATCTTCTGCCCGCGCCGGCTCAGGTTCGTCGCGGCCTTCGGCATTTTGCTGCTGCAGGTCGTGATCCTTCTCACCGGCAACTATGCCTTTTTCAATTTGCTGACGATGGCCCTGTGCCTGGTGCTGTTCGACGATGCGGCGCTGCGCAAAATTCTCCCGCGACGTCTGACCAGGTTTGTGCACGACGACGTCCGCGACGTCAGACCGGGAAGAATCGCGACGGTCTTCGTCGGCGCGTTCGCGACGCTGATCGTGTTCGTCAGTCTCGTGCAGCTTCACGGGGCCTTCGGCGGTCAAATCTCAAGCTCGTCCGCGTCGATCGCCAGTGAGATTTCGCCGCTGCTCATCGTCAACACCTACGGTTTGTTTGCGGTGATGACGACCACGCGGCCGGAAATCATAATCGAGGGCTCGGATGACGGCGTTAACTGGCGCGAGTACGCGTTCAAATACAAACCGGGCGACGTGATGCGGCGGCCGCGATGGAACCTGCCGCACCAGCCGCGGCTCGACTGGCAGATGTGGTTCGCCGCGCTCGGCAGCGCAACTGATAATCCCTGGATTTCGATATTTCTCCAGCGGCTGCTGCAAGGTTCGCCGCAAGTGATCGCGCTGCTCGGGAACAATCCGTTTCCCGACAAACCGCCGCGTTTCGTGCGGGCCGTGGTTTACGACTATCGCTACACCAGCCCCGAAGAAAAGAAAGCGACCGGCGCATGGTGGGTCCGCCAGCCGCAGGGAGTTTACTACCCCGCGATAGACCTCGGTCCGTGACGCGCCCTCGCGCGGACCATAAAAGGCTAGTCGTTCCGCATGACGCCGCGGCGTGGCTGCTCGGTTCCGCAAGTTGTTTTCATCAGCGGCGCGCCCATCTCGATCAGCGCGTCTCGATGGTGCGCCAGCGGCGTACGTATCAGGCGATCCTCGATCGACTTGAGCTTGGCGAAGCTCTCGAGATTCAGAACGCGAGCGACAAATGCGGCAGTTCGAGGCCATCGGGCCGCATCCACCTGAAACTGCGCAAACGCAGCATTGCGAAAGAAGCACGCGATGCTGATATCGGCGATCGAGACGCCGCCGAAGATAAACCCCGCGGCAGGAACCTGCGTCTCGAGGTAGTCGAGCACCAGCGGAATGTCTTCGCGGATAGTTTTATCCACCACTGACTTGTCGGTCTGCTCGCCCCATACGGCAGGTTTGATCGCGATCTGGTTGAACAGCCGCCAGATGAACACGTCGCCCATGCGCGAATCGGCGAATTCTTCGAGCCATCTGGCCCGCGCACGGTCCACGATGTCGGCGGGATAGAGCGCAGGCTGCGCATAGCGATCCTCGAGGTACTGGCAGATGACGGAAGAATCGGCGAGCGTGGCGTCATCGTCGATGAGCACGGGAATGCGCCGCACTGGGCTCATCTGCGAGAAACGATCGTTGCCGAAAAAAGGGACGATCGGATCGATTTCGTACGAAATGCCTTTCAGGTCGAGAACCACGAGCACTTTGCGCACGTAAGGCGAAAGATAGCTGCCAATAATCTGCACCATATTATTCTCCCTGGGTTGGAAAATAAGGGCGTGCAGGATAATCGTCCATTGGCAATATTGACTATTTTGATATTGTTCTTGCCATGAAGATCGACGTGCTGGTCCTCGATGGTGTCTTCGATACGGGCCTGGCGACGGTGCTCGACGCGTTTGGCACCGCCAACGAACTCGCCGAGATCTTTGGAATCACTTCATTGCGCTTCGATGTGAGTACCGTCGGTGTGCGGAAAACCGTGCGTACATCGCAAGGGCTGAGCGTCCCGATCCTTCCGGCCGCAGGCCGCCGAGCGCCGGACTTGGCGATCGTGCCGGCGCTCGGTTACAAGATGCCTGACCCGCTGCTGGCAGCATTGGCGCGGCGAGATGTAAGTGATGCCGGGGACACGCTGCGGCGATGGGCCGGCGATGGCGCGATGACGGCGGCAGCTTGTATCGGCACCTTCGTGCTGGCCGAGTCCGGGCTGCTCGACGGCCACGACGCGACCACGACCTGGTGGCTCGCGCCGCTGTTTCGCCAACGCTATCCGAAGGTGCGCCTCGACGAATCGCGCATCATCGTTCCCTCCGGTCAGCTCGTGACCGCCGGCGCGGCGCTCAGCCACCTGGATATGGCGCTGTGGTTGATTCGGCAGGCCAGCCCCGAACTCGCGGCGATGACGACGAAGTACCTGGTCGTCGATACTCGGCCGTCGCAGGCGGCCTACATGATACCGAGTCATCTGGCGCATTCGGATCCCGTGGTCGAGCGCTTTGAACGATGGTCGCGCAAGCGGTTGGCAAAAGGTTTCTCCCTGGATGAGGCGGCGCGCGCGGCGAGAACCAGCAAACGCACGCTCGCTCGCCGGATGCACAAGGTACTTGGGAAGTCGCCGCTGTCCTATTTCCAGGACTTACGCATAGAACTCGCCGTCCATCTGTTGCGGACGAGCGATGAAGGCGTCGAGGAAATCGCCTCGCGAGTCGGCTATGCCGACGGGGTCGCGTTGCGCGTGCTGCTGCGACGCCGCCTGGGACGCGGCGTGCGCGAGTTGCGCCCTCGTCGCGAGATCAACCTGACTGCCTGAAGCTACTTCTTCGGCTTGGGAGCCTTACCCGTTCCGGACAGCCCCACCACCTGCGGCGATCCGGCCACGTTGTCGAAAATCATCAGCTCTCCAGTCTGTGGCGTCGTATCGGTGGGCTTGAATGTCACCGACACCTTGCAGCTCTTACCGGGCTTGAGCGTTTTGACGCAATGCGCTTTGACCGCGAACACCGGCGGCGACGCGGTCTCCATTGTGATGAACAACGGCGCGCCGGTCTTCTTGCTGCCCGCGTTCTTGATCTTCACGGTCTTGGGCTTGCTGGTTTTTCCGATGGTCGTGCTCGTTGCGAATGACACCGTCGTGGTGCTGAGCGTCACCTTCGGCGGAATTGGAGTCGCTGTTGCAGTCGGAGTCGCCGTTGGAGTCGCGCCCTCCTGGGTTGGAGTGGCAGTCGCAGTGCGAGTCGCAGTCGCCGTTGCGGTTGGTGTCGCACTTCTCGACGAGGTCGAAGTCGCAGTCGCGGTTGCAGTTCTCGTCGCAGTTGCGGTCGCCGTCGCCGTGTGAGTTGCGGTCGCAGTTGGCGTCGCCGCTGTCGATGTAGCAGTCGGCGTTGGCGTAGCAGACACCAGCAGCGGCTGATCGTACTTCAGAATGCGGTTGTTGCCGGCGTCCACTACAAACAGGTCGCCTACCGGGTCCAGCGCTACGCCGACCGGACCGCATAGCGTCGAAGCTGCCGGCTGCGTTTGGTCGCCGAAGTTGCAGGCCCCCGTGCCCGTGTCATCGGCCTGGCCGAACACGCGGTCCGCATTGGTGTCGCCGCTGCCAGGGACGGCAGTGGTCGTGAGCGGAGTGTTGTACTCGAGCACGCGGCTCTCCGAGTCGTCGGCAATGTACACGTTGCCCGTCGTGTCGAACGCGATTTGCTGTGGATTGCAGAGCGTGCCGGCATTCACGGCGTTGCATCCGCTCGTGGTAAAGCTGCCGCCCTGGCCGAAGACCTTGCTGGCGGTGATGTTCGACGGCGGCGTGCCGGTCTGGTTGTACTCGAGCACCCGATCGTTGTTGCCGTCGGCAATATAGATGTTCCCTGAAGCGTCGGCCGCGACCGCGCTGGGACGGCATAGGGTCGTCGCGCTCTCGGTGCTCGACGGACCGTTGCATGTAGTGGTGACGAAGGTGGGCGAGGTTCCCTGACCGAATACGAGATCGGCGGTGCTATTAGTCAGCGGACTCGTGTATTCCAGTACGCGGTTGTCGCCGAAGTCGGCGACGTACAGGTCGCCGGTTGAATCGATCGCAACACCCTTTGGCGTGCACAGGGTTGTCGCACTGGCTGTGCCCGCGCAGCTTTGGGTCGAAGTACCAGTCAAGCCGAACACCAACGCCGCCGCCCCACCGACGCACGGAAAGGTGTTGGCGCATGCGGTGAACGGCGTGTTGAACTCCAGCACCCGGTTGTTACTGCTGTCGGAAACGTAGAGATTGCCGCTGCCGTCAACCGCCACGCCGTACGGCCCCGCCATCGTGCTCAAACTTTCGCCGCCCGTATTTGACGAGCTCGTGTAGAAGTCGGGCTGTCCCAAAACCAAATCTGCCGGCGCGCCGTTCGCAAAAGAAGTGGCGTTGTTCCATCCGAGCACGCGGCTGTTGGTCTGGTCGACGACGTACAGATGATTGGGGGTCGACTTCAGATCGATCGCGGCGTCGCGCGGCGAGGACATCGTCCACGGCTCAACCGTGTTGGCCGTCGTGTGCGAGAAATCGGGCTGGCCGAGCACAACGTCGGCAGTTGTGTTGGTCGTGAGCGGCGTATCGAACACCATCGCGCGATTGTCCGCCGTATCCGCGACAATCACGTCGCCAGCGTCGTCCAGGTCCACGCCAGCCGGCGCGCACATAGTCGTTGACGACACCGTATGCCCACTGGTGCAATTGCCAGTCGAGCTTACCGTGGGCACTCCGAACGCGAGGTCGGCCGTCGTGTCGCCACTACCGGGCGTCCCGGTCACCGTCAGCGGGGTATTGTACTCGAGCACCCGATTGTCCCGCGCGTCGGCGATGTAGAGGTTGCTCTCGCCGTCGAACGAAACTTGCAGCGGAAAGCACAAGCCGGTAGCGCTTGCGCCGCCGCATGTTCCCGTCGTGAAACTGGACTGACCGAAGACAAGATTTGGTACGGCGTTGCCGGGCGGCGTCGTTGACTCATTGTATTCGAGCACGCGGCTGTTACCGGTGTCGCTGACGTACACGTTGCCCGACGGGTCAACTCCGACCGCCTGCGGATTGCATGCATAGTCGGCGTTGACGCTGACGTTGTTGTTGCAATTATCGGTGGTGAAGTTGGTGCCCGTCGTTCCCTGCCCAAACACGAGGTCGGCTGTCGTATCGCCGCTGCCGGCAACGGCGGTCGTCGTCAGTGGAGTGTTGAACTCCAGCACGCGGCTATTCTGATCGTCGGCGATGTAGAGATTGTCGTGAGCGTCGACCGCCAATCCTTGCGGGGAGCAGAGGCTGTCGGCGCTTGCGGCAACGGTGAATGCGCCCAGGTTGCATCCGTCGGCAGTGTAGTCGCCAATCTGCCCGAAGATCGCGACGGGCTCGGGTCCCGCGCATGGGAAACTCGTGCATGAGCTGAACGGCGCGTCGTACGCGAGCACGCGATTGTTGCCGGTGTCCGAGACGTACAGATTACCCTGGCTGTCGACCGCGACGCCGGTGGGAGCGCTGTACTTCAGCGGGCCGACGGTCGTGCCGCCGTTTCCGTTCTTGAGATTTGAGAAGAGGTCGGGCTGACCCAGCACGAGGTCGGCCGGCTGCCCGTTGACGAAGGTCGCGATATTGCGCCATCCGAGCACGCGGTTGTTCATCGTGTCGCTCAGGTAGAGATGGTCGTTGGCGCGATCCACCGCAACGAAGTTCGGCGTGTTGAGCGAACCTCCATTGACGGTGTTCGCCATGGCATGGAGAAAATCCTGCTGCCCGAGCACATGGTCGGCAACCGTATCTCCGGTAGCTGCCGGCAGCATCGTGACGACGATCAGCGTCGTCGCGAGCACCGCGAGGATCGCGGCCAATGATCGCAAAGAAAGCGGGCGCGAAGTTGGGCCGTGCATCCGGGGACTCATCGCGCACCTCGACGCTTCGCGTGCCCGGCAAGTCCCACCTGATGCGGACTGCTGCGCGCGTCGTCACCAATCGCGAGCACCCCGCCACGCTTGCCCGCCGTGATTGGCGCAAAGGTCACACGGATCGAGCAACTCGAGCCGGGCGTCAACTGCGCGGGGCAGCCGTTGAGGAAACTGAAATCGCCGAGCGAGGTGAGGTTCCCGATTCGCACCGCAACCTC
Source organism: Binatus sp. (SeqCode) (assembly GCA_050010075.1). Classification (GTDB taxonomy): domain Bacteria; phylum Desulfobacterota; class Binatia; order Binatales; family Binataceae; genus Binatus. Next base: position 3,811 of record JBEKLS010000052.1, on the reverse strand, counting down.
GCCCTCGTTGGTGAGAGTAACTTCGCGCACGCGATGCTTGCCGACGCGGGTCGGTTTGAACTTGAGCAAGGCCGGCTCGATGCTCAGGACGCCGTCGGACTCTGGCACAACCGATGCGCCAGGCGGCGCGAACGGCGGTGCGTATGAGGTGATGCGGCTGTTGCTCGTGTCCGAGATGTAGACGTCGCCGGCTCCATCGACGACCACTGCGCTCGGGCCGCAAAGTGTTGCGGCGGCCGCCCTCGGTCCCCCGACGTTGCATCCGGAGCTCATCATGTTGCCGCCCTGGCCCCAGACCACGTCGGCGATGGTGTCGCCGCTGCCCTTGGTCGCGGTGGTAGTAAGCGGAGTGAAATATTCGAGCACGCGCTCGGCGCCTTCGTCGGCGGCGTAAAGATTTCCGGCCGCGTCGAAACCGACACCGTAAGGAAGGAACAACGAACCTGCGCTGGTCGCAAGCTGCAGATTGTCGATGAATTGATTGTTCTGCCCAAAGACGGCGTTCGCAGTGACGTTCGTGGGCGCGATAGTGGCGCTGACAGTCTCATTAAACTCGAGAATCCGAGCGTTGGTCGTGTCTGAGACGTAGACATTGTTGGACGGATCAACGCCCACCCCTATCGGGTTGCACATACTGGTAGCGGTCAGACCAGTCAGACTCCGGTTGCAGGTGCTGGTGGTGAAATCCGTTCCGGTGCCGGGCGTTCCTTGCCCGAACACGAGATCCGCGGTCGTGTCGCCGCTGCCCGTCACCGCGCCAACCGTCGTCAACGGCGTGTTGTATTCAAGCACGCGGTCGTTGCCGTAGTCCGCGACGTACAGATTGTCGAAACTGTCGACGGCAACCTGCATCGGCTGGCAAAGAGTCGTCGCGCTGGGATTGCCGCCCGCGTTGCAGGAGTCCGCGGTCGCGCTGGCTTGACCGAAAATCAGATGCGCCGCGCCACCGATACATGGAAATGCGCCCTCGCATGCTGCAAACGGCGCGGTGTATTCAACGACGCGGTTGTTGCCCGAATCTCCGATGTAGAGATTGCCGTTGGAGTCGAACGCCACTCCGCTTGGAGACCAAAGCGTGCTGGCGGTCGGCGACCCGCCGTTGACGTTGAGTTGCCCGGAATAGAAATCCGGCTGGCCAATCACGAGATCGGCGGGAGCACCGCTGGCATAGGTCTCGGCGTCGTGCCACCCAAGCACGCGATGGTTGCCATTGTCCGCGACCACGATACCGCCGGTATCCGGATCGATCGCGATCTGCTTCGGCGCGCTGAGCGATCCCCGTTCGATAGCGTCGTTGCTGTGGACGAAGTCCGGCTCGGCCAGGACAAGATTCGCGGTCGTTGAGCTGAGCGGATTCTTGAAATCAAGCACGCGGTTGTTGGCGCCGTCGAGCGTAAAGAGTTCGCCGCTACCATCGACCGCGAGACCCGTCGGGTTGCATAGCGTGCTCGCGGTTGGGCTGTTGGCGCCCTGGTTGCAGCTCTGGGCGGACGCAGTCGTCTGTCCGAATATTTTGTTGGCCGTCAGATTCGTCGGCGGATTGGCGCTTTCGTTATACTCGAGCACCCGGTGGGAATCGATGTCGGAAACATATAGATCACCGGAACTGTCGACCGCCGCCTTGATTGGGAAGCACAACGAGCTGGCCGACACGCCGCCGTTGTTGCAGGTGCTCGCGGTAAAAGATCCCGCCTGTCCCCATACCTGGTCCGCGCTGGTGTCGCCGCTGCCGGCGATCATCGTGGTGGACAGCGGAGTGTTGAACTCGAGCACGCGGTTGTTACCGAAATCGACGACGTAAAGATTGTTGTGACTGTCGATTGCGAGTCCGGTGGGCTCCTTCAGGCTGTCCTTCGAGATGCCGCCCGTGTTGATGCCGGTTGTGACGAAGCTGCCGAGCTGCCCGAAGACGCGATTCGCAGCGAAGGTCGAGGTGTTGACGGGAGCGCTGTACTCGAGCACGCGGTTGTTGGCGGTGTCAGCCACATAGACATTGTTGGAAGCGTCGACCTTGACGTCTTCGGGCGAGCAGAGCGTCTCCGGCGAAGCGGAGCTGCCGTTGCCGATATCGCAGCCACCCGAGGCAAAATCGCCGTCCTGCCCTAGCACGGCGAACGCGGTGAATCCCGCCGTCTGACCCGTCTGCGACATCGTCGTGAACGGATCGGAAAATATGAGCACGCGCGAGTCTCCCGTATCGGCCACATACACGTTGCCCGCACTGTCCACCCCGACACCGCGCGGACCGGACAGACTGCTCGCGCTCGTGCTGCTGGGCGCGAGACCCGTAAAGAGATCCGACTGCCCGATTACGAGATCGGCCGGCTCATCGTTGACCAGCGCGCTCACGCTATGCCATCCGAGGACCCGGTTGTTGCCCTGGTCGCTGACGTAAAGATGTCCTGCCGGATCGACGGCGACACCGCCGTGTGAGTTGTTCATCACGATCGATTGCGGGTCGACGGTATTCGCCGAGTTGTGAAACAAATCCGGCTGACCGAGCACACGGCTCGCAATCGTCCCTGCATGCGCCGATCCGATCGCCGACGCGATCACGAGCATGACGAGTAGAAAGGTTCTCTCGGAGTTCGCTATGTCAGTTCTCCGCATCGGGGCCACTCTGAATACCTGGGCTCTGTTCGAGCAATCCGCGCCGATTAATTGACGAATGTGCTTGCTAGCGTTAGACCGCACTCACGGCAGCTAAATTTGACCGTAGATAACGCTTCTGCCGTGCAAGATGCAATGGAGAATCGCAAACGAATCGAAAAACGATGCGGTATGTAAAATCTTCCGCAATTTGAACGGTGCCCGAATCTTCCGATCACGAGGACGGAATTACTGGACTATCGGAGGTGCGGTGCGGACGCCGTCGCGGCTATTTCTTGGCGCGCGATATCACACCGGGCAGAAAGCCGAGCGCATTGTCGCGATAAATCGCGCGTCGTTGCTGGTCGTTCAGAAGAGCGCTCGCCTCGAGGTCTTGATTGGTCATCTGCGCTCCCGCTTCCGGGTACCACGGCCAATCGCTGCCATAGAGGATGTGCGAAACATCGGTCAATTGTAGCAGCGAGGAAAGGCTGTAGTTTGAGCCCGCCATAGCCGTGTCGTAATACAGGCGCCGCATATATGAGATGGCGTCCTGCGCGCCGGGCTGGTTCAGTTTGAGTTGATTGCCGATCTTCGTGATTCGGTCCGCGAGAAAAGGGACTACGCCTCCGTTGTGCGAAACGATGATTCGCAGGTTCGGGCAGCGTTCAATCGTCCCGCTGAAGATCAGGTTGGTCACCGCGCGCGCCGTGTCGAACGGAAACTCGATCAAAGGCCGCGGATAACCGATCGCGCACGCCTGCCAGCACGTCGGTGAGGTGGGATGGATGAAAACAGTTGTCTTGCGCCGGTTGAGTTCCTCGAAAATCGGATCGAACCGCGGGTCGCCGAGGTAGATGCCGAGGGCGTTCGTCTTCAGGCCGATACCGTCGGCATGCAGAACGTCCAGCGCATAAGCGATTTCCTCCAACGAAGCGTCCACGTCGGGCATCGAGAGAACAGCGAATAACCCGAAGCGTCCCGGATACTTGACGACCAACTCGGCGCCCGCCTCGTTGACCTTTCGTGCAAGCCGCCGTGCCGCCGCATCGTTACCACAGTGGACCCCGGGCGAAGAGATCGAAAGTATCGCGGTCTCGATGCCGAATTCGTCGTACTTCTCCAGCGCAAGCTGCGGGCTCCATTGCGGATAGTCCGGCATGCCATCCGGCTGCGTCATGCCGGCCTTGCGCATCTCATCGGCGTAGCCGGGCGGCAGGTA